>NZ_JBWKQM010000002.1:0-416421 GCF_059418745.1 Rhodoferax sp. GW821-FHT07F03
TCACGAAACTCGATCTGCGCACAGGGCAACGCCATAGTTGCGCGTGTGGGAACCGGATTTTTTTACAGCCTCGTTAGGCTGGAGACATCCAGGCCGGCGTTGCTCAGCGTGGTCAGGACTGCGGTCTGTGCGGTGCTGATACTGCTGGTGGTGACTGTGCTGGCGCTGCTGCTGAAGTTGCTGAAGAAGCTGGCGGGGTCGGTGCCGGCCAGGCTGGCGACCAGCAGTTGCGTCAGCGGTGTGATATTGGCCGCCTGGGTGGTGCTGGTGCCGGGCGCGACAACCGAGTACAGCACCGTGTTGCCATCGCTGCTGGTGGCTTTGACGGCGCAGGGTAGCGTTACGCCCGTGAGGCTGGCGGTATAGCTGCCAGTGGTGGAGGTGGTCGCGGTGCCGGAGCCGGCAGCACAGCTGATGGAAACCGTGGCGCCTGCCATGGCGGCGCCGGTGGCGGCGGTGCCGCTGAAGGTTGTCGTGGTCGCTGTAGCCGTGGTGGGGCTGCTGCCACCGTCGCCACAGGCGGCCAGGCCCAGCAGCGCTGAGGAGGCCAGGGCCAGACCGAGTTGCTTGCGAGAAAGATGCATCGTGTGTCCTTTTAGATAGATATCCGGGCGCGCTATGCCCTCTTGGAACGGGCGGTTGCAGTCGCCCGATGGAGCCATTCCCAGGGGGATGGCTCACATGTAACCAAGTGTGTATCGGCGGGCGCGAACGCGCTATCACCCGAACGGGTGAGTGGCCCTTAAAAAGATGGATCTAGAACCCGGCCGCCAAGATGGCTTGCGCGGGAAGCGCGGGATACTCGGTCGCCAGAAAATAGGCGGGGCTGGACAGCAGAAGGGCGACCAGTTCCGACTGGCGTTTGGTGCCGGTTTTGAGAAAAATGTTCTTGAGTTGGCTCTTCACCGTGTTGATGGAGGTGCCGCGGTCTTCCACCACATCGTCCAGCGCCTTGCCGCTGCACAGGGCGACGGCCAGTTCCGCCTCGGCGTTGGAGAGCGTGAACAGCCGCCGCACCAGGTCCAGCGTGGCGCGGGGCGTGGCCTCGGGGTTGAAGGCAAACATCAGTGCCGCACCGCGCACGGTGGAGGGTTCCGGCAGCGGTAGCGGGGTAATCATGAGCATCAGCGGCTGGTGGCCGCTGCGGGGCATCAACACCACGCCATTCATTTCATTGCGGTGGTCCAGGCGCGTGCGTACGGCCTGGGCAATTTCCCAGTTGAGCTTGCGGTTGGTGGCCCGGTCGTTGGTTTGCAGGTGTCCCTGGTCTATACGTATGTCCGGCAGCGTCGCCAGCATCGTGGTCGCGCTGCGGTTGTGGTGCACCACCAGGCCGTCTTCCGCCAGCAAAAAGGTGGGCATGGCCAGAACGTCCAGGCCTGCGATCAGGAAGTTCTGACCCAGCTGCAGCTCGGTGAAGCGCTGGCGCATCTGGATGGCGCGCTGCAGATGCGGTATCAGCAGGTTGAGTTCCTCCATTTCCGCACGGACGAAAGGCGGGTGCGATGGCGCTTTTTGCACAAATAGCAGGGTGGACCAGGGACCCTCTTGCAACACAATCGCCCCAGCAGCATAGGCCATGCCTTGCGGGATCACCCACTCTTTGTAGAAGCGGCTTTCCGGAATGCGTTCGGGGTGGGGTACATCCAGGTTGCTGGCGTAGAAGTGGGCCACGGGCGAGCGCATGATGTGTTGCGCCAGCATGTCTTCGTCCGCATATTCCAGGACGTAGCTTTCTATCTCCGACTGGGAGATACCGCAAAGCCATATGCCCCGAATTTCCTGCGTTTCTGCATGCCGCACCATCAGCGATACGCCCTTGAGCTGGAAAAGCTCCCGCAGCGCTTTGATGAAGGACTGGAAGCCCTCGGATGTCATGACGCCGTCATACAGGCGGCCCAGCAAATCGTTAAGTAGTGCAAGCGAGCGTGCAGTCATCTGGCTTCCATAGGCAAAGACGCTGAGAATTGTAATGAGTCTGTTACGAATCAGATATGTTTTCGTACATGCTGCGGGCCAGGGCTGGGGATGTCTAAATAGTTACTATCAATCGATTTTGTTTTATCAATTGTAATTTTTGTCGTGTGACCCGTAAGATTGCTCCTGTTCGCATTACCAACCTACAGGAGCCCACGATGACCACGCCCGCCCAACGCCCCGAAATCAAGACCCTCGCCAACCTCGAAGCCGCCTTCGCTGGCGAATCCATGGCCCATATCAAGTACCGCTACTTCGCCAAGCTGTCGCGCGAAGCCGGTGACGAGGCTACGGCCCGCGCCTTTGAAGCCACGGCCGACCAGGAAGTCATGCACGCCTTTGGCCACCTGGATTTGCTCTACCCCAAGGCCAGCATGACGCCTGCCAAGGCCCTGCAAATCGCCATCGACGGTGAAACCTATGAGTACAGTGAGATGTACCCCGGCTTCCGGGCCACCGCCGAAGCCGAGGGCAACGCCGCCGCCGTGGCCGAGATGGACGAGCAGATCGAAGAGTCCAAGGTCCATGCAGCCCAGTTCAAGGCCGTGCTGGAAAAAGCCCAGAAACGCTTTGCCGCCCTGGCCAAGGTGGAGGAGCGCCACGCCAACCACTACAAGGCGCAACTGGCCACGCTGGCGGCATAATTGCTGCAATTTTCATAGCTGCTTGCGCTCGATTTATCTGCGCTAGAGGCATTTTTACAGACCATTAACCAACTTCACCAACCCAGTCTTCAGCTGAGACGCACGCCCACCAAAAACACCGCAGAGCTGGCTTTGCCAGGCTGCTGGTGTTGCCCCCTGCAAGGGGGGAGGCGGAAAGTGCGCAGCACTGTAGCCTGGGGTGAGCAATAAGGAAACCACCATGAAAACCTATATCTGTATCGTTTGCGGCTTCATCTATGACGAGGCCACCGGCCGCCCCGAAGACGGCATTGCCGCCGGCACCCTGTGGGCCGACGTGCCTGCCAGCTGGGAATGCCCGGAATGCGGCGTGGCCAAGGCCGACTTTGAGCCGGTAGAGATTTAAGAATCCAGTTTCCGCAAGCGAAAATGGCTGCTGGTGGTGCTTACCCCTGCAGCCATTTTTTATTCCCCCCGCTCTGCGCCGTGCGTTTCGCTGGCCGTCGCGGCAGCAAGCCTTTTCCATATCCAAGCCCTATGTCCTATCCCGTTTTGATCATTGGCGCCGGCCTGGCCGGCTGGCAAACCGCACGCGAGTTCCGTAAGCTAGACACCACCACGCCCATCACCCTGGTGACCGCCAATGCCGGTGATTTCTATGCCAAGCCCACGCTGTCCAATGCCTTTGGCCAGAAGCGCGGCCCGGCGCAACTGGTGACTACGCCGGCCGCCACCATCGCGCAGACGCTGAACGTTACGCTGCTGCCCCATACCCAGGTCACGGCCATCGACACGGCCACGCAGACGCTGCACACCGGCGCCGGCCCCTTGCCCTACCGCGACCTGGTGCTGGCCACCGGCGCCCAGCCCATCCGCGTACCGCTGCAGGGTGATGCAGCCGATGGCGTGCTGTCGGTCAACTCGCTGGACGACTTTGCCGTCTTCCACCAGCGCCTGACCGCCTTGGGCGAGGGCGCGCGTGTGGCGATCATGGGCGCCGGTCTGATCGGCTGCGAATTTGCCAACGACCTGGCCGGCGCGGGCTACCGGGTGACGGTGATCGACCCGTCCGACCGGCCCCTGGCCGCCTTGCTGCCGCCCACGGCCAGCACGCAGCTGCAGGCAGCCCTATCCGAGCTGGCCGTGCAATGGCAGCTGGGCGCCACGGTGCAGCGTGTGGACACCGCTACCGACGGACTTAGCCTGGGCCTGTCGAACGGCCAGACGCTCAGCGCAGACATCGTGCTCAGCGCCGTGGGCCTGCGTGCCGACATGGCGCTGGCCCAGGCCAGCGGTATTGCGGTGGAGCGTGGCATTCTGGTGGACAAGCAGCTGCGCACCAGCGCCGCCCATGTATGGGCCCTGGGCGATGCCGCCCAGTACGCCAGCGCAGCCAGCCTTGGCGCGCCCACCGGCCGCACTTTGCCCTATGTGATGCCCATCATGGCGGCAGCCAAGGCACTGGCCGCCAACCTCCATGGCACCGACACCGCGCTGGCATTCCAGGCCATGCCGGTAGCCATCAAAACCCCGGCTCTGCCCATCGTGGCGCACCCGCCCGCACCCGGCCAGCTGGGCCAGTGGGTGGAGCAGGTACTGGGCGAATGGTGGTTCGCCTCGGCCGAGGCGGCGGACACGCACCACGGCTTTGTGCTTACCGGCAGCCACACCAGCAAGCGCATGGCGTTGGTGAAGCAGATGGCGGCATGATGCGCGGGCTTGCCGGCTGGGCCCTTTGGTTCGGCGTTGCGGTCACTACCGCATTCGCGCAGACAGAGCCTGCGCTCAATGCCGCTTTGCGGGAACAAGTGCTGATGGTGCGCAAGCCGGGTCTTTTGGGCACGGAGCTGCAAACTACCATCTACCGACCACCTGGTGCCGGCCCGTTCCCCGTGGTGCTTATTAACCATGGCAAGTCGCCAGGGAACCCGCACTTTCAGCCGCGCCAGCGTTACGAGCGGCAGGCGCGCGAATTTCTGCAGCGGGGCTATATGGTGCTGGTGCCTATGCGCCAGGGTTTTGCGCAATCGACGGGCTCCTATATCGGCAGTGGCTGCAATGTGGAGGGCAACGGTCTGGCACAGGCGGAAGACGTGCGTGCGGTGCTCGAATACCTGAAAACCCAACCCGATGCGGACCTGGGCCGCATACTTGTGGTGGGGCAGTCGCATGGCGGCTTGACGACGCTGGCGTTTGGCACCTTTCACTATCCGGGCGTCAGGGGGCTGGTCAATTTTGCCGGGGGTTTGCGGCAAGACGGTTGCCCAGGGTGGCAGAACGCGCTGTCCCGCGCGTTCGAAAGCTACGCTTCTGAAACGGATGTGCCTTCGCTGTGGTTCTATGGCGACAACGACTCGTTTTGGCAGCCCTGGCATTACAAAGACATGTACCAGCATTACCGCGACGGCGGCGGCAAGGCCCGCCTCGTCGCGTTTGGTACTTTTGGAAGTGACTCGCATGCCATGTTTGGCTCCGCTGCGGGCTTGCCGATCTGGGTGCCAGAGGTGGATGCTTTCCTGGCCGAGTTGGGTCTGCCCCACAGCCAGCTGTTCAAGCTGGCGCTGATTCAGCATGAAAACCCGCCCCCCACCGGCACCGGATTTGCCCGCCTGGAGGACGAAAAAGCCTTGCCCGGCGGCAAAGAGACCCGCCAGCGTGGCTATCTGCAGTATCTGGCGGCCGAGCCGCCTAAAGCTTTTGCGTTGTCGACCACGGGGGCTGCCTGGGCCTGGTCAAGTGCGCGTTCCAATGCCATGGCGGCGGCGCTGGAGCGCTGCAATGCGCTTGCCAAAGACAAGAGCTGCCAGCTGTACGCGGTGGACGACACCGTCGTATGGAAAGTGCCTGCAGGCGACTGATAGCTGTCAACCCGTCGGTCCATGGCGTGACGGTGGGATACTCGCCCTCCAGAATATCTGGAGACACCATGGACATTGTGAGAAACATCCCGCGCTGGCTGTGCGCGCTGGGGCTGGCGGCGCTGGCCGTGCCCGCGTTTGCCATCGACGTGACCGCCGGACCGCCCGCGCAGCCGGTGGCCGACAAGCAGCTCAGCATAGGCGCCCGCACCTTGCAACTGCCCGACGGCAACTGGACTTACGTAGCCCAGGCCCAGTGGAGCGTGAAGCGCGGCCCGCCGCCACGGCTGGCGGTGTTTGCCGCCTATGCGCTGGATGTGCAGGCCGGCCATATGCGTGCCGGTGTGGTATTGGAGATGCCGGCCCGCAGCGTGGCCGGAGCCGACTGGGATGCCGAGACCTGCAAGCTGCGCAACCCCTTGTTCAGCGACAGCTTTGGCAGCAACTGGAAGGAATCGGAATGCCTGCAGGTATTCCAGCGGTCCGGCCATTTGCTGGGCACGCAGGGTGAGTTCTACATCCAGGCACAGCAATGGCTGCAGGCGCAGTCCATCTCGCCGCCCGGTGCCGCCTACGAAGTGGTCTACACCAAGTACGGGCGCAATGACTACGGTCGGGTGCGGGTGTTCGTGCCCGCCCAGGCCGTGGAGAACGACGAAGAAATGATCGCCTGGGCCAAGCAGCTGCCCGACCTGCTGCGTGGCTTCATGGAGAAGCGCAGCACCGAGGTCAAGCTGCCGCCCATTCCAGCGCGTGCCGTGGTGGCGGAGCCTACCCAGGCGATTGCCCCGGTGCCAGCCGCGTCTGCCGATGACAGCCGGGTCGTCGTGCCCTACCGCGCATCCGGCTATGCCAAGCTGGACGATCTGGACGCCTTGCCCTACAACGCTGAGCATGTGCGCAAGGCCTACCGCGACTGGCTGGGCCAACCCCTGCCGCGCGCGTTCGTCTTGTCCAGCCAGAAAGTGATTTACAGCGTGGGCCGCGACCCCGACGATGCCTCCGAGCCGCACGACCCGGCCGAGCGCGCCCTGGCCCGCTGCCGCCGTGCCAGCCAGACGCCGTGCCAGCTGTACGCCGTGGACAACGTGGTGGTCTGGGTGCCACCCGCCAAGTCTGCGACACCCGCGAAAGCCCCCTGAACCTCGGCCCGGTCTGTCCGCATACACAATAGGTTTTTCAGACAAGAGGGGACGTGGATGCGGATTGCCTTGTACCAGCCGGATGGGCCGCTGGAGTTTTGGATAAATGGTTTGCACGCCGTGTGGCCGCAGGCCGAAGTGGCACTGTGGGAGCCCGGCAGCCCGCCGGCCGACTACGCACTGGTGTGGGCGCCACCGCAGGCATTTTTTGACGAACAGCCGGGGCTGAAAGCCGTGTTCAACCTGGGCGCCGGTGTGGACGCGCTGATGCGCCTGCGCATCCCGCCACAAACCCTGCTGGTGCGGCTGGACGACGCCGGCATGGCCGCGCAAATGGTGGAGTTCGTGTGCCATGCGCTGCTGCGCCTGTTCCGCGACATGGACGGTTACCAGACCGACGCGCGGGCTGGCCGCTGGGTCCGGCGTGAGCCCGCGCTGCGCAGCGATTTCCCGGTGGGCGTGATGGGCCTGGGCGTGCTGGGCACACAGGTGGCGCAGGCGGTACGCGGCTTTGGCTTCCCGGTGCAGGGCTGGAGCCGCCAGCCCAAGGCGGTGGACGGCGTGCAATGCTTTGCCGGCAGCGCGCAGCTGGACGCGTTTCTGGCCGCCAGCCGGGTGCTGGTATGTCTGCTGCCGCTCACGCAGGATACCGAGAACATCCTCAACCGGCACACCCTGTCGCAGCTGAAGCCCGGCGGCTATCTGATCAACGTGGCGCGCGGCGGCCACCTGGTGGATGCCGACCTGCTGGCCCTGCTGGACAGCGGCCACCTGGCCGGCGCCACGCTGGACGTGTTCCGCACCGAACCACTACCATCGCAACACCCGTTCTGGGGTCGCCCCCAGATCCACATTACCCCGCACATTTCGGCGCGCACCCTGCTGCCGGATAGCCTGGCGCAGATCATCGCCAAGCTGCAGGCCCTGCTGCAAGGCCAGCCCGTGGTAGGCGTGGTGGAACGTGAAAGAGGTTATTAAATGCCCTTGCCATCCCGCGTCAAGCGGGTCGATAAAGGCGCGGATAAGTAGACGCTGCAGGCCTTAGTATTGGGTCCAATCAGCTTAGAGACGGCGGCTTCGCCATGAAAGAGTAGTGCCATGTTGACCAAAATTCATATCCAGCAGTTCAAGGGTTTTCGGGATACGGAGATAGCTCCATTACGCAAGGTCAACTTGATCTTGGGTGGACAGAACGTGGGGAAAACATCTGTCCTGGAAGCTGTTTATCTTGGGGCATCGAATGTTGATCGGTTTCAGCAAGTTGCGTCTTTATTTCGCGTGGCGGAAGGTGGTGATAACAATCGATACGTTGATTCGGTTTTAGGTAAACGTGATTGCAGTATTGAGCTATCTAATGTCGACGGGTATATCTTGCGTACGGAATTCAATATTCCAATCGAAAAAAGAAATTTTTTTCCATTGCAGGCAATCACGCACAACAATTTGCGGATACGTCGATTGATCTCAGGTCCCAGGGTTGTGGCTGATCAAAATGCGGTTGCTGCGCGATTCGCAATGAACAGTACAGAGCTTTTGATCTCAGCGGGTGATGCAATTCAAGAGGTGTCATTTCTTGACCCGTTACCTGTGTCTGTGCACTTACCAAGCCAGCTTGGCTTGGTTCAATTATTTGATCAAGCGGTGCTTGCCAGAAAAAAACGTGTTTTGTTAGCAATGCTGCAGCGCATTGAACCGCGGTTAGAGGATATGCATTCTTTGTCTCCAGATAGTGAGCAGCGTATCTATGTCGAGCTACAAGGTGTTGGCGATGCTTTGCCATTGCCACAGATGGGACATGGATTCAGCCGCTTGGTGCATCTGTATAGCAGTCTGCTTGTTAATAATTCCAAGCTTGCGTTGATGGACGAGATCGAAAACGGTATCCACTATTCCTCTCTGCCTACTTTGTTTCGTGGCATCCAAGACGTAGCTGCCCAGCATGGCGTTCAGACCTTGATGACCACGCACAGTTGGGACTGCATTCGCGCCGCTTACCAAACCTTTGCCGATGCAGGCCGCTTGCAAGACTTCCAGCTTATCCGCCTGGAACGAGACAGCGACAACGTGCGTGCGGTCATCATCAACGATGGGGACTTGGAAACGGTCATGGAGGCGGGCTATGAAGTCCGTTAAGTTGGGGAATGACGCGATTACTGCGCCCGTGTTGCTTCTGGTGGAGGGGGAGGACGAAGAGTACTTGGTGCAAAAAATGTGCGAGCACTGGTTTCCAGACCGCGCGGAAAACATCGACATTGAGTGTGTGCAAGGGGCCGATAATTTTCCCCGCCGTTTTAGAGCCTTGAGGGTGCGTAGTCCGGGCCTGCTGCAGGTTGTGGGTGTTATCACGGATAGTGAAGATGATCCGCAGGCAACAGCACAGCGCTGGGGCAATTTATTTGCTGAAGTCGAGCCGGAGATTCAGCGACCTTGCAGGAAGCTTCAGCTTCCGAATGAGGACGAATCTGGTGCATTTGAGGCTTTGGTACTGCAAGCGCTGCAGGATGACCCTGTGGCGGTTTGTGCCACTGGTTTTCGGGACTGTGTTGTACCGCACTTAGGGGTGAGGACGCACGCACAGCAAGACAAAATAGCGGTGCAGGCATGGCTTAGTGCACGTCTTGGTAACGCATACGGCAATGTGTTCAAGGCGCAGAAGAAGCATTCACGGGTTGAGCTGTTGAATTACGACCACGCTGCATTTGCTCCGATCAAGCAGTTTGTTGAAGGCTTGTTGTCCATGGTGGATGACGCGCTTCAACAGGACAACATCTAACCATCTAGCGGAGCAATATGCCCTTGCCATCCCGCGTCAAACTCGTCGATGTCGGCCCGCGTGACGGGCTGCAGAATGAAAAGCAGCCGGTGCCGGCGGCGGTCAAGATCGAACTGGTGCAGCGCCTGCAGCAGGCCGGTCTGACCGAGATCGAAGTCACCAGCTTTGTCAGCCCCAAGTGGGTGCCGCAGATGGCCGACAACGCCGAGGTCATGGCCGGCATCGTGCGCAAGCCCGGTGTGCGCTATAGCGTGCTGGTGCCCAATCTGCGTGGCCTGGAGGCGGCCCTGCCGACCCGGCCGGACGAGGTGGTGGTGTTTGCCGCCGCCAGCGAGGCCTTCAGCCAGCGCAACATCAACTGCAGCATCGAAGAAAGCATAGAGCGCTTCCGCCCGGTGGTGCAGGCGGCGCTGGCGCAGAACGTGGCGGTGCGCGGCGCCATCTCTTGTGCGGTAGGCTGCCCTTACGAGGGCGAAGTGGCGCCCGAGCGCGTGGCCATGGTGGCGCGGCTAATGCGCGAGATCGGCGTGCAGCATGTGGGTGTGGCCGACACGATTGGCGTGGGCACGCCGCTGAAGGTGCAGCGCGCGCTGGAGGCAGCCTTGCAGCATTTCGCGCTGGACGCCGTGTCTGGCCACTTCCACGACACCTACGGCCAGGCGCTGGCGAATACGCTGGCCGCGCTGCAGCTGGGCGTGTGGCAGTTCGACGCGTCGGTGGCTGGCCTGGGCGGCTGCCCGTATGCCAAGGGTGCCACCGGCAACGTGGCCACCGAGGACGTGGTCTATATGTTGCATGGCATGGGCATTGATACGGGTGTTCATCTTGAGCAACTTGTCGATGCCGGCGCTTTTATCAGTGACTTTCTGGGGCGCAAGCCACAGTCGCGGGCTGCCACTGCATTGCTGAACCGGCGCGGCACCTAGGTGCGCCGGCTGGCTCGCATGCCGACGGCTTTTCAGTTTTTTCTATAGGAGTTCCAGCTATGGCTTCCCTACTTGCTTCGCGGATGGTCCGTGCCTGGTTGGTGGCGTGCGGCTTGCTGGCGGCAGTAGTGCCGGTGCATGCCGAGGGCAAGGAGTGCGCCATGGTGTTGCTGCACGGCAAATGGAGCAGCACCAAGTACATCGCATTTTTTGGACGAAAGATGGAGTCCGTCTGTGATTTCAAGTCGCTAGAAATGCCCTGGTCTGAGCGGCGGGGGTACGACCAGCCGTATAGCTCCGCGCTGGCAGATATCGATGCCCAGGTGAAGGACTTCCGGGTTCAGGGCTACAAGCGCGTGGTCGTGGCGGGACACAGCTTCGGTGCGAATGCTGCGTTGGCCTATATGGCGACCATCGGCGATGCCGATGCCATCGTGGCGCTGGCACCGGGGCACTCGCCGGGGACAATGTACGAGCGTGGTATCGGGCGCAGTGTGGTGGATGCTGCGCGTGGACTGGTCGTGGCGGGCAAGGGTGAGGAGTTGTTGGATATGGAGGACTTCAACCAGGGCAAGAAGCGCAGCATGCGCATGCGTGCCGATGCGCTGTGGAGCTATTTCGACCCCGAGGGGCTTGGGCACATGCCCAAGACGGCAGCGGGCTTCAAGAGGTCAGTGCCGTTGTTATGGGTCGTTGGCACCGGCGACCCGCTGTTTCCTCAGGGAGCGGACTTCGCCTACAGCAAGGCGCCGCCGAACCCCAAGAGCCAGTACGTGGTGGTAAACGCCGGCCATGGTGACACTCCCGATGTGGCGGCCACCCAGGTGGCTGCCTGGATCAAAAATTTGGAATAAGGAACTGAGCATGTGTGGAGCTGAACTCAAACCCCTGCCCGAGGGCGTGCAACGGGTGGCCGCCGCGCTGCAGGCCCAGGGCCACTTGCATATGCCGCGCATGCTGGAGGATGCTGCGCGTACTGCCCAGCAGGCGGCGGATGCGCTGGGCATCGCCCTGGGGCAGATCGCTAAGAGCATCATCTTCCGCCGCCTGTCGGACGACGCGGCGGTGCTGGTCGTCACCTCGGGCGACCGCCGTGTGGACGAGGCCAAGGTGGTGGCACTGGTCGGCGCGGTGGGCCGGGCCGATGCGGCATTTGTGAAGTCGCACACGGGTTTCAGCATCGGCGGTGTGGCGCCACTGGGCCATGCCACGCCCCCGGTGACACTGATAGACCAGGACCTGTTCCGCTTTGCCGAAATATGGGCTGCCGCCGGCCATCCGCACGCGGTGTTCGCGCTGGCTCCGGCGGACCTGCGGCACCTCACAGGTGCGCCGGTGGCCGATGTGGCACTGGCCGAGTCTGTGGTGTGAATGCTACTGATTTGATAGCTGCTCGCGCAGGTGTTATCTGCGCCAGCGGCCAATTTGATGTGGAATCTCCATGCGTGTCCATCTGCCAGCTGGACACAGCAGGTGCCCTGTGCATAGGCTGCCTGCGCACCCTGGACGAGATTGCCGCCTGGAGCAGCATGGATGTTGCGGCCAAGCGCGCGGTCTGGATGCGGCTGGCCTCGGCGGGTTTGTAAAGTCCGGGGCACCAGGTCACGGGGGTGTGCGGGGCTGGGCTTGCACTCGTATGATGCGCCTCTTGAATACATTGCCACGGGCTCGCCATGCATCTCCACCGGTTGTTTCACGTGTTCAGCATCTTCTGCCTGGTGTTTGTGTGCCAAGGAGCCCGTGCGCAGGCCAGCAAGCTGGTGATCGAGGAGGACCGGCAGACCTGGCGGTTCCTGGCGGACGAGACCAGTGTTCTGGAGCAGCGGCTGGTGTACCGGGTGTTGTCGCCCGAAGGCGCGCAAAGCATCAGCAGCGTTCCACTGAGTTACCAGGACGGTTGGCAAGCCCTGGAGTTGGTGGAGGCATACACCCTCAAGCCTGATGGTCGGCGCCTGCCGGTGTCACCAGATGCCATTCAGAAGCAAAGTGGCGCTTTGGGAGGCAGCACAGGCATGACATGGCCCGAGTTGCGGGTCTGGCAGCTGAAATTCCCCGATGTGCAAGTGGGCGACCGCGTTGTGCTGCACCACAAGCAGACGCAGCTGAAGCCCCTGTTACCTGGCTGGCGCAGCTTCAGCTGGTTTGCCAACTACAACGTCAACACGGAAAAGCTGCTGGTCGAAGTGCAGGCACCCAAGGACCTGGCCCTGGCGGTAGAGACGCAAGGCGTTGAAGTCAGCCGCAGCGAGGCGGATGGTTTGCAAATCCAGCGCTTTACCGGTCAGGTAGCCGCCAGGGCCTACGACCCGGGCACCAGCAATGCGTCTACCACCGTGGCGCGGGTGCTGGTGTCTTCCTTGGTGAGCAATGAGGCGCTGGCGGATCGCTTTGCTCGGGTGGTGCAGCCCAAGCTGGCTCCCCATTCCGCACTGCGCGACATTGCCGAGCGCGAGACGAAAGGGCTGACCGAGCCCGCGGAGAAGGCCAAGGCACTGTATGACTGGGTGCGCAAGAACATCCGTTACAACGCCGTCTACCTGGGGGCCGGTGGCTGGGAGCCCAACGACATGGCGCATATTCTGGACACCCGCTATGGCGACTGCAAAGACCATATGCTGTTGTTGATCGGCCTGCTGAAGGCGGTCGGCGTGGAGGCCGTTCCCGCATTGATCAATACGGGGGGGGACTACGCGCTGAACTCGGTCGCGGCGGGTTTCAACCATGTCATCGTGTACGTGCCTGCGCAGGATCTTTATCTGGACCCCACGGGCACCTCGGTGCCTTTCGGCTCCTTGCCCAGGGGCGTGTACGGCAAACCGGTGCTGCTGGCGCGCGTACAGGGCAGCAGCGTGGGTCAAACACCGGTTTTGACCCCCGAGCGCAACCGGATGGAAAGCCGCAGCGACTTTCAGATCAGTGCGGAGGGCGCGCTTCAGGGCTCTGTGCATATTGCCGCAAGCGGGCAGGCCGCGCTGTGGTTGCAAGACCGTTTGGCGCAGATACCTGCGGGCAAGGAGGGTGAGGCGGTGCGAGGCTGGCTGGAGGCGGCGAAAATCACCGGCACCGGCACCCTGCGATACCCACCATTGGACCGGGATCGCGCTGAGCAGACGCTGGAGCTGGACATTTTGATTCCACACTACGTGTCGAACCCGGAAGCGGGCAGTCTGCGCGCCAACCCGAGCATCCCGAATCTGCAGGTGTATATCCTGGACAACCTGGGGAATTTCAGCACGGAGCAGCGGCGCTTTGCCATGCCTTGTCAGCCCAAGTGGGTGCGCGAAGAATTCAAGCTGCAGTTTGATCCCTTGTTTACCTTGCAGCATCCACCCAAGGATCTGGCCTTCGAGGGAGAGGGGCTGCGCTTTAACGCCCATTACAGTTTGGACAAGCAGGTGCTGCAAGGCGACCGCGAGTTTGTGGATCGTAATCCGTCCATGGTGTGCGATGTTGCTCTGTATGCCCAGCGCAAGCCCTCCATGCAGGCGATTGCGAAAAACCTGCGTCAACAGCTGATCTACCAGCAATAGGCCCCCACTGGCGGTCTCGGGATGCGATGAAGCACATTACCTTTTATTTCGATGTCGTCTCTCCCTATGCGTACCTGGCGTTTCACAAGCTGCCACGGGCGCTGCAGGGCCTGAGCTATTCCGTCGCCTACCAGCCGGTGTTTCTGGGCGGGTTGCTGCAGTACCACGGCGTGCGCGGCCCGGCCGAGGTGCCGGCCAAGCGTGACTGGCTGTACCGCCATGTGCAGTGGCTGGCGCATGCCGAGGGCATTGCGCTGGACCTGCCGGTGGTGCACCCATTCAACCCGCTGCCGCTGTTGCGTCTGGCTCTGGCCTGCGACCCGCAGGGGCTGCCTAGCCGCCACTTGACCGAGGCTGTGTTCCAGCACGTGTGGTGCGGTGGTGCGGATGCGGCCGATCCAGTCCGCTTTGCCGCGTTGCAGCAGCAATGGCCGCTGCTGCGCGACCCGATGGGGGGCGAGGTCAAGACTGCATTGAAACAGGCCACCGATGCGGCACTGCAAAAAGGGGTGTTTGGTGTGCCCACTTTTGAAGTGGATGGCAAGCTGTTCTGGGGCATGGACGCCTTGCCCATGCTGCGCGCTTACTGTGCGGGGGACGCCTGGTTCGACGGCCCCGCGTGGGAGGCTGCCAGCCGCGTAGCGCAGGCGGCTGGCAGAACCTAACCAGGGTCAGTGGCCAGATGCGCCGGATGCGCCCAGGCCGGTTTCCGAGCGTACTTGCTGTGCCTTGAACGCGTCGCGCTCCTTATCTGCTTGCGGGCTGCGGTCCAGTATCGAGAACAGCCAGATACCGATGAAGCCGATGGTCATGGAGAACAGTGCCGGCGATGTGTAGGGGAACAGCGCCGAGCCCTTGGCGTGGCCCAAGGTGGCTTCCCAGACCGATGGCGACACCACGGTCAGACCCACCGATGAGATCAGACCCATGAAACCACCGATCACCGCGCCACGCGTGGTGCAGTCTTTCCAGAGCACCGACATGAAGAGCACCGGGAAGTTGGCCGAGGCCGCAATAGCGAATGCCAGCGAGACCATGAAGGCAATGTTCTGCTTCTCGAAGGCGATGCCCAGGGCCACGGCCACGATGCCCAGGGCGACGGTGGTGATACGTGAAACCTTCAGCTCGGAGGCGCTGTCGGCCTTGCCCTTTTTGAACGCCGTGGCGTACAAGTCGTGCGACACGGCAGAGGCGCCCGACAGCGTCAGGCCCGCGACTACGGCCAGGATGGTGGCAAACGCCACGGCCGAGATGAAGCCGAAGAAGATGTTGCCACCCACCGCCTTGGCGACCAGCACCGCAGCCATGTTGGAGGACCCGCCACCGCCTTTGATGACGCCCTTGATGGTGTCGGCAAACTCGGGGTTGGTCAGCACCAGGGTGATCGCGCCAAAGCCGATGATGAAGATCAGCAGGTAGAAGTAGCCGATCCAGGTGGTGGCCCACAGCACGGATTTACGGGCTTCCTTGGCGTTCGGCACGGTGAAGAAGCGCATCAGGATGTGGGGCAGGCCGGCGGTGCCGAACATCAGCGCCATGCCGAAGGAGATGGCCGAGATCGGGTCTTTCACGAAGCCACCCGGGCCCATGATGGCCAGGCCGATCTTGGCGGCCTCCTCAGGCATCTTGCCGTCGTTGGCGGCAATCTGTGTTTTCACCTCTACTGCTTTGGCAAACAGCGCTTCGGGGCTGAAGCCGAATTGCGCCAGCACGGCCACGGCCATGAAGGTCACGCCGGCCAGCAGCATGCAGGCCTTGATGATCTGCACCCAGGTGGTGGCCGTCATGCCGCCGAACAGCACGTAAACCATCATCAGCGCGCCGACGATTACCACTGCCAGCCAATAGTCCAGACCGAATAGCAGCTTGATCAGTGCGCCAGCGCCCACCATCTGGGCGATCAGGTAGAACGCCACAACTACCAGCGTGCCGGAGGCGGCAAACATGCGGATCGGCGTTTGCTGGAAGCGGTAGGCGGCCACGTCGGCAAAGGTGAACTTGCCCAGGTTGCGCAGGCGCTCTGCCATCAGGAAGGTGATGACCGGCCAGCCCACCAGAAAGCCGATGGAGTAGATCAGTCCGTCATAGCCCGATGCCATCACGGCGGCAGAAATACCGAGGAAGGAAGCGGCCGACATATAGTCACCCGCAATCGCCAAGCCGTTCTGGAAGCCTGTGATGCCGCCGCCGGCGGTATAGAAATCAGAGGCCGATTTGGTCTTGGCGGCAGCCCATTTGGTGATGAACAGCGTGCCCACCACAAAGATGCCGAACATGGTAATGGCCACCCAGTTGGTGGGTTGTTTGTCCACCTGACCCAGGTCTGCGCCAGCTGCCAGTACCGCACCGGTTGCTGCAATGAGCGCGAAGGCGCAGAAGGTTTTGAGCAGGGATTTCATTGGGCTGCATCCTTCAGGATTTCGGCGGTCAGGCGGTCGTATTCGCTGTTGGCTCGGCGCACGTACAAGCCAGTGATAAGAATGGTGAAGACAATCACGCCCAGCCCGATGGGAATGCCCAGGGTGGTGACGCCGTTGCCTATCGGCTGTGCGAGGAAAGGCTTGTCGAAAGCAATCAGGGCGATGTAGCCGTAGTACACCAACATCATTAGTGCGGTGAGTGTCCAGCCGAAGCTGCCGCGCTTGCGCCGCAGTTCGTGGTACTTGGGGTTGGCCTCGATACGGGCCACGACGGGGTCTGTCATGCTGGTCTCCAGTGGTTCTTTGTGGCCCGCACCAGGGTGAGGGGATATATGTCAGCGCTGCGGAGTGTGGGCAGAGGGGCTGACCGGGAACTGACTTTTTCGGCTGCGCAGCTTCGCTCAGGGTTTATCCCCGGATGTGTGCTTTTGTAAGGAAATGGTCAGGTGGTATTCGAAAAATGCTTCGAGACCACCCTTGGAGGAGGTCCGCACAACAAAGGAGACAAGCTATGGCAACAATCGCGGGAGCAACACCCAGGCCCATGACAGGTGAAGAGAAGAAGGTCATCTTCGCCTCGTCGCTAGGTACCGTGTTTGAGTGGTACGACTTTTATCTATACGGTTCTTTGGCGGCCATCATCGCCAAGCAATTCTTCGGTGGGCTGGACCCCACCTCGGGCTATATCTTTGCGCTGCTGGCGTTTGCCGCGGGCTTTCTGGTGCGGCCTTTCGGGGCGATTGTGTTCGGCCGTCTGGGCGACATGATCGGGCGCAAATACACCTTCCTGGTCACCATTTTGATCATGGGCTTGTCCACCTTCATTGTGGGGCTGCTGCCCAGCTATGCATCCATCGGCATTGCCGCTCCCATCGTGTTGGTAGCCTTGCGCATGCTGCAGGGCCTGGCGCTGGGCGGTGAGTATGGCGGTGCTGCAACTTATGTAGCCGAGCATGCGCCGCACGGTAAACGCGGTGCCTATACCTCGTGGATCCAGACCACGGCGACCTTGGGCCTGTTTCTGTCGTTGATTGTGATCCTGGGCTGCCGGGAAGCCCTGGGTGCGGACTTTGATACCTGGGGCTGGCGCGTGCCCTTCCTGGTTTCCATTCTGCTGCTGGGTGTGTCGGTGTGGATCCGTTTGAGCATGAACGAATCACCCGCCTTCCAGAAGATGAAGTCCGAGGGTAAGACTTCCAAGGCTCCGTTGACCGAATCCTTTGGCCAGTGGAAGAACCTGAAGATCGTGATCCTCGCCCTGGTTGGCCTGACTGCTGGCCAGGCCGTGGTCTGGTACACCGGGCAGTTTTATGCACTGTTCTTCCTGACGACCATCGCCAAGGTGGACGCGACCACGGCCAACCTGTTCATCGCCGTGGCTCTGCTGATTGGCACGCCGTTCTTCATCTTTTTCGGTGCGTTGTCGGACAAAGTGGGCCGTAAACCCATCATCATGGGCGGCTGCCTGTTGGCTGCGGTGACGTATTTTTCGGTGTTCCCGGCCCTGCTGCAGTACGCTAACCCCGCGCTGGTGGCCGCACAGAAGTCGGTTCCGGTGGTGATTACAGCCGACCCGGCGCAGTGCTCCTTCCAGGGCAGTCCGATCGCGCGCGACATCGACTTCACCAGTTCCTGCGACATCGCCAAGCGCACTTTGACGCAAAACTACATTCCCTATACGAATGTGAATGGCGCGCCAGGCAGCACGGCCAACATCAAGTTGGGTGACAAGGAAATCGCGTCAGTCACCGGTGCGTTGAACGAGAAGCGCGACGCCTTCTCGGCCGACAGCAAGAAGGAAATCGATACTTTCCGCAAGACCGTGGTGGATGCCGCCAAGGCCGCCGGGTTGACCGTCAAGGCCGACAACGCCGCGATGAACAAACCAATGATGCTGCTGATCCTGGTCTACCTGGTGATCCTGGTGACCATGGTGTATGGCCCGATCGCGGCCATGCTGGTGGAGATGTTCCCGACCCGCATCCGCTACACCTCGATGAGCTTGCCCTACCACATCGGCAATGGCTGGTTTGGCGGCCTGCTGCCGACCACGGCTTTCGCCATGGTGGCGGCCACCGGCGATATCTTCTATGGTCTGTGGTACCCCGTGGTGGTCGCAGCCGGCACCTTTGTGATCGGCATGCTGTTCGTCAAGGAAACCAAGGACGTGGATATTTACGCCAACGATTGAGACTGCGTAGCCAGCTCTGGCCGGTGCGGCTCTGTTGCTGCACCGGCCATGATTTTGAAGTAAAGGCGCTCGTAGCCGCTTTGCATTGGGGGCTTGCCTGACAGCG
The DNA here is from genome assembly GCF_059418745.1 of Rhodoferax sp. GW821-FHT07F03. NCBI lineage: Bacteria > Pseudomonadati > Pseudomonadota > Betaproteobacteria > Burkholderiales > Comamonadaceae > Rhodoferax > Rhodoferax sp. GW821-FHT07F03. The sequence continues at coordinate 18,547 of NZ_JBWKQM010000002.1, forward strand.
GTGCGTAGCCCAGGCCAAAGGCCGCATCGATATGCTTCCAGTCCTCTGCACGTAGCAGGCGGGCGGCAGCCGGGAAGATCACGCTCTCCTCATGCTGCATATGCGCCTGGTAATACGCGATGTACTCGTAGGCGGCTTCATTGAAAGCGGCACTGCGTGGCTCTCCCATTATTTCCCAGGCGATCAGGGTGTGCTGTAGTGAGCGCACCAGGGCGTCACCGCGAACGTGTTCTTTCTCCAGCTTTTCTACGTCCGGGAAGAGTTGCGGCGCCACGCGCAGCAGTTGCGGAAACAGAAAGTCCGACTCCTTGGGGTGGTGCAGTTTTTCCGGTAGCTCATCGATATAGAACAGCATGGCACGCAGCAGGTCGAAAAAGCGCTCGGGCTCGTCCTGCGGACCGCGGTCGAGCAGGCGCTTCATGGCACGCAGAACGCATGCTAGTTCTGCATGTTCGTTGCGTAGCATCTGCAGGCTGGGGGGCAGCCGGTATTCACCCATCTCTTGTGGCACGCGAGACTCCGTCTCAGGTGGCATCGGCGATGTGCATGACGACCCGGCCTTCGATATTGCCGCTGCGCATGCGGTCGAATACAGCGTTGATATTGTCTAGCTTGTCCTCGGAGTAAATGGTCCGGACCTTGCCGTCGCCTGCAAAGGCGAGTGCTTCCTGCAGGTCCATGCGGGTGCCGACGATGGAGCCGCGCACGGTCTTGGCGTTGAGCACCATGTCGAAAATAGGCAGGGCAAAATCTCCGGGAGGTAGGCCCACCAGGGACATGGTGCCGCGCTTGTGCAGCATGCCCAGACCCTGTGCGAAAGCGGAGCGGGACACGGCCGTGACCAGCACGCCGTGTGCGCCGCGCAGTGCGCGCTGCACCTCTTGCACCGGGTCCTGCTGTGCTGCATGGATCACCATGTCGGCGCCCAGACGCTCGGCAAGCTGTAGCTTGGCTGTGTCGATGTCCACCGCAATCACATGGAAGCCCATGGCTTTGGCGTATTGCACCGCTAGATGCCCCAGCCCGCCTATGCCGGAAATGGCGACCCAGTCGCCGGGCTTGCAATCCAGTACCTTGAGACCCTTGTAAACGGTGACTCCTGCGCACAGCACCGGAGCGATTTCTGCGAACCCTACATTGGCTGGCAGATGGCCCACGTAGCCTGGGTCGGCCAATACGTATTCGGCATAGCCGCCGTTGACCGTATAGCCGGTCATTTGCTGGCTATCGCACAGGGTTTCCCAGCCAGTGATGCAGTGCTCGCAATGGCCGCAGGCGGTATGCAGCCACGGTACGCCCACGCGGTCGCCTTCCCGGATGTTCTTGACGCCCGCGCCCACGGCGGCGACAAAGCCCACGCCTTCGTGGCCGGGAATGAAGGGCAGGCTGGGTTTCACCGGCCAGTCACCCTCGGCGGCATGTAAATCGGTATGGCATACACCAGACGCGACGACCTTGACCAGCACCTGGCCGGCGGGCACCTCGGGAATGGCGACTTCTTCGATCTGCAGAGGCTGTCCAAAGGCATGGACTACGGCAGCTTTCATGGTGCGCATGGCGGGCTCCTGTTGCGGCAAGGGACGCCAGCCGGTGCTAGTCCGGTGGCATATGGCCCACTTTAGGCCGGTCAGGCGAGCAGCGCTTTGCGCTGGATCAAGGTTTAGACCATGAAAAGACCTTGAGCAGGCTCTCAGAGCTGCGATGCGGTCGTCTGGCCTACAACCACGCCGTGCAAAAAAGCCTGCAGTACGGGGTCTGCCTGCAGCTGTTCCGCGAGCGTCGCAGCTTGCGCCACGTCGCGCGCGGCGCCCAATCGGCTTTGCAGTTGCAGGGCTCGTGCGTGCCATTGCTGCGCCCGTTTGGCCGGCAGCACGCTGCGCAATGCTTCGATGCCATAGCGTAGTCGCTTGGCCAGAATGCGCAGACGGTGCTGGCCGTCCAGCGTGGATGGGGCTTGTTGGGCTTGTTCCAGTTTCTTGTGCAGGCGCTGCATGCGCTTGCGGGCCCAGCCGGACAGGGGTGGGGCAGGTTTTGCCATGGGCTCCACTGGATGGGAGGGGCTTTCCAACCACTCCACCATGGCCAGCAGGCAGGCGCCCGTGCGCGGGTCTTCCAGCAGTTTTCGTGCGGTTTGGCGCTGCACATGTGCGGCTTGTTCCAGGTCCGACATCAGTTTGAGCCAGCCGGGTGTGCGCCGTGCGTGGCCCTGGGTGTATGTGGTGTGCAATGCCGGCAAGCTGCTGGTGCGGGCCACGTCCAGATCGCGCAGTCGCCCCAGGGTGGCCACCAGGGGCTGCAATGCTGCCCATGAGGGTACGGCTTCGGTTGGGAACTGTTTTTTGCACAGCCGCCAGAAGCTGTTGAAGCGGCGCCAAGCGATCCGCGCCTGATGGACCAGTTCAGGATCGTCGTTGCGGCGCAGCGCGTCCAGGTTGGCCATCCACTGGCCCAGCATTTCGCGTAACAGTTGGCGAGCGGCTTCGCCAACGGGCTGGTTTTTTGACAGTGCCAGGGGCTTGGCACGTAGCGGGGCGTCGTGGGCGTCCTGGGCGAGCTGGTAGCCGCGTGCGGCTTTGCTGGTTTGTGACGGCAATACCGCTACCGTGCGGGCAATTTTCCGTGCTAGGTCGAACAGCGCTTGTGGCGGGCCGGCAAGCAGCTCCAGCTCCAGTTCGCAAATGGGAGCTTGCTGGTCCCTGACTATGGTTTTGCCACGGTCCAGGGCTACTTCGACCACGCTGCCGTCGCGCTGGCGTACGGTCCACAGCGTGCGCTCGAAGGTCGTGGCGAAGCAGGGCTGCAGCGCAGCGAAAAGGCTGTCGTCCGGGTCCAGCTCGGGCCAGGGCGTGTTGTTCAGTGCGGCGCGTACCAGGTTTTCATCTGGCACGGGCGTTTCCCATTCGCCGCGCTGGCTCAGGGCGGAGGCGCTGTTGCCGGCGGTTTTCAGGGTTTGCAGCCATTGTGGCGTGCCGCTGCCATCTACTTTGCGAATACGCAGGGCAATGCGCTGTTGGCGCAGGCGCTGGTCGGGTGTGTCGTAGTAGACGTTGTGCAGCTGCAGTATCTGGGGTTTGCGTCGTGCCAGAGGTGGAGTGCGGGCCAGGCGCTGCGCCAGGTTTTCCGGGTCGGCGCAGGGCAGAGCGAGTTTGAGTTCGATTTCCATGGGATGCTGTGGCGGCTGTGTGGGAGCTGTATTTTGCGACTACGCCATTGCCGCCATGCGTGACGTCGCTCAGCTAAACGACTTCACCAGTGAATCCAGCAAGACCTTGGGTGAGTGGTCGTGGCGCGTGACGGGCGGCACAGCGCGTTGCACTTTCAGCAGTTGGTACACCGCCATCTGTGCCGCGCGCACCGAATACTCCACGGTAAACACCACGTCGTCGGGAATTTCGACAAACTGGCTCACAAAAGCCAGATTGTGCGAGCAAAGTGGCACGGGTAAGGGGCGGTCGGACTTGGCACGAGGCATAAACATGCTGGTGATGTAGGGCATGCGGCAAGGCACGCAGTTGGCACCGGTTAAAACCTCTGGGTCGAAGTTCAGATGGCCGCGCAACTCTTGCAGTATCTCTGCACCGCTGCACTCGCTCATGGGTTTGGCGACAAAGTCGCCGATGCGGTCGGGCTGCAGTGCGTAGCCCCAGAATACCTGCTGGCCCGCTGGCTGGTCGCGAAAGTGCGGCTGGTGGTAGAGCACGATAGACATCTGCCAACGCGAGTCCTTGAAGGTCACCAGCCCTCCCGTACCCGCGGCGTTGCCTGAAAACGCCTCCATGCGGTCAAAGAAGGCGGGTTGTGTGCAGGTCACTGTAAACGAGGCCCAGTAGGATTCGCTGATATTGCTGTTGAAAGCCGCCGGGTTGCCAAACTCGGGCCGGCCGCGCGCAATTTTTTCCCACAATGTCCAGCCATGGCTATCCGCCTTGGTGAGCCGAGGCGCTGGTGCATCCATGGAGCCTGTGCTGGAGGCATCGGTCATCGATGCATTCTGGAAAAAAACCAGATCATCGGACCCGACGGCCAGCTGCTGCACGCCTTGGGTATTGCGCAGTGTCATGCCTTGCACGTGGACCTTGCCCGCTGCATCGTGCAGGTCGAAGTCGGTGACGGTCGTGCCATGCTCGAAGCGCACACCTTGTTTGCGCAGCCAGGCCACTAGCGGCTGCACGATGGAGTCGTTCTGGTTGTAGACGGTGCGCTTTACGCCGGCCAGCGATGCGATGCGCGGGAACTCGTTCATAAAGCGGTGCAGATAGCGCTTGAGTTCAACGGCGCTATGCCAGGGTTGGAAGGCGAACGTGGTTTGCCACATCCACCAGAAATTGGTTTGAAAGAAGGGCGGCGAAAGCCAATCGGTGATGCGGCTTGTGCCGAGGGTCTCCTCGGAGGTTTCGGCCAGTCGTAGCAGCTCAATGCGGTCTGCGTTGCTGAAGCCCATGGAAGACACATCTTGTTTGAAGCGGTTGTGGTCTACCAAACGCGCCCGCGAGTGGGCAGGGTGCGCCTGATTGAAGCGCACGGTTTCGCTGTAGATCGATTCGCCCGGGTGATCGAGTGACGGTATCGTCTTCAATAAATCCCACAGGCATTCATAGTGGTCGGTGGTGAGCATGCGGCCGCCGCGCAGCGAGTAGCCCGACTCGGGCCTGAGTGCGGCATCCAGGCTACCGCCCAGCAGCGGGGTGCTCTCGAAGATGGTGATGCGGGAGCCGGGGACTTTCGCATCTCGGACCATGAACGCGGCCCCGGCGAGAGAGCCAATACCGCCGCCGACAAAATATGCTTGCATACGCATGCTTCCTCTTTTGACAAGGAGCCATGCTAGCCAGGCTGGGCGCCAGATCCATTGAGAAAGGTCAAGCAATACGATTGCCAATCATCTGCGTATTGGCAACTGAGGGTAAGCTGGTGTTTCTACTGGCTGGCCAGGTCGAATATTTTCGCCATGGGCACCCATTTTTCGCCCGCTGGCGTCCAGGGTGTGGGGGCCTGGTAGGTCCACATCAGCTCTTCCCAGCGCACGATGGCTGGGTTGGTCAGAGATGCCTGCGCCATGCGCTCTGGGCTGTAGACCGCTGGGTCCACCTCCATCACCATGAAGAGGCGGGTGCCCAGGCGGTAAATCTCCATGCCCAGCACGCCCTGGGTGCGCAAGTGTGCGTGGACTTCTGGCCAGATTTTTACGTGGGCACGTTCGTACTCGGCAATGCGCTTGGCATCGTCTACCAGGTCCAGTGCCAGGGCGTAGCGCATGCTTACAGCTTGTGCGTCAGCAATGCGTACTGGCGGTCGGGCTCGGAGGAGACGACCTGGAACTGTGCAACGGTTCCCACTAGATCGCTGGCCTGGTTTTGCAGGCTACTGGCCGCTGCCGCCATCTGCTCTACCAGGGCCGCGTTTTGCTGCGTGACCTGGTCCATCTCGCGGATGGCTTCGCCGATTTGCGACACACCCTGGCTTTGCTGCGCGCTGGAGGCGCTGATTTCGGCCATGATGCCCGTGACTCTTTGGATGGCTGTCAAAACCTGCTCCATGGTGGCGCCGGCCTTGTCTGCCAGCTGGCTGCCTACTGCCACGCGCTCCACGCTGGAGCCGATCAGGCTTTTAATTTCCTTGGCGGCCTGGGCGGAGCGCCCGGCCAGCGAGCGCACTTCGGATGCCACCACGGCAAAGCCCCGGCCTTGTTCGCCGGCCCGCGCGGCTTCCACTGCCGCGTTCAGCGCCAGGATATTGGTCTGAAAGGCGATGCCATCGATCACGCCGATGATGTCCTCGATCTTGCGTGAGGCCGTGTTGATGCCGCGCATGGTCTCTACCACTTGGCCTACCACGGCACCGCCTTCCGAGGCGACAGTGGAGGCTTGCTGTGCCAGGCGATTGGCTTCGCGTGCGCCTTCGGCGTTTTGCTTGACGATGGAGTCCAGCTCTTCCATGGACGCCGAGGTTTCTTCGAGGGCGCTGGCTTGCCGCTCGGTGCGGGTACTCAGGTCCTGGTTGCCTTTGGCTATTTCTGCACTGGCCATAGCGACCGATTCTGCTCCATTGCGCACGCTGACCACCACCTGCGTCAGGCTGGCCTGCATACCGTCCATGGCCGCCATCAGGCTGCGGGTATCTGTCGCCTGGACGGGGATGGCCTGGGTCAGGTCCCCGGCACCAATACGCACCGCCACTGAAGTGGCTTCCTTGGGTTCACCGCCCAGTTGTGACGACAGCAGGCGGACGATGCCAACTGATAGCACCAGGGCAATGACGATACTGGCCACGCACACCGACAATGATTGGATCAGGGCGGCCTGGTAGGCGTCACTGGAGCTTTTGAATGCGGTTGCGTTTTCCTGCTGCTGGTGCAGCATGCCCGCGTCCAGCGATTGCTGCCAGGCGTCTATCGCATTCCCTACGAGATCAAGTGTCTTGATGGCTTCGGAGTCCTTGTGTTCCTGCACGCTGGCATACAGGCTGGCAAGCAGTGGAGCCGACTTCTGAAAGGCCGCGTCCACCGTCTTCCAGGAGGCATCAATGTCCGCGCCCTGGCTGGAAGCATTCAGTCGCTGACGGATGGCTTGGTAGTGGTCCAGCTCGTTCTTGTAGGCTTTGATTTCCTCGGCAATCTCGGCGTCGCTGTTGAGCAAGATGATTTTGCGCACCGACAGGCTGATTTTTGCCACCGATTTGTAGAGGTCATATGCGATGGCAATCTGCACATTGTTGTGCTTTTCCATGGTCTCCAGATTCGCCTGCATTCTGCGCATCATCGTTGCATTCAATGCGCTGGAGAGCAGGTACACCAGCAGCATCAGGCCAAATCCGGCGAACAGGATGTGGGAGATTTTCGCATTCGACACTTTCATGGCACTGGCTCCTTTGACCGCAGGTATCAGGAAAGGGCTCTGTCCAGATGTGTGTAGCCGCCATCCACGAAAATCCATTGTCCGGTGGTGTGGGATGAGGCGTCGGACAGCAGGAAGACGGTCATGCGCGCAAGTTCCTCGGATGTGGTCATGCGGTGGCCCAGCGGAATCTTGGACGTGATGGACGCCAGCTTTTCGGCCGCATTGTCAAAGCTGCTGATCCAGCGCTCGTATAGCGGCGTCATTACCTCGGCCGGAATGACCGCATTCACCCGCACGCCGTCGTTTAGCAAAGCGGCCGCCCATTCGCGCGTCAGCGATAGCTGCGCACCTTTCGACGCACAGTAGCCGCTGGTATTGCCCTGGCCGGTAATGGCAGTTTTGGACGACACGTTCACGATGGCGCCTTTGGATGCCTTTAGGTGCGGCACACAGTAGTGGGCCATCACGTAGTAATGGATCAGGTTGCGTTCCAGCGAGCCCACAAAGGCGTCTCGCCCGGCGTCCAGTCCGATGTTGTCGTTGATGCCTGCGTTGTTCACCAGTCCATCTAGTTGACCAAAGCGCTCCAGGGTTTGCGCGACCGCGTTCTTGCAGGCTGCGTCGTCGGATAGCTCTACCTGGAAGAATGCATGCGTGTGACCCTGCAGCTGCGCTGCAAAGTCGGCCGGCATGGGGCTTTTGCCGAAGATCACCGGAATGGAGCCTTCCTGTGCCAGCGTGAGTGATATGGCTGCGCCTATGCCGCTGGCGCCACCGGTCACGATGACTACCTTGTTTTTCAGATGCAAATCCATGTGCGTTCTTTATCCAGTTGTCGTTGGGCCGCTGCCGTGGCCCTTGCTTGTGGGCTTTGGCTGCGGCAGGCATTGCGCTGTATCAGGCCGTGGTGCGGGCCTTGGGCTTGAATTGGTACTCTTGTAACGAGGCCGCCTTCATCTCGATGGAGAAACCTGGCGCCTGGGGTGGCATATAGGCTGCGTTCTGGATCACGCAGGGCTCCAGGAAGTGCTCGTGCAGATGGTCTACATACTCGATGACACGTCCTTCGCGGGTGCCGGCGATACACAGGTAGTCGATCATGGACAGGTGCTGCACGTATTCACACAGGCCCACGCCGCCGGCATGCGGACACACCGGCAAGTTGTACTTGGCCGCCATCAGCATCACGGCCAGGATTTCGTTCACGCCGCCCAGGCGGCAGGAGTCGATCTGCACCACGTCGATGGCGCCGCGCATGATGAGCTGCTTGAAGATGACGCGGTTTTGGCACATCTCGCCGGTGGCGACCTTGACCGGGTGCACGCCTTCGCGGATCACTCGGTGGCCTTCGATGTCGTCTGGGCTGGTCGGCTCTTCAATGAACCAGGGTTTGGCAAATGCCAGTTCGCGTACCCATTCCACGGCCTGATTGACTTCCCAGACCTGGTTGGCGTCAATCATCAGGTGGCGGTCTGGTCCCAGCGCTTCGCGGGCAATACGCAGGCGGCGGATATCGTCAGCCTTGTCGCGGCCGACTTTCAGCTTGATGTGGTTGAAGCCCGCGTCGATGGCCTCTTTGCACAGGCGACGCAGCTTGTCATCGTCATAGCCCAACCAGCCGGCCGAGGTGGTGTAGCAGGGGTAACCTTCACGCTCCAGCGTGGCCCAGCGTTCTTCCTTTCCGACGGCTTTTTTCTTCAACAGCGCCAGCGCTTCTTCGGGTGTGATGCAGTCGGTGATGTAGCGGAAGTCGATCAGTTTGACCAACTCCTCGGGACTCATGCGCGAAACCAGTTTCCATACCGGCACGCCTTCTTGCTTGGCCCACAGGTCCCAGACCGCGTTGACCACGGCACCGGTGGCCAGGTGGATGGCGCCCTTGTCCGGGCCAATCCAGCGCAGCTGGCTGTCGGAGGTGATGTAGCGCCAGAAGCGCCCCATGTCCTCGGCGACCCAGTCCATGTCCAGGCCCACCACCAGATGCCGCATGGCCTCAATGGCGGCGCAGCAGATTTCGTTACCTCGGCCAATGGTGAAGGTCAGGCCGTGGCCTTCCAGGCCGGGTTGGTCGGTTTCCAGAATGACGTAGGCCGCGGAATAGTCCGGGTCTGGATTCATGGCATCCGAGCCATCCAGGTGTTGCGAGGTGGGGAAGCGCACGTCCAGGACGCGCAGATTGGTGACTTTGCTCATGTCAGGCTTGTACGGTGACTTGTGTTTGGGTGCCCAGGCCATCAATGCCCAGGTGGATGGATTGCCCAGCGCGTAGATACACGGGAGGCTTCTGCCCCATGCCTACGCCGGGTGGGGTGCCCGTGGAAATCACGTCGCCGGGCTGCAGACTCATGAAGCGGCTCAGGTAGGCAATCAAAAACTGCACGCCATAGACCATGGTCGATGTGCTGCCGTTCTGGTAGCGCTTGCCGTCCACTTCCAGCCACATCTTCAGGGCCTGTGGGTCAGGTACTTCATCTGCTGTGACCAACCAGGGGCCGATGGGGCCGAAGGTGTCGCAACCTTTGCCTTTGTCCCAGGTGCCGCTGCGGTCCAGCTGGTATTCGCGCTCGGACACGTCGTTGACCACGCAATAGCCGGCCACGTGCGACAGGGCATCCGCTGCGCTGATGTAGCGACCGCCTTGGCCTATGACGACCCCCAGCTCGACTTCCCAATCTGTCTTGACCGAGCCGCGCGGAATCTCCACCTGGTCATTCGGTCCGACGATGGCACTGGTCCATTTGTTGAATACCACGGGTTCCGGTGGTACTTGCATGCCGCTTTCGGCAGCATGGTCCGAGTAGTTCAGGCCAATGCATATGAACTTGCCTACGCTGCCCACGCAGGGGCCCAGGCGCAGGTCTTTTTGGGGCATACCCACTACCAAGGGCAGGCTGTCCAGGTTCACGCCACGTAGACGCGCCAGGCTTTCGGGCAGCAAGGCTGCACCTGCGACATCGGCGATCACGCCCGACAGATCGCGCACACGGCCTTGGCTGTCCAATACGCCAGGCTTTTCCTGGCCTGGCAATCCGTAGCGTAAAAGTTTCACTGAGCTTCCTTTGCAGTCAAAAAAATGGGCAAGGGATGCCCCCGCATCCGCTTGCCCACAGACGAATCAATCGTAAAGAACGGCCGCGATCTTGGCGTCTTTCATATTGCTCTTGTCGTAGTAGTAGAAGCCGGTGTCGATGATCTTCGGCAGCTTCTCGCCCTTGAGCGCCTTAACGGCTGCTTCCACCGTCTTGTAGCCAATACCCACCGGGTTTTGCGTGATGGCGCCAGCGATGGTGCCGTCGTTGATCATGTCTTTCTGGGCCTTGCCCGAGTCAAAGCCGATGATGATCACGCCGGTTTTCTTGGCCTCTTTCAGGCCCTTGCCGGCACCGATGGCCGAACCTTCGTTGGTGCCGAAGATGCCTTTCAGCTGGGGATGGGCTTGCAGCAAGGTCTTGGCGATTTCAGCCGACTTGAGGTGGTCGCCACCGCCGTACTGGATGTCCACTACCTTGATCTTGGGGTACTTGGCCTTGATCTGGTCTACAAAACCGTCGCGTCGGCCGGTGCCGGTGGTGCTGGTCTGGTCGTGGCCAATCACGGCGACTTCGCCTTCGCCGCCAATCTTTTCGGCCATTTTGTCGGCCGCCAGTGCCGCAGCGGCTTTGCTGTCGGTCTGTGCCGTGGTCAGCGCGATGTCGCTGTCGACTCCCGAGTCAAATGCGATCACCGGAATCTTGGCAGCCTGGGCCTTTTTCAGCAATGGAATGGCGGCCTTGCTGTCCAGTGCGGCAAAACCAATGGCTGCTGGCTTCTTGGCCAGTGCGGCAGACAGCATGTCGATTTGCTTGTCCACCTGTTGCTCTGTTTCCGGGCCTTCGAAGGTGACCTTCACCTTGTAATCCTTGCCGGCCTGGTCTGCGCCCTGTTTGACTGCTTGCCAGAACTGGTGCTGGAAGCCCTTGGAGATCAGGGGGATGTAGATTTCCTGGGCCGATGCGAAGCTGCTGAAGCCAGCCAATGCCAAGCCAGCGGTCAATGCGAGCAGTTTTCTCTTTGCGTTCATGGTTTGTCTCCTGATGGAACGGTGTGGTTGTAAAAATGAATGAAGCGAAACGAAACGGTGTCCAGTACAAGCCGGGCGTAAGGTCGGTGGTGGGTGTCGGGCAATCTCCTTATTTCTTGTTGCGCCGCAGGTTATCGGTGTAGACGGCCAAAATGATGATCAGTCCAGTCAGCACCATCTGCCATTCCTGGGCGACCGACATGATGCGCAAGCCATTGATGAGCACGCTCATGATGAAGGCGCCGATGATGGTGCCCAGAATCGTGCCCACACCACCGCTGAGCGAGGTGCCGCCAATTACAACGGCGGCAATTGCATCCAGCTCATAGCCTTGGCCCAGCGCGGGTTGCGCCGAGTTGAGGCGGGATGCAATCAGCAGGCCGGCAATGCCGCAGATACCGCCACTGAATGTGTAGATGATGACCTTCCAGCGGTCCACATTCACGCCGGATAAACGTACGGCTTCTTCGTTGCTGCCCAGGGCAAAGGTGTAGCGGCCCAGGGCGGTCTTGTTCAGTATCACGGCGCACACGATTGCCACCAGAAACATGATCAACACGCCATTCGGAATCGGCAGGCCGGGGATCAGGTCGCCGATCAGCGAGCCCAGCGCGATCTGGTCAAAACCCTCCACATCATTGAAGTAGATGGGGCGGGTGTGGGTGATGATCAGCGACACGCCTTTGAGCAGCATCATCATGCCCAGCGTGGCAATAAAAGGAGGCACTTTGAGCTTGGTGATGGCCAGACCTGAAATACAGCCTGATAAGGCGCCCATAGCCAGAGCGCACAGAATGCCCAGCGGTAGGGGCATGCCCAGGTTGACCAGAAATATGCCGGCCATCACGGCGCAAAAGGTCATCAGCACGCCGACCGACAGGTCGATGCCCGAGGTAATGATGATGAACGTGCTGGCGATGGCCAGCACCCCAATGACCGTGGTGGACTGCAGAATCCCGATGATGTTGTCCTGCGTCATGAAGGCATCGGGTTTGAGGGCCGTGAAGATGGCCAGCAGTGCAATCAGGCTGGCAAAGGCCAGCAGTTTTTGTTTGGCCTGCCCGCCCGTGAGGCGTGCCAACCAGGATGCAGAGGAAGTGGGTTCAGACATGGATGGACCTGGTTTTTATGAATCGGTGGTTGGTCAGTGCAATACGGCTTGGGCGCTGGCATCCGTCTCGCGTCTTGTGGCCAGTGCCATCAGGCTTTCCTGGGTGGCCTCGTCACCGCGTACTTCGCCGGTAATGCGGCCCTCGCACATCACCAGCACACGGTGGCTCAGTAGCAGCACCTCGGGTAGCTCGCTGGAGATCACCACAATCGCGCGGCCCTGGGCTGCCAGCTCGTTGAGCAGCTTGTAAATTTCGCTTTTGGCGCCTACATCGATGCCGCGCGTGGGTTCGTCAAAAATCAGTATTTCGCAGTCTTGCACCAGCCATTTGGCGATCACCACCTTCTGTTGGTTGCCGCCCGATAGCAGCTTGGCGGTTTGCGTGATGGACGGGGTTTTGATGCGCAGCTTCTCGACCATCTGCTGTGAAATGCTGCGGATGGCCGACTGGTTGAGAAAAACGCCCCATTTCAGCCAGCGGCGCAGGCTGGGCAGGGTGATGTTGGCGGCTACGTCCATGCCGGTGGCCAAGCCAAAGTGCTTGCGGTCTTCGGACAAATAGCCAATGCCGGCCTGTACCCCGTCTTCCGGCGAGTTCAGGCGTATGGCTTGGCCGCGCACCCGCACCTCGCCCGAATCGATGGGGTCTGCGCCAAACACCGCGCGGGCGACCTCGGTGCGCCCGGCGCCCATGAGGCCGGCGAAGCCGACGATTTCTCCACGGCGCACGTTGAAGCTCACATCGCGTATTACCCGGCCACGGTTCAGGCCGCGCACATCCAGCAGCACCTCGTTGGCGCTGGTATCGGGGATGCTTTTTTCGGCTTGCTCGAGGTTGCGGCCGACCATCATGGCGATCACCTGCGACATGGGGGTGGCCGCGGGCACAGTGTTGATATATGTGCCGTCGCGCATCACGGTGATGCGGTCGGCGATGCGCTGGATCTCGTCCATCTTGTGCGAGATATAGACAATGCCCACGCCCTCGCTTTTGAGCTGGCGGATGATGCGGAACAGCTCGTCAATTTCCGCATTGTTCAGTGCGGCGGTGGGCTCGTCCATGATCAGCACGCGCGATTTATGGGATAGCGCCTTGGCAATCTCCACCATTTGCTGTTTGGCCACCGTCAGTTCGCCAATCGGTGTGGTCGGTGCCAGCGCCAGGTTCATACGGCTGAACAGCGCTTGCGTATCCTGGTTGAGCTTGTTCTCGTCCAGGAAGAGTCCGGCCGCCTTGCGCGGTTCGCGCCCCAGGTAGATGTTTTGTGCGGCGGTCAGGTGGCCCATCAGGTGCAGTTCCTGGTGGATGATGCCAATCGCCAGTGATTGCGCGTGTGCCGGGCTCTGTATGTCTACCGGCTTGCCGTCCAGCAGCATTTCACCGCTGTCCTTGCTGTAAACGCCGGCCAGAATTTTCATCAGCGTGGATTTGCCCGCGCCGTTTTCTCCCATCAGGGCATGCACTTCACCCGCCAGCAGGTCGAACCGCACATTGTCCAGTGCCTTGACCCCCGGGAAGGATTTGCTGAGATTGTTGACGGAAACCAGAGGTGTCACGGTATGCCTTGCTGCGTGGCCGAGGGTGTAGACACCCGATTTAAATGGTTACGCCGCCATCTACCAGCAGGGTTTGCCCTGTGACGAAGCGCGATTCATCGCTGGCCAGGTAGACCACCGTGGGCGTGATGTCGTCCACGCTAGCCAAGCGCCCCATGGGCTGGCGGGCTACAAAGTCTTTTTCGGCCTGTACCGGGTCGGCTGCGCTGGCGATCCGACCGCGCAGCGACGGCGTGTCCACCGTGCCGGGGCAGAGTGCATTGGCGCGCAAACCGGCTTTCACATAGTCGGCTGCCAGTGATTTGGTGAGGCCGATCACTGCCGCCTTGGTGGTGCCATAGGCGCAGCGGTTGGCAAAGCCCTTGATGCTGGACGCCATGGAGGCCATGTTGATGATGGACACGCTGCCCTGTGTGGCTTCGGCCTTGGCCAGCATGGCTGGCAGAAATGCGCGGGTCATGCGGAACATGCTTTTCACATTCAGGTCAAAGCTCAGGTCCCAGTCGGCTTCTGTGCATTCCAGCATGCTGCCATTGGCCACCATGCCGGCGCAGTTGAACAGGGCGTCTAGCGTAGGTGTGCGGGCGGCAAGCGCGGTCACGGCGGCATCGCTGCGCACGTCCAGCAGCTCAACCTGGATGCTGCTGTGTTCGGCTGCCAAGCTGTCCAGCAGGACTTGGTTGATGTCCGTGGCAATCACGCGGGCTCCCTCGGCCGCACACGCCAGAGCGCTGGCACGCCCTATGCCTTGCGCCGCTGCGGTAATCAGCACGGTTTTGCCTTGCAGTCTGCCTTGACCCATTTTTCGCTCCGTTTTATTTAATTCAAATATGAACAAACAATTCATATATGAAGAATAATGATAGGCATGTTACGCCTCGGTAGCCCTGGTAGTTTCCCTAGGGCTTGTGGCGTCTGCTATAAAAACTGCCAGCCCATGTAAAGATCACCCCATGTCCGCCACAGCAAGTAAACCCCGCGGCCGCCGTCCCAAAGTCGAAGAAGTCCCAGATGCAGGCCCGGGCGCCGACGAGCGCTACCGCGCGCCCGCACTGGACAAGGGCCTGGATATTCTGGAGTTGCTGGCTACCCAGCCGCATGGTCTCACGCGCGCTGAAATCGTGAAAGAAATGGACCGCAGTGCCAGTGAGATCTACCGCATGCTGGAGCGGCTGGTCGTGCGCCAGTACGTGATGCGCACGCCCTCGGGCGACCGCTACGCCTTGAGCCTGAAACTGTTTGCCCTGGCGAACATGCACCCGCCGCTAAGCCGTCTGATCAACCAGGCCTTGCCCATCATGGACGACTTCACCCGCCGTGCCGAGCAGTCTTGCCACATGGGGGTGTACGACCGGGGCAATGTGCTCATCAGCGCGCAAATCAACAGTCCCAGCGGCTGGAGCTTTGCAGTGCAGCGCGGCGCACGCGTGGGCCTGCTGGACACGGCTTCCGGCCATTTGCTGCTGGCCTACGCGGACGAGGGACGTTTCAATGCCATGCTGGCCGAGCACACTCCGTTGGATGGAGAAGTGCCCATCTCTGCGGACAACCTGGCGCAGACCTTGGCCGCCATCCGCGAACGGGGCTATCTGGAGCGCGAAAGCGCCCAGTCCTTCGGCGTGGTGGATATTTCTTTCCCTATCCTGGGGCCTGACCATACCGCGCTGGCCACGCTGACATGTCCGTACATCCGCCGTATCGACCGCCACGTAGGCCCTGGTCTGGACGATGTGCGCGAATATTTGCGCGAGGCCGCCCAGGCCTTGTCGTTCACCCAGGGCATGGTGCGTTAGTGGGTTTTTTAAGGCAATAACCCCCTGGTCTCTCTACGTGTCGGGCGCTCCCTACAATGGTCCGCCTTACCCATCCGAGCACCCACTTATGACCCAGGGAACCATCCGCATTCGCGGTGCGCGCCAGCACAATCTGAAGAACATCGACCTGGACATCCGCACCGGTGAGCTCACGGTGGTGACCGGCCCCAGCGGGTCCGGCAAGTCCAGCCTGGTGTTCGATACCTTGTTCGCCGAGGGCCAGCGCCGCTATGTGGAGACCTTCTCGGCCTATGCGCGCCAGTTCCTGGACCGTATGGACAAGCCGGCGGTGGACAAGGTCGAGGGCGTGCCCCCGGCCATCGCCATCGACCAGACCAACCCGGTGCGCTCCAGCCGCTCCACCGTCGGCACGATGACCGAGCTGAACGACCATCTGAAGCTGTTGTTCGCCCGCGCCGGCAACCTGTTCGACCGCGTCACCGCGCTGCCGGTGCGGCATGACACGCCGGAGAGCATTTACGCCGAGCTGTGCGAGCGCGCGGCGGCGGCACAAGACCCTCGGTTGGTGCTCACTTTCCCGGTGGAGCTGCCTGGCAATACAACGGCCGAAGAAGTCGCCCAATGGCTGTCGGCCAGCGGTTTCACCCGCGTGCAGGCCGAGCGTGAAGTGGCGGTGGAGGCGCCTGCCACGCCCGCCAAACCCAGCAAGAAGGCCGTGGCCCCGGCCACCCGCAAGGTGCTGGACGTGGTGGCCGACCGTTTTCGCATTGCTGGCGCCGAGAAGTCCCGTGCGCTGGAAGCCATCGAGGTGGCCATCAAGCGCGGCGGCGGCCGCCTGAATGTGTATGTGCTGCCGGCCGAGGAGGACGCTGAACCCCAGCTGTGGAAGTTCTCTACCGGCCTGCACTGCGCCGAAAGCGATGTGCGCTACACCGACCCGATTCCGTCGATGTTCTCCTTCAACTCGCCGGTGGGCGCCTGCGAGACCTGCAAGGGCTTTGGCCGCGTCATCGGCGTGGATTATGGCCTGGTGATCCCGAACGACAAGCTGACCCTGCGCTCCGGCGCCATCAAGCCCATGCAGACCCCCGCCTGGCAGGAATGCCAGGACGACCTGATGCGCCACGCCGAGGCGGCTGGCATCCCGCGCGATACCCCGTACTACAAGCTCACGCCCGAGCACCAGCACTGGGTGATCAACGGATCGCCCAACTGGAACGGCAAGTGGAACCAGCATTGGTTCGGCGTGAAGCGCTTCTTCGAATACCTGGAAACCAAGTCTTACAAGATGCACATCCGGGTGCTGCTGTCCAAATACCGCAGCTACACCACCTGCTCTGCCTGCGCGGGCGCCCGGCTGAAGACCGAGAGCCTGCTGTGGCGCCTGGGCAGCGTGGAGGATGCGAATGCGGTGTTAGACCCCGCCAAGCGCCATCTACCCCTGGGCGTGTCCTGGAGCCGCGCCCAGCTGGAGGCCTTGCCCGGCCTGTGCCTGCACGACCTGATGCTGCTACCCATAGACCGGCTGCGCCGCTTCTTCGACCTGCAGGCCGAGCGCATCCTGGGCATGCATACCGAGCGCAGCAGCCAAAGTGGTGACGAGCAGGCGCTGAAGCTGTTGCTCGATGAAATCACCACCCGTCTCAAATACCTGTGCGACGTAGGCATCGGCTACCTGACGCTGGACCGGCAAAGCCGCACGCTGAGCGGCGGCGAGGTACAGCGCATCAACCTGACCACGGCGCTGGGCACCTCGCTGGTGAACACCTTGTTTGTGCTGGATGAGCCCAGCATCGGTCTGCACCCGCGCGACATGCACCGCATCATCGAGGCCATGCAGCGGCTGCGCGATGCCGGCAACACCTTGGTGGTGGTCGAGCACGACCCGGCGGTGATGCTGGCGGCCGACCGCATGATAGATATGGGCCCGGGCCCCGGCGCGCGCGGCGGGCAAATCGTCTTCGACGGTACGACAGACGACCTACGCCACGCCAACACCTTGACCGGCGCCTACCTGGGCGGACGCAAGACCATAGGCATGGGCTTCAAGAAGCTGGTGACCGACGCCACGCCGCGCCTGGTGCTGGAGGGCGCGCGGCAAAACAATCTGCAGAACGTGTCGGTTGAATTCCCGCTGCAGCGCCTGGTGTGCATCACCGGCGTCAGCGGCTCGGGCAAGTCCACGCTGATCCAGGACGTGCTGGCCCCGGCGCTGATGCGCCACTTTGGCAAGGCCACCGAAACCCCGGGCCTGCACGACCGGCTGCTGGGGGCCGACTACCTCAGCGAAGTGGTGTTTGTGGACCAGTCGCCCATCGGCAAGACTGCGCGCTCCAACCCCGCCAGCTATGTGGGCGCCTGGGATGCCATCCGCGAGATTTTTGCCAACGCCGCGCTGTCGCGCCAGCGCGGCTACACCGCCAGCAAGTTCAGCTTCAACAGCGGCGACGGGCGTTGCCCCACCTGCGGCGGCTCGGGCTTCGAGCATGTGGAAATGCAGTTCCTCAGCGACGTGTACCTGCGTTGCCCGGACTGCGATGGCAAGCGCTACCGGCCTGAGATTCTGGAGGTGACGATAGAGCGCCGTGCCGTGGCCGATGCCCGCCTGGCCCAGCTGAACGTGGCCGACGTGCTGGACCTGACGGTGGCCGAGGCTGCTATTATTTTTGAAGGTGACCGCGATGTCATACGTGCGCTGCAGCCGATTGTGGATGTAGGCCTGGAATACGTGAAGCTGGGCCAGCCAGTGCCCACATTGAGCGGCGGCGAAGCCCAGCGCCTGAAGCTGGCCGGCTTTTTGGCCGAGGCGGCGAAAAGCAATGGCCGGCAGCCGGTGGCCAAGAAGGGCACGCTGTTCCTGTTCGACGAGCCGACTACCGGCCTGCACTTTGACGACATCGCCAAGCTGATGCGTGCGCTGCGCAAGCTGCTGGACGCTGGGCATTCCATGGTGGTGATCGAGCACAACCTGGACGTGATCCGCGCCAGCGACTGGCTGATCGATATGGGGCCGGAGGGCGGCTATGGCGGCGGCCTGGTGGTCGCCCAGGGCATGCCCGAGGAGGTGCGCCTGCACGCCACCTCTCATACCGGTGCCGCGCTGCGCGAGTACGAGTCGACGCTGGGCACCGGCGCCCAGGTGGTGAAAGAAAAGACGCCGGCCTGGCTGGCGAAGCAGGCGGCGCGCGTAGTGCCGCCGAATGCGATCCAGATCGTCAACGCCAAGGAGCACAACCTGAAGTCGCTGAGCGTGGACATTCCGCGCGGCCAGTTCAATGTGGTCACCGGCGTCAGCGGCTCCGGCAAGTCCACGCTGGCCTTCGACATCTTGTTCAACGAGGGCCAGCGCCGCTACCTGGAGTCGCTGAACGCCTATGCGCGCAGCATCGTCCAGCCGGCGGGCCGGCCCGAGGTGGACGCGGTCTACGGCATTCCCCCCACCGTGGCCATCGAGCAGCGCCTGAGCCGTGGCGGCCGCAAGTCCACCGTGGGCACGACCACCGAGGTCTGGCACTTCCTGCGCCTGCTCTACGTGAAGCTGGGCATACAGCATTGCGTGAAAGACGGTGCGGCGGTGCAGCCGCAAACGCCGGACAGCATCGCCGCCCAGCTGCTGAAAACCTTCCGCGGCCAGCACATCGGCCTGCTGGCGCCGCTGGTCATCAACCGCAAGGGCGTGTACACCGAGCTGGCCGACTGGGCGCGGCCGCGCGGCTACAGCCACCTGCGCGTCGACGGCGACTTCCTGCCGACCATCGGCTTCCCGCGCATCGATCGCTTCAAGGAGCACACGGTAGAGCTGCCGGTGCTGAGCCTGGTTGTCGGCCCCGGCAACGAGGCTCGCCTGCGCGAAGGCCTGGCCACGGCGCTGGAGCATGGCAAGGGTGTGGTCCATGTGCTGGTCGGTATCGACGGCCTGAAAGAGGCCATGGCCGACGGCCTGCCAACCGCCCATATCGGCAAGGTGATGGTGTTCTCCAGCAAGCGCGCCTGCCCGGTGTGCAGCACCAGCTACGCCGAGCTGGACCCGCGTTTGTTCAGCTACAACAGCAAGCACGGCTGGTGCCCCGACTGCGTGGGCACGGGCGTGAAGCTGACCAAGGACCAGCGTGCCGTGTTCGACGACTCGGTGCGCGCCGACGACCAGGGCGGCCGCGAGCAGACCTTTGCCGAGCCCGAGGTCGAAGACCTGCACGACGTGGCCTGCCCGACCTGCCAGGGCACGCGTTTGAACGCCACGGCCCGGGCCGTGCGCTTTGCCAACGCCAGCATCACCGACCTGGCGCGCCTCAGCGTGACCGACATCCGCCAGTGGGTGCAGGCGCTGCAGGTTGCCGGTGAAATGAGCCAGCGCGAAACCGACATCGCGCGCGACCTGGTGCCCGAAATCCAGAGCCGCCTCGAGTTTCTGGAGGAAGTCGGCCTGGGCTATCTGACGTTGGACCGTGGCGCCCCCACCCTCAGCGGCGGCGAGGCCCAGCGCATCCGGCTGGCGGCCCAGCTGGGCAGCAATCTGCAAGGCGTCTGCTACATCCTGGACGAGCCAACCATCGGCCTGCATGCACGCGACAACCACATCCTGCTGAACGCGCTGCACAGCCTGAGCAGCAAGGGCAACACCCTGGTGGTGGTGGAACACGACGAAGATACCATCCGCCGCGCCGACCACATCATCGACATCGGCCCCAGCGCTGGCAAGCGCGGTGGCCGGCTGGTGGCGCAGGGCAAGGTGGCCGATATTTCCGATGCCAGCGAATCCGTGACCGGCCGCTACCTGCTGCACGCCATGCGCCATCCCTTGAAGGCGCGGCGTGTGGTGGAGGCGTTCGACCCGGCCGCCGTGGCGGTACCGGTGGCCGATCTGCCCTATGAAGCACCCACGGCCAAGACCAAGGCCGCAGCGAAGAAGAAGGCTGCGGCAGACGCCGCCACCGAGGCCGTGGCCATCGCCGAGCCGCTGCAGTGGCTGACCGTCAGCGGCGCCACCATGCACAACCTGCAGAACGTCAGCGTGCAGATTCCGCTGAAGCGCCTGGTGGCGGTCACCGGCGTCAGCGGCTCGGGCAAGTCGACGCTGGCGCGCGACGTGCTGCTGGCCAACGTGCAGACCGCCGTGGTCCAGCGCAGTACCAAGGCCGGGCGCGACAGCTGGGCCGCCGGCCAGCGCCCCGCCTGGCTGGGCTGTGCCGATGTGGCCGGCTTTGCCGCCATCGACCGCGTGCTGGAAGTGGACCAGACGCCCATCGGCAAAACCCCGCGCAGTTGCCCGGCCACCTACATCGGCTTCTGGGACACCATCCGCAAGCTGTTTGCCGACACGCTGGAGGCGCGGGCTCGCGGTTACGGCCCGGCGCGCTTCTCGTTCAACACCGGCGACGGCCGCTGTCCCAGCTGCGAAGGCCAGGGCCTGCGCACCATTGCCATGAGCTTTATGCCCGACGTGAAGGTGAAGTGCGAAACCTGCCTGGGCGCACGCTTCAACCCCGAAACGCTGGCCGTCACCTGGCGCGGCAAGAGCATTGGCGACGTGCTGCAGATGGAGGTGGACGAAGCTGTCGACTTCTTCGCCGTGATGCCCGTCATCGCCTATCCGCTGCAGCTGCTGAAGGACGTGGGCCTGGGCTACCTGACCATAGGCCAGCCATCGCCGACCTTGAGCGGCGGTGAAGCCCAGCGGATCAAGCTGGTGACCGAGCTGGCCAAGGTGCGCGACGACATCACCCGCCGCGGCCAGAAGGCTCCGCACACCCTGTACGTGCTGGACGAACCCACCGTGGGCCTGCACATGGCCGATGTGGAAAAGCTCATCCGCGTGCTGCACCGCCTGGTCGATGGCGGCCACAGCGTGGTGGTTATCGAGCACGACCTAGACGTGATCGCCGAGTCCGACTGGATCATCGACCTGGGCCCGGACGGCGGCAACGCCGGCGGCCGCATCGTGGCGGCCGCGCCGCCGGAGCAGGTGGTGGCGCTGGGCACGGCGACGGGCGTGGCGCTGAAGCCAGTGCTGGCGCGTTAGTTGGTTGCTATTCAAAATGTAGCTATCTATGCATGTGAAATATGCGCTAGAGCTATATTTTGTTTGATTTTTAAGTTTTATCCAGCTTAACGAGATTATCGAAATTTACGAATTGAACTAAAATTGAGCCTGCAGCTAATAACGAAGCTGGAGGCGCATTTTTGGTGCCCCACGGTTGCCTCGTTTTGAAAGGTACATGTGATAGTTCTTAAGGCTACTCAATCGAAAGTTCTCGCAGTCTTGCAGTCCGTAGCAGGGATTGTTGAGCGTAGGCATACGCTACCAATCTTGGCCAACGTAATGCTGCGCCGCGTTGGCAGAAATTTATATACGACTGTGGGATTTGATGCCGACTCTGAGCAAGAGCTGGCTCCTCGCACGATCAACGTCATGCCTGCAATGGGCCGAGCTGAGCTGGTGAATCGATTGCCGCAATGCGGCCGAGGCATATTGGCCTCTGGTCAGCGGTCGAATGGTTTCTTTTCATCAGGTAAGGCCAATTTGCGTAATGCGCCATGAAGCGCTTTTATTGAGAACGCACGTATGAACACATTAACCATTCACTCACCGTTTGCTACAGAAACAGCCCAAGAGAGCAATGTTTCGACCCATAGTCCTTACGCCACTGTTGCGCAGACCAAGGCTTTGTTGCAGTCTGGGGCGCAGTACCGCCGCGACCGTTTGGATGCTGCCGACATGATCACTACTGATGAAGCTGCTGAATTGGCCGGCACCAGCCGCGTCACCATTAACGCTTGGATCAAAAGTGGGCGCTGCATCGGCTTGACCCATTTGCGTCGAGGTTTCAAGTTGCCGCGTTGGCAGTTTGAACCCGCGATCTGGCCCGTGGTGCAGCCTGTATCCAAGCAGCTGGGGACCACTGATGGCTGGCAATTGCTTGCGTTTTTAGAGTCACCTGCTACGGCGCTGGACGGTCAGACGCCCCGCTCTGCATTGGAGCAAGGTATGGCATTGACCCGCATATTGGGTTTGGCAACGGCTGAGGCTTACTAACCTCAACCATGAATTTCAAAGATCTGTCACCACCAATTGTCGAGATTCCGGCTCACCAAATTTGGCACCGCGTGCAACGCAAGAGTGGCAGAGGTGACAGCATTCGCACCAAGGGCTACTTGTTGGCGCCACCTGGCGGCCTTGCGGGGCGCTTTGATCTCGTCGAAGAGCCCACTGCCTATCTGGCTGATAGTCCAGAAACGGCTTTGTATGAATCACTATTCCGCCGCGAAGTGCGGAGTTGTCACTGGGACAGGCTAGAGCAGCGTGTATTGGCAAGTTTTGCGACTCAAACATATTTACGACTAGCCGATCTGCGAGGGCTGGAAGAGCGTTATCCGGTGCTTCAGTCCATGCGCTATGAGACCAGCCAGGCTTTTGCACAAGACTGTAGGAAGCAAGAACTGCACGGTATTCTTTATGCATCGGCCCAGCATCCGTATCACGCTTGCATGTGTCTTTTTAAGGCTGGTATTGAGCAAACCAAGAAGTTGACAGTGGTCGCGTTGGTGCAGGCTGATACAGATGTTTTGCACAAGGCCGTAGTTGCAGCGGCGCGTGGGTCACAAGTGCCGATTATTAGAGAATGAGCCTGATGCCCGCCTCAGAGCGCCGATTGGGTGAGTATTTATTGGTCTTCCACCTGGCGTTATGACTCCCTTCGTCATTCTCCTAGTCCTCTGCGCCGCGCTCTGCCACGCCAGCTGGAATGCGCTGCTGAAAAGCAGTGCCAGTACCGACCGCAAGGCGGTGCTGACCCTGATGATGGTGGGCGCAGGCCTGGGCGGGCTGCCGCTGGCGCTGCTGCGGCCGTTTCCGCTGCCGGCCAGCTGGGTCTACGTGGCGCTGGGCGTGGCGCTGCACGTGGGCTACAACGTGTTTCTGGTGCGGGCCTACAAGGTGGGCGACTTCGGCCAGTCCTACCCGATCGCGCGCGGGTCCTCGCCCATGCTGGTGTCTATCGGCGCGGCGCTGTTTGTGGGCGAGAACATGGGGCTGTGGGTCTGGCTGGGTGTGGTGCTGATCTCGGTGGGCATCTTCAGCCTGGCGGAGCTGCGCCGGGGCATGGCGCTGGCCGGGCCGCTGACGGCGGTGACCACCGGCGCCTTTATCGCCGCCTACACCGTGGTGGACGGGCTGGGCGCGCGGGCGGCGGGTGATGCGCTGGCTTATGCGGGCTGGCTGTTTGTGCTGGATAGCCTGGCCATGCTGCTGCTGTACTGGTGGCAGCACCGCGCCTGGCCGCGCGATCTGGGGGCGCGCGCCGTCTGGACCGGGTTGGGTGGCGGGGCGATGTCGCTGGCGTCCTACGGCATTGTGATCTGGGCCGTGGCGCGTGCGCCCATGGGCACGGTGTCGGCGCTGCGTGAAACCTCGGTGCTGTTCGCCGCACTCATTGGCGCGCTGTTCCTGGGCGAGCCGCTGACCCTGCGGCGTGGCCTAGCCTGTGTGCTGATCACCGCCGGGGCGATGGTGCTGGGCTTTTACCACTGAGTCTGATTTGCTATTTAAAACATAGCTGCTTGCGCAGGTACTATCTGCGCTAGCGGCCTGTTACTTATAAATCGACTGCGGGTACAGGTAGCTGGCCCGATGCCTTGATCTCGCGCAGCGCCAGGCTGGAATGGATCAGGCTGATGCCGGGCAGGCTGCGCAGCACGGTTTCCACGAAGTCGCTGTAGGCATCCAGGCTGGGGGCCACCACTTGCAGCAGGTAGTCGGCCTGGCCAGTCACCTTGTGGCAGGACAGTACCTCGTGCCGCTGGGCGATGGTGTCCTCAAACTGCTGGATGGCGCTGCCGGTCACTACGCCGAAGGTGACCTGCACAAAAGCCAGGATGTCCAGGCCCAGCTTGCGCCGGTCCAGCCGGGCTTCGTAGCCGGTGATGAAACCGGTATCTTCCAGCCGCTTCAGCCTGCGCCAGCAGGGCGTGGTGCTCAGGGCCAGTTGCTCGGCCAGCTGTGGGGTGGACAAGTTGCCGTCTTTTTGCAGCAGCCGCAAAATAGTGCGATCTGTGCTGTCTAGCGCGGCTATGGGTAATTTTGTGCTCATGATGTGCGATGAAAAGCTTGTTTCTGTGCGCATGCTAGCCTGAAGCTGGGGCATAAAGCAAAGCTATTTCAGCGCTGGAGCGGCATACTTTCGGCCATTCACTTCTGCTTGGAAAGAACTTTCGCATGATCACCGTCTACAACCACCAGCACGCCCTGCACCAGGGCAAGGTCGAGATGTTCCGTGGCCAGTTGGTGCCGTGTTTCGAAGTGCCTGCGCGCGCGGACTACGTGCTGCAGGAGCTGCAGCGGCGCGGGCAGGGAGATGTGCGTGCGCCGCAGGACCATGGCCTGGAGGTCTTGCAGCGGGTGCACAGCCCGCGCTACCTGGACTTTCTGGCGAGCGCATGGAACGAGTGGGTGGCGCTGGACCCGGCGAATGCCGAGCGCGATGCGCTGCCGTCGGTATGGCCGGTGCGCAGTTTCCGCTCCGACATACTGCCCGCCAACTTTGCTGCGCGCATGGGCTTGTTCTCGTACGACGCTGGCACGCCGTTGACCTCGGGCACCTGGGCCGCAGCCTATGCCGGCGCCCAGTGCGCGGTGACGGCGGCGCAGCTGGTCAGCGCCGGTGCACGGTCCGCCTTTGCCTTGACCCGCCCGCCGGGCCACCATGCGGGGGCTGACTTTTTTGGGGGCTACTGCTTTTTGAACAATGCTGCGGTAGCGGTCCAGGCCTTGCGCGACGCTGGGGCCGAGCGGGTGGCTGTGCTGGACATCGACTACCACCATGGCAATGGCACGCAGGCCATCTTCTACGAGCGTGCCGACGTATTTTTTGTCAGTGTGCATGGCGACCCGCACACCGAATACCCGTTCTTCCTGGGCTATGCCGACGAGACCGGTACCGGCGCGGGTCTCGGCCACAACCTGAACCTGCCGCTGCCGCGCGGCACCGACTTTGCGCGCTGGCGCGATGCGCTGCAACTGGCCCTGCAGCGCATCGCCCAGAGCGGCGCGCAGGCGCTGGTGGTGTCGCTGGGGCTGGATACCTTCGAGGGCGACCCGATCTCCGGCTTCACGCTGCGCAGCGAGGACTATCTGCGCGTAGGCGCCGACCTTGCCGCCGCCGGCCTGCCCACGGTGTTTGTGTTCGAGGGCGGCTACGCGGTGGATGAGGTGGGGGTGAACGCGGTGAATGTGCTGGACGGCTTTGCCCAGCATGCGGGTTAGCCTGCTATTGAATGTATAGCTTCTAGCGCAGGTGGATCCTGCGCCAGAGTCTGTTTTTTCAGAATGGATCCAGGGCGATGGTGAAGCGGCCTGAGCTGTCCAGCGCGCCAAAGGTGTAGCCTTGCCAGCCGGGGTAGGCCTGCGGCTCCCAATAGAACACGCCCAGGCCGTTTCCGCCCAGTGCCGAGACGCGGTTGATCAGGTCGCTGAGCATGCTTTTGGAGGCACTGGCTTGCTGCCAGTCCATGCCCACCTCGGAGATGACCACCGGCTTGCCGTAGCGCGAGACCATGTCGGACATGTTGCTCGCGATGCTGATGTTGCGATTGGCCCAGTTACTGGCCGTCGGGTAGTGCGACATGCCGATGACGTCCCATTTGGCGCCAGCGGCTTTCACGCCGTCAAAGAACCAGCGGAACACAGCGTTGTCGTAGCCATTGGCCAGATGCAGCACCACTTCCGCGTTGGGGTACACCGCCTTGACGGCGTTGTAGCCGTTGTTGATGAAGCCTGCCAGTTGGCTGAAGTTGGACGTGCTGCC
The DNA here is from genome assembly GCF_059418745.1 of Rhodoferax sp. GW821-FHT07F03. Lineage (NCBI taxonomy): Bacteria > Pseudomonadati > Pseudomonadota > Betaproteobacteria > Burkholderiales > Comamonadaceae > Rhodoferax > Rhodoferax sp. GW821-FHT07F03. Next base: position 44,685 of record NZ_JBWKQM010000002.1, read on the forward strand.
CTGCGGCCACAGCATGCCGCCATTGATTTCATTGCCAACCTGCACCCATTCCACGCTGATGCCATTGCTCTTGAGGTAGTTGAGCACGTCATGCGTGTGGGCATACACATCGGTATTGAGTTGGGCCACCGTGTGGCTGCTCCAGGCGGCGGGCTTGGTTTGCTGGCCGGGGTCGGCCCAGCTGTCGCTGTAGTGGAAGTCGATCATGATGCGTTGCCCTTGGGCCGCTGCGCGCTTGGCCTTGTACAAGGTGTCTGCCGCGTTGCACCAGCCGCCCGAGGGGTTGACCCAGACACGCAGGCGGATGGCATTCACGCCAATGTTCTTTAACAGTACAAATGGGTCGGTCTTGACCCCGCTGCTGTTATAGAACGAATAGCCGGCCGACTCCTGCTGGTCTACCCAGCTAACGTCAGCCCCCTTGGCGAAGGTGGCGGCCTGGGCCGCCACTGCCAGGCACAGGCCGGCAATGCCGGTGCCTACTGTGCGAATGATGGATTTGAATTGCATGGTGTGTCTCCTCTTATGTTGTTGCTACCACTTGCATCCACGCGAGCCGTGTGGGGCCCGCCGTCCTAGCGCTGGAACGCATTCAGGGATTGCCTTCCTCGCGCATGAACTCGATGTCGTCCAGGTTGCCCCAGTTGCCCGCCGTGCCGTCTACGCGCAGGCCGATGGTGCAGCTGCCCTGGGTCACGTTGATGCCGCGCAGTACGGCCTGCGACCACTTCTGCCAGCCGGTGTTGGTCCAGCGGGCCGAGGGGGACTGGGGGCCGCAGTCGCGCACAAACAGCTCCAGCCCCTTTTCGCCGCCACCACCGGCAGCCCAGCCCTTGAGGGTGTAGCTACCGTTCTGGATGCCGCTGAAGGTGTGGACTGCCTCGAACTTGAACGGGTCGCCGCTCCAGTAGTGCAGCGAATGCAGGCCGCTGTGCGCATTGCCGGGGTTGCGCTCGTTGCTGGTGGCGGCGGTGCTGCCAGTGATGGTCCAGTCCTTCAGGTCGCCGCGTTCAAAGCTGGGGTCCTGCACCAGATTGCGCCGAGGAACGACGTTGACCTCAGCTACCAGCTTGACCGGCTGGCCGCTGACTTCGCCTTGCAGACGGAAGTGCCCGGGCTGCGCCAGGGCGTTGGCGGGCAGGTCGTCCCATTGCACATAGACCTTGCGCTCGGCGTCGTCGCTATAGGCCAGCTTGACGGATTCGGGCGGTGTCCAGACTTCACCCACAAAGGCATTCAGCGGGATGGGGCCGCGATCCAGCACCTGCGGGGTGTCGGTCGGGGTGCCGGCGTCGCGCACGCGCTTGAATACTTCCAGGGACGGTAGCGCCTTGCCGTTGAAGTCGAACATGGCCTGGTTGTCCCAGGCGTTGCCCTCACCGGTGCGCCAGCCGGCGCCCGGCACGGGGTACCAGTCGGGCTCCCAGTAAAACACGCCCAGACCGCGTCCGCCGGGCACCTGGGCCACGGCCTGGATCACATCGCGCACCATGCTGGCCTGGCCCTGCACGCTGGCCTTGTAGCCCACGCTTTTTTGCATGTCGGCGTTGAACAGATTGGGCCAGCTGTCGCCATTGGCCGTGGTGTAGCCGTAGGCGGTTTCCAGCACCAGCACCTCTTTGCCGTAGCGGGCCGAGATGTCGTCCATGTTCGCCTGCAAGTCTTCCACCGGGCCGTGGTAGTAGGGGTAGAAGGACAGGCCGATGATGTCGTAGTCCACATTGCGCTGGCTGAACAGATCGAATACGCGGCGGTACAGCTCGTTCTTGCCGCCGTCAGCCAGGTGTACGGCCACCTTGATGTGCTCGGGCGTACCGCGTTTGTCGTCGGCGTCGCGTACGGCTTTGATGCCCTGGTTCATCAGCGCCACGAAGCCATCGTCGCCGCCAATGACTTCACCCGGTTTTTCCTTCCAGGTCTTGCCGTCGGGCCAGAGCATGCCACCGTTGAGTTCATTGCCCACCTGCACCATGTCGGGAAATGCATCGGCTTTTTTCAGGCTGTCCAGCACCTGGCTGGTGTAGCGGTAGACCTCTTGCTCCAGCGTCGTGCCGCTGAGTTTGGCCCAGGCGGCGGGCTTGGTCTGCTTGCCGGGGTCGGCCCAGAAGTCGCTGTAATGCAGGTCCAGCAGCAGCTTGAAACCCATGGCCTTGGCGCGCTTGGCCAGGCGCACGGTGGTGGCCAGATTGTTGTTGCCGCCTCCCACCGGATCGCCCCGGCGTGAGATGGTGCGGCCACCTTCGATCACATCGCTGTCATTCACCGGGTTGTTCCACAGGCGCAGGCGGATCCAGTTGACGCCGTTGTCATGCAGGATCTGTAGCGCATCCTTGCGCACGCCCTGCACATCGGAAAACTGGGCTCCGTTGCGCTCCATCTGGTCGAGCATGGAAACGTCGGCACCCATTATGAAGTCGTTGCGCAGCTCGGCGACCGGCTGCACGGTGATGGCACCCGCAGCGTGCATGGCCAGGCCCCACACCGTAGCGATGGCCGCCACCCCGATTTTCAAAATATGCATGGCATGTCCCAAGAAAAAACCCCGGCGGATAAAACCACCTCCGCCGGGGAAGAGCACCTCAAATCAACTTGTTTCCCAACACTGGTGGTTGGCTGGCCTATCTGCGCCAGGGATACCGCGGAACCGGCTTTGCCGGGCCGCTGGTATCGCCCCCTGCAAGGGGGTTGGCGAAGCGCAGCGCAGCCTGGGGGTGAGCCTAGTTACCACCAGTACTCGGCTTGCAGGCCAAAACGGTTGGCGCTGGTGCGACCGCTGGGCAGGCCGTTGCTGGTGTCGGCGCCAGCGGCTGTGTTCCAGCTGGCGCGGGTGTAGAACAGGCGCAGTTCAGGCCGCTCGAAGAAGCCACGGCCGGTGCTCAGCGTGGGTGCAATGGTGAACTTGGTCAGGGTTTGTGCATCGCCTCCGGTGGGGGATTTTCGCGACAAGCCCAGCTCGCTGACCAGCTTGAAGTTGTTGGTGAAGGCATAGGCCACACGTCCGCCGATGGAAGTGCGGGTGGTTTCATAGCCCAGCAGGTGATCCTTCTGGATGTGGCCTACTACCTGGCCGCCCCAGTTGCCCCGTTGGAAGCTCAGTGCGTCGGCCACGCGGAAGCTGTTCTGGCCACTGTGGACCTCGCTCCAGGTTGCGCTGCTGCTGGCGTCGCTGGCGACCCAGTCGTTGCCTGTGCCGGTGTAGGCGTTGGAGAAGTTGCCGTCCAGGCCCGCGGAACCCTTGGCGAACTGCACCCACAGGTTGTTGCCGCCGCCCAGGCCGAAAAGGTTGTCTTGGGCATGTTGGATGGTCAGGGCCATGCCGCTGTGTCCTTCCAGGGCGTTGCTGTCCTTGTCCGCGCTTTCTTCGCTGCTCACCACGGTGCCCAGGATGCGCAGCCAGCCGCCATCATTGATCTTGCTGGTGCTGAACTCGGCATTCACACGGCTTGCGGTGCCCCAGCCGGCGAAGGTGCCCTTGTCGCGGCGGAAGTAGCCAAAGCCCAGCTTGCCGCCGCCGACGGCGATGTTGTCCACGCCACCGCCGGTGCCGTCGAGCTTGGTGTACTTGGTGTCGGTGATGTGCACATCGGTGCGGCCGTAGTAGCGCTTGCCGGCCCAGAAGTTGGCTTCGGGCAGGATGTCAAAGCCTTTGCCTTCCACGAAGGCCTGGCCCAGGCTGGTAGGGTTGGCGGTCTCCTGGGCGGCGCTCCAGTACACGGGCATCAGATTGCCACTGAATTGCAGATCGCCGACCTTGACGGTGTTCTTCAGGTTGATTTCGCCATAGTTATCGCATTCGTTACCCAGGCGGTATTTGAGGCCATCGCCTGCCAGTCCAAAGCAGCTGGTGGGGCTGTCTTTGACGCCGGCGCCGGTGCCGGCCCGGAAGTAGCCGTCGGTGCTGAACTGGGCCTGGGCGGCGCCCGTCAGCAGCACCAGAACTGCAGCTGCGCTGGCGCGCATGGGTATGGTCTTCTTCTTCATCTTCAGTCTCCTTATGGGCCTAGTGGCCTGGGTGGTATTACAGAGAGGCTCTCTGTGGGGTAAAGCGTTTAACCTTGTGGTAAAAAATAATCAGCCTTTAACTGCGCCCGAGGTCAGTCCCGAGACCAGCCAGCGTTGGGTCACCAGAAACAGCAGCGTCAGCGGTAGGCCGGCCAAGATGGCGGTGGCGGCAAAGTCGCCCCAGAGGTAGCGCTGGTTGAACAGGAACAGGCGTGAGCCAATGGCCAGGGTCAGGTTTTCTTCGTTGTTCATCAGTACGGAGGCCACCGGGTACTCGATCATTCCGCCCAGGAAGGCCAGTACGAACACGACCACCAGGATCGGCGCCGCCATGGGCAGCAGCACATACACAAAGGCCTGGAAGGGCGACGCACCGTCCACCGCCGCAGCTTCTTCCAACTCGCGCGGCACGCTTTCAAAATAGCCTTTGATGAGCCAGATGTGCTGGGCCACACCGCCGGTATAGGCCAGGGCCAGGCTCCAGTGGCTGTTCAGGCCCAGCCAGGGGATGAACTCGCCGATTCGGTCGAACAGGGCGTAGATCGCCACCAGTGCCAGTACCGAGGGGAACATCTGCAACAGCAACAGGCCGTTGAGCATGGCGGCCCGCCCCTTGAAGCGCAGGCGGGCAAAGGCGTACGCACTGGTGATGGACAGCAGCAGGGCCACGGTGGCCGAGATCAGCGATACCTTGAGCGAATTCCAGATCCACAGCAGCACTGGAAACGGCGGCTTGACCAATTGGCCATCGGCATCCAGATAGGACATGCCCAGGGCCAGTTTCCAGTGCTCGAAGCTGATGCTGCGGGGGATCAGGTGGCCGCCGGCAAAGTTGCCGGGGCGCAGTGATATCGACAAAATCATCAGGAACGGAAACACCGTGAGCGCGATAAAGGCCAGCAAACCCAGGTGCGCCATGAGCACACGCCAGCGTTGGGATTTTTTGATGACGATGGCCATTTTTAAACTGCTTCCTTGCCGACTTTGAACAGCCGCAGATTCACCACGGCGAGGGTGGCCACCAGCAGGAATACGATGCTGGAGATGGCGCAGGCCAGGGCGTAGTTCTGCCCCGAGTCCTGGAATGCGATGCGATAGGTGTAGGACGCCAGCAGGTCGGTGGCGCCCACCGGCACCTGGGTGTCCAGGTAGTCTGGTGCGCCGCCGGTCAGCAGGGCGATCAGCGTCAGGTTGTTGAAGTTGGAGGCAAACGAGGCCACCAGCAAGGGCGCAATCGGCTTGGCAATCAGGGGTAGGGTGATGCGGAAGAAGTTGGTCAGCGGACCGGCACCGGCCAGCGCCGAGGCTTCGTACAGTTCGCCGGGAATGGCTTTGATCAGGCCCATGGCCAGAATCATCATGTAGGGGTAGCCTAGCCAGGTGTTCACCACTAGCACCATGCCGCGTGCCAGATTAGCCTCGGAAAACCAGCCGGGTCGGATGCCAAACAAGGCATCCAGAATCATGTTGATCTCACCCAGGTTTTCGTTGAACAGACCGCGAAATACCGGTATGGAAATGAAGGCCGGCACCGCATACGGCAGGAACAGCATCATGCGGTAGAAGTTGCGGTACCGCAGTGCGTCCCAGTTCAGGGCCACGGCCAGCACCACGCCAATGGCAAAGGTGAACAATGTGTTCAGGCCTGCGAAGCTGACGGTCCAGGCAAACACGCGCAGGAAAGGGTCCAGAAACTTGCGCTCGGTGAAGATGCGCACATAGTTCTGCCAACCCACCACGGCGCGAAAGCCGGGTTCTATCTGCTGGCCATCGGCGCGGACCCAGTAGCCGGCTGCAAAGTCCGGCCGCAGCACGCTGTGGTCCGTGGTGTCCAGCAGGGTTCCATCGGCGGCGCGCTGGTAGCTGGGGCGCATGGCGGCAAAGCGGCGCAGGCTGCTTTGCCGCAGCTCGGTACCGTCAGGCAGCACCGCCACGACTTTCTTCAAGGCGCTCTGCAAGGCCATCATGTCTTTCAGGCTGAGTGCGTCCTGCACGGCGCCTTCACTTAGGGGCTGCAAGGCGGCGCGCAAGTCCGAACCCAGCTGCAGGTAGTCCGATGCGTACACCACGCCGTCTTCGGTCGTGAATACCAGGCGGTGGCGTTCGCCCTGGGCCTGCAGTTGCACGCCCAGGGTGTCGCCCGTGCTTTCGGTCTTGCCCAGCAGGACTTCGGTGGAGCGTTCAAACGACAGCAGATGTGCCGAGCTGTAGTTGGTGAAGCTGATGGCCAGTGTGTAGCCCATGGGCACCACGATGAACACCAGCGCCGCCAGCAGGCCGGGCAGTACATACCGCCAGGCATACAGGCGGGGTGACAGGTACACCAGCACAGCCGCTCCCAGCAAGGCCAGGGTGATGGCCGCCAGCCAATGCTGGCGGGCCATCACCATCACTACCACCAAGGCCAGCACTGCCAACAAGGCCAGGCCACCCAGGGCGGCCAGGGCGAAGTGCAGGAGGGAACGTTTCTTCACGGCGCGACTTTCTTTGAATACCAAATGTGGGCGACGCTGCGCCGATTACTCCGTACCCCGGATGCGCTTGGCAGCGCGGTCCAGGCCGTCCTTCACGGTCTCGCGGCCTTGGGTGATGTTGAGCAGGGCGGCCTGCATGCCGGTCCAGAAGCGTGTCATTTCCGGGTTGTTGGGCATGGGCGTTCCGCTCTGGGCGGCGGCCATGGTCCCGGCGATCAGCGGGTCGGACTTGAGCTCGGTGTAGTAGGCCTTGTTGGCCGGTACGCCCAGTGGGACGTGGGCGTTCATGGCTTTCAGGCCTTCCATGGAGAGCAGGTAGTTCTCCATGAATTCGTTGGCCACTTCCTTGTTGGGGGTGGAGCTGCTGAGCATGGCGCCCAGCACGCCTACAAAGGGGCCGCCTTGTTTGCCGTCGATCTTGGGGTAGGGCGCCACGCCGAAGTCGATCTTGCTCTTTTTCAGGTTGTTCCAGCTCCAGGGGCCGTTGAGCATCATGGCGATGCGGCCTTCGTTCATGCCGGCTTCGGCCTCGGCGTAGCTGGCGGTCTTGGGCATGACACCGCCCTTGATCAGGGACATCAGAGTTTCCATGCCGCGCACCGCACCCGGATTGTTCATGCCGGTGTCTTTGGGGTCATAGGTGCCATCGGCATTGCGTTTGAAGGCGTAGCCACCGCCCGCAGAAAACAGACCGTAGGAGTAGTAGATCTCGGTCATGGGCCACATGATGGCGCGCTTGTTCTGGGCGCTGAGCTTCTTGTCCAGGGCAATGACTTCTTCCCAGCTCTGTGGTGGGGTAGGCACCAAGGCCTTGTTGTAGAGCAGGGCCACGGCTTCGATGGACAATGGGTAACCCCAGGTCTTGCCGCCCATGTTCCAGGCCTTCCAGGCCAGCGGGTCGATGGAGTCCACGGTCTTCTTGGTGGGCGTGACGGCGGAGATCAGTCCAGCGGAGACCCAGCTGCCGGCGCGGTCATGGGGCCAGATCCAGATGTCTGGGCCCTTGCCAGCGGCAGCGGATTGTTCGAATTTGGCGATGGCATCCTCGGGATGCTCCACCTTCACGGGAATGCCGGTGTCCTTGGTGAACTTCTCCGCAATCTTGGCCACGCCCTCGTAGCCCTTGTCGCCATTGATCCAGACCAGCAGGCTGCCTTTTTCTGCGGCATGTACGGGCACGCTGGCGCCCAGCGTGGCAACGACCAATGCCAGCAGGTTACGAACCGCAGTGCGGCGGGGGGATGTGTGCTTCATGTCTGTCTCCTATGGGTTTTGTTTATGCAGTGCGTGCGGGCAGCGCCATGCCATCCGCGTCAAATAGGTGGCAACCGATGGTGGGCACCCGTAGGTGCACCGCATCACCCACCACGACGGCGCTGTCGCCTTCCAGTCGAACGGTCAGCGGGGCTTGCTGCGGGCTTTCCAGGTAGGCATAGGTCATGTCGCCCAGGCGCTCCACCCATTGCACGCGGCAGGGCAGGGTGTTGTGGCCGGGGCCGCTTTGCAGCTGCAGGTGTTCGCTGCGCACGCCCAGGGTCACGGCTGCGCCCGGCTGCAGGGCGCCTGCCCCTACAGCGGCTTTCAACAAGCGACCGTCTGCGGTGCGGACCTGCACGCCATCCGGGGTGATCTCGTCCACCACCGCGCTGATGAAGTTCATCTTGGGCGAGCCGATGAAGCTGGCCACGAACAGATTCTTGGGCCGTGCATACAGCTCCAGCGGCGCGCCAACCTGGGCCACGCTGCCATAACGGGCGGTGGCTTCGCCGCTGTGCAGCAGCACGATCTTGTCGGCCAGGGTCATGGCCTCTACCTGGTCGTGCGTGACGTAAATGGTGCTGGCCTTGCCATAGGCGCGGTGCAGCTTTGCAATTTCTACCCGCATCTGGGTGCGCAGCGCGGCGTCCAGGTTGGACAGCGGCTCGTCGAACAGGAATACACCGGGGTCGCGTACCAAGGCCCGGCCGATGGCGACGCGCTGGCGCTGGCCGCCGGACAGGGCACGTGGAAGACGCTGCAGTAGAGGCTCTATTTGCAGGACTTCCGCGATGCGCTGCACGCGGGCCTGTATCTCACCCTTGGGATAACCGGCCAGGCGCATGCCGAAGGCGATATTGCTGGCCACGTCCATGTGTGGGTACAGCGCATAGTTCTGGAACACCATGGCGATGTTGCGCTCGGACGGTGCCAGCTCGTTGACACGCTGCCCGCCGATGTGCAGCTCGCCACTGCCGACTTCCTCCAGGCCGGCGACCATGCGCAGCAGTGTGGATTTGCCGCAGCCGCTGGGGCCGACGAAAACGCAGAATTCGCCATCGGCAATCTCCAGGGACACATTACGTACCACCGGTGCGGCGCCTTCGAATGCCTTGGTAATGCCGCGCAGACTTACGCCAGCCATGTGGAACTCCCTGTTGCGGTGAATGCCAGCCGTGCCGTGTGCATGCAGGCCAGCTGTATGCGTTGTAGGGCCACGTTGTCCGGGCTATCGGCCAGACGTTGCCAGGCAGAGTCCTCCATAAAGATGGGCAGTGCGCGGTTGGCCGCAATCACACGCAAAGTCAGTGCAGGCCAACGGCCGTTCTGCACAAAACGGTCCAGTCCGATGGACCAGGGCTCGCCATCGTTGAAATGGTCGTCCACCAGTTCGCCGTCGGCGTACAGCCGGGCGGCATCGCCCACGTAGTCCAGGGTCAGCAGGACGCGACCCGACGTTGTGGGCAGTTGGGCATCCAGGTGCAAGCGCCATTGGCTGGCCTCTGCGAACTCGGCATCGTCTGGCACCAGGGGCACAGGGCCTTGCCGCCAAGAGATGTGAGGTCCCATGCGCACGGTGGGCGGGTGGGGGTTGAGATGCAGCAGCTCGGCCTGTGCGCTGTAAACCTGGCGTAAGGGCTCGCTGCCTACGAAGTCCACGAAGCCATCGCTTGCCGTTGCGCCCAGGTCATTGGCGGGATAGACGCTGACGTGGGCGGTGGCCGTTTGCGGCAATGAGAACACCAGTGCGTCTTCTTGCACATACAGGCTGTGTGGACACAGTACCAGGCGTTCGCGACCCAGCAAGCACAGGCGTTGGCATTGGTCGGCCAGGGTGCGAGATAACAAAAGTACGCGATGGCGCACACCGTCCGCATCTACCAGCTTGATCCATTGGGGGGCCGTGGAGGCGGGTGGCCGCACCACCCAGGTATCGGCGGTCTGCGACAGCCAAGTGGCCGGGGCTTCTACATGCTGCACGCTAAGGCGGTCGAAGCATAGCTCCGCTGGAATATCCGGGTGGCTGAACAGCACCAAGGTGTGGCTGCCATCTTCTTGCAAGCGTGTTAGTGGCTGCGCCGTGGCGTAGTGCAATACGGCACTGCCTATCCCCAGGCCCACGGGCCAGATGAAGCTGGCGCCGCTCGGCACCTGTACCTGGGGGAACTGCACCATGGTGTCCGCGCACGTAACCTGCAGCTGCACCGCGTTGAACGCTGGCATGGGGTGGTGGCGCACATGGTTGTTGACAAACACGAAGCCTGTGCGTCCAGCGCCCCGGGCAGCAACGCGCAAATGCATGCGGTCTGCGGGGTCCACGGGTGCATCTGTCGGCACCACGGCTTCCATTGGGGCCAGCATGGCGCCGAATGCGGCCGTAAAGGAATGCAAGGCACGCAGACGACCGTACGAGGCCCGGCTTTGGCCGTACTGGCCTAGCGGCGCGCGGAAGTCATAGCCGAGTACGGGTACATCGTTCGGGTAGCCGGTGTCCTGCGTTTCGTTCAGGCGTCCGTGTGCGCTGTGCGGGTTGGTGCCGCCGTGGTACATGTAGTAGCCATACAGATTGGCTCCGGAGCCAATCTGTACCAGAGCCGTGGCGACCACGTCGTCGGTGCTGACCGCGGGGCGACGGTGGTAGGACACATGCATGCCGCCGCCGGCTTCGGCCAGGAAAAAGGGGTAATGCTGCTTGTCGATCAAGGCCGTGGCAGGGGTACCTCCCACATTGCCCATTTCGCCGATGCTGCGGCTGGTGTTGAACAGAAATACGCCGGAGGCGGGCAGTGCCTCGCTGGAGCCGCTCCAGAAACCGTCGGCATACGCGCCGGACACAGGCACGACCTCTTGTGGCGGAATGTCCAGCGTGGGCCAGCCCGTTACGGTGTACAGGGGCACGGTCAAGCCAGCCGCAATCGCCAGGCGTTTGAGTTCTGAAATGTGCTCCGCGCCACAGCCTGGCCCGATGCGGTCGTATTCGTTTTCCAGTTGCACGCCGATCACCGGGCCGCCATCGCACCACATCAGTCCACGCAGTTGCGCGCCGATCTGGTCGTAGAAGCCGGCTACGCGTCGCAGGTAGAGCGCGTCATTGCAGCGCAGTGCTCCGCCGTGTTGTAGCCAGTCCGGAAAGCCACCGTTGCGCGATTCGGCATGAACCCAGGGGCCGGGGCGCAGATAGAAGTCCAAGCCGACCTGTTTGACCAGCTCTACAAAGCGGCGCAGATTGCGTTGGCCGGCCCAGTTGAAGCTGCCTTCCACTTCTTCATGGTGGTTCCAGAAGACGTAGCTGGCAACGATGTCAATGCCGCCAGCGCGCATCTTCCGCAACTCTTCTTCCCACTCCGATTCGGGATAACGCGAGAAGTGGAACTCGCCCATGATGGGCAGCCAGGCCTGGCCATCGCGTTCCAGGTAGCTGCTATTGATCTGCAAGGAGCGGCCCGTGCACGGGTACTGCCCCAGGTGGAGGTAGTCGCGCTCCACGGCGGCAGGCGTGGATGGCAGGCGAACGGTCACAGCGGTTTCCTGCATCACAGGCCCTTGCGCGGCAGCATGGCACGTCCAAAAAACACCTGCTGGATGGAAGCAGGGGCAAAACAAAAGCAGCTGTCAAAGTGGCACATGAAATTAGATTAAGCGTTTAACTTAAATGAATTCTCATGGCACGATGCGATCGGTGTAATCAGTGAAATCCCTAGGGGATCACGCAGCTTTACACTTTTATCACTGGGGAAATCCCTATTATTCGATGGGCGAACTTTTTGTGACTTTTAGAAATCTATGGTTAATCGATTAATTTTTTGTAAAAATGAATGGCAAAAATCACCAAACAACCCTGTGCAAGGAGACAATTTCAATGAAGCTGGGCGTGTGTTATTACCCTGAGCAATGGCCGGAATCCCAATGGGCCACGGATGCTGCGGACATGGTTCGACTGGGCATCCAAGTGGTGCGTATTGCCGAATTTGCCTGGAGCCGCATGGAACCGGCGCCAGGCCAATACGACTGGACTTGGCTGGATCGGGCTATCCAAACGCTGGCCGATGCCGGGCTGAAGCTGGTGCTGGGTACGCCCACTGCAGCGCCGCCGCACTGGCTGGTCGCCCACCACCCCGAGATACTGCCCGTGGACGCGGCGGGGCGGGTCAAAGGCTTTGGGTCGCGCCGCCACTACGACTTTTCCAGTCCCGTCTACTTTGAAGCGAGTCGCACCATCGTGGTGGCCATGGCTGCACGCTATGGTCGGCATCCTGCGGTGGTCGCCTGGCAGGTTGACAATGAATACGGTTGCCATGACACCGTGCTGTCTTACTCGCCTGCTGCGTTGCAGGGCTTCCAGCTATGGCTGGCGGAGCGCTATGGCTCTGTGGCCGCATTGAACCAAACCTGGGGCAATGTGTTTTGGAGCATGGAGGTCCACCGGTTTGAAGATGTGGTGCTTCCGGTGGGGCTGCCCGCGCAGGTCAACCCCATCCATGCGCTGGATTTCCGCCGCTATGCCTCTGACACCGTGCGTCGCTACAACCGCATGCAGGTGGACTTGCTGCGTCAGCATGCGCCAGGACGTGATGTGTTGCACAACTTCATGGGTTTCTATGCCGACTTTGAGCACCATGAAGTTGCCGCTGATCTGGACATTGCCAGCTGGGATAGCTACCCGCTGGGCTTGACGGACAGCACGCGCTTCATCCCCGATGATGAGCGCGTGCTATGGGCGCGAACCGGGCACCCGGACATTCCCGCTTTCCACCATGACCTGATGCGCGGCATGTGCCGTGGGCGCTGGTGGGTCATGGAGCAACAGGCTGGTCCGGTGAACTGGGCGCAGTGGAATCCCGCCCCTTTGCCCGGCATGGTGCGCGCCTGGACCTGGGAGGCTTTTGCCCATGGCGCAGAGCTTGTGTCTTACTTCCGTTGGCGGCAAGTGCCCTATGCGCAAGAGCAAATGCATTCCGGCCTGAACACGCCAGACAACCGGCTGGATATGGGCGGTGAAGAGGCCGCGCAGATCGCTCGGGAGCTGATCCAGATGCCGCACTCGGCGATGCAACAGGCCCGCGTGGCCCTCATCGTGGATTACAGCTCGCAATGGGTCTTCGGCATCCAGCCACAAGGAGCGGATTTTGATTACCAGGCCCTGGTGTTCGCCTACTACAGCGGGCTGCGCCAGTTGGGGTTGGATGTGGACATCCTGCCGGCGTCGGCCCCGCTGACGGGCTATGCCCTGGTGGTGATTCCCTGCCTGGCGGTGGTGGACGACGCGCTGGTGCGGCGCTTGCAAGACTGTTCTGCACACATTGTTTTTGGCCCGCGCACGGGCAGTAAAACTGGCGACTTTGCGATACCTGCTACGCTGCCACCCGGGCCACTGAGCCGTCTGTTCCCGCTGCGGGTATGGCGTGTCGATGCGTTGCGTCCAGGGGTGCAAGAGGCCGTTCTGGGCAATGGCGCGGTCCAGGGCTACTGCACGCGCTGGCGCGATCTGGTGGAGCCAGGCGACGGGGTGCAGGTAGATGCCGCATTCAGCGACGGAAACCCTGCGGTGCTGCGCCTGGAGCGCATGCGTTATCTCGCGGGCTGGATGGATGCGCCGTCGCTGCAGAGCCTGCTGCGCCAAGCCACGGAGGATGCAGGCTTGCATCCACAGGCTGTGCCACAGGGTTTGCGGTTGCGGCGCCGAGGCGATGTGCAGTTTGCCGTCCACTACGGGCCCGGTGAGGTTCAGGTGCCGGCTCCGCCGGATGCTGAGTTCATTCTGGGATCTGCCCAATTGGCGCCTGCGGGTGTGGCAGCTTGGCGTTGTGCTGGTTGAGCCGCGTACTGGCGTGCCGGAAGCCCCGGTCCTGCAGTCCAGCCACGGTACAGTGGGGGCTGATCAGACCAGCCTTCCCCCTCCACCCCACAACCTGCGCGCAATGGCTACCTTGTTGATTTTTTGCTGCCTATGACCACGCTTGCTGAAGTTGCCCTGAAAGCCGGTGTTACGGCCGCTACTGTTTCCAACGTACTCCGTGCTCGTGGCAAGGTGGGCGAAAAAACCCGCCAGCGGGTGCTGGCTGCAGTGCAGGAGCTGGGCTACCGCCCGAACCTGACGGCGCGGGCTTTGGTGGAAGGGCGGCCACTGACGATTGCGCTCATCGTCTCCAGCATTGCCAACCCGTTCTATCCGGAGTTTGCGCTGGAGGTGGAAAAGGCCGTGCGTAAGCTGGGCTACTTTTTGCTTGTGTGCAATACCAACGACGATCCCGCGCAGGAAGTCGCCTACCTGGATGCCGTGGGCGGCTCCTTGGCCCACGGCGTGATGGTGATGAATGCCGACTTTGTACAGTTGGATGAATTGCGGGCTTTGCGCAAGCGGGGCGTGCCTGTAGTGCTATGTATGTGGGAGCGCCCGAGCGAGCCGCCGGACCTTCCTTGCCTGGCCGTGGACTTCTACCAGGCAGGCGCCATTGCTGCCGAGCATTTGCTCAAACTGGGCCACCAGCGGATTGGCGCGGTGGTGGGTAGCGAGCCCAGCGGCAACCACATCTGGCGTTACCGGGGGTTTTGTGATGCCCTGGAGCGCGCAGGCGTGCCGCATGGTCCAGAGTCAGCACGCTTTGGCCGTGACAGTATCGATGCCGGGCGTAGTGCGGCCCATGCCTTGTTGGCAGGTGTGCCCAACCTCAGCGCCATCTTTACCTCCAACGACCTGCCTGCGATTGGCGTGCTGCAAGCCGCCGCCGATCTGGGGCTGCAGGTGCCCACGGACTTGTCGGTCATTGGCATCACCGATATCCAGCTGGCGCACCAGATGCGCCCGGCGCTCACCACGGTCGCCGTGCCGATTGGAGAGGCCGCAGAACTGGCGGTGTCGATTTTGATGGATGTCATTCACCAGCAAAGCGGCACCGCGCCCCAGATGAAGATCACCTCCGCGCCCCGTTTGGTGGTACGCGCTTCTACGGGGCGGGCGCCGGTGCTTCGATAAATACGGCGCGGATCAACGATAGATAGCACAGGCTGCGTATAGGTACGTACAAAGACGCGTCGTTTGCCTAGGCTTGATATCTCGTCAGCAGAAGGCCCAGGCCAGCCAGGCCGGGTCCTCTGCCATGTTCAGCAAAAAATAAATGCCTGCCTGGTGCCACATGAAGGCAGATAAGAGGGCGGCATCTCCCCAGGTCCGGGGTTTGGAAATGCCCGTGCGGGCGAGAAAAATCTTCAAACCGGTGGTCACTGGGTATGCGTTCTTGAGTCGAGGTACTGCGGTTGAATGCCGGCAGCGGCTTGCCGGTGCCGGCGCCTTTTCTGTTAGTTTATCGGACGGGTCTTGATGGCTTGCCGTCAAATATGCCTGCGCGAGGCTGAGTGCGGCGAAGTATAGGGCTCCGAGCAGGCATCAAATTCAGATACTTTTAGTTGGGTAATAAGGGTTTTTACTAGCCTTGTTCCGCAACAAAGTACAACAAGTCTCCTTTTGGGTATCGCTGGCGGCATGGGCTAACTCCTACGATCACGGCACCGATCCAGTGCAATCAATGCGCTAGCGGGATTAGTCCAAAAACCTCAGGAGACACTCCATGAAAATGAAAATTTGCGCAGCCGCCGTTGTCGCGATGCTGGGATCCGTCGGCGCATACGCTGCAACCGAACTGGTGATTGCGACCGTGAACAACGGCCACATGATCACCATGCAAAAGCTCACAAAGAACTTCGAAGCCGCCAATCCAGACATCAAGGTAAAGTGGGTGACGCTGGAAGAAGGCGTGCTGCGCCAGCGCGTCACCACCGACATCGCCACCAAGGGCGGCCAGTTTGACGTGATGACCATCGGCATGTACGAAGCACCCATCTGGTCCAAGAAAGGCTGGCTGGCACCGATCGTTACCGATGCGGCCTATGACGTGGACGACATGCTGCCCGCCATCCGTAACGGCCTGACACTGGACGGCAAGCTGTATGCCGCGCCGTTCTACGGCGAAAGCTCGATGACCATGTACCGGGCGGATCTGGTCAAGGCCGCCGGCCTGACCATGCCTGCCAATCCTACCTGGACCGAGATGGCCAACATCGTCTCCAAGATCCACGATCCAGCCAAGGGCGTGTACGGCTTGTGCCTGCGCGGCAAGCCGGGCTGGGGCGATAACATGGCTTTCTTGAGCACCATGGTCAACACCTATGGCGGCCAGTGGTTCGACATGTCGTGGAAGCCACAGATCGACACCAAGCCTTGGCATGACGCGATCAGCCAGTACGTGGACCTGATGAAGAAGTATGGCCCTCCCGGTGCTTCCGCCAACAGCTTCAACGAAAACCTGGCTTTGATGAACGAAGGCAAGTGCGGTGTGTGGATCGACGCGACGATCGCAGCTTCTTTCGTCAGCGACCCCAAGCAATCGAAGGTCGCCGACAAGATGGCATTCACCCAGGCCCCCACCGCCGTGACCGCCAAGGGCGCCAACTGGCTGTGGTCCTGGAACCTGGCGATCCCTGCTTCTTCCAAGAAGACGGACGCTGCGCAGAAGTTCATTACTTGGGCAACTTCCAAGGACTACGTGAACCTGGTGGCCAAGGAAGAAGGCTGGAACGCCGTGCCTACCGGCACCCGCAAATCCACCTACGCCAATCCTGAGTTCCAAAAGGTGGCCAAGTTTGCGATCGAAGAGCTGAAGGCCATCAACAGCGCCAACCCCAACGACAGCACCTTGCCCAAGTCGCCGTACGTGGGCGTGCAATACGCTGCGATTCCTGAGTTCCAGGCCATCGGTATTGCTGTCGGCCAGCAAATGAGCTCTGCCTTGTCTGGCAAGGTCACGGTAGACGCCGCACTGAAGACGTCGCAAACCGCTGCTGAACGTGAAATGACCAAGGGCGGCTACTACAAGAAGTAGGCTCCATCGCCCCCCGCCCCAGCCCTCTTCCGCGCGCGGAAGAGGGCGCTTGCGCCACTGCGCCTGAGGGATGGGGATTTCATGGCCTATTTCCGCTTTTGAAAGCAACACCATGAACCGATTTATTCCCCGTGCGTTGATGGCGCCCAGCATCGTCACGCTGTTTTTGTGGATGATTGTTCCACTGGTGATGACGCTGTATTTCTCCGTCATCCACTACAACCTGATGCAGCCCGGCGAGACCGGTTTTGTGGGGCTGGAGAACTTTTCCTACTTCATCACCGACCCCGACTTCTGGCCTTCGGTGATGCATACCCTGCAGCTGCTGAGCTCCGTGATTGTCATCACCGTGGTTTTGGGCGTAGGTCTGGCCTTGCTGGTGAACGAGCCGTTTCCTGGCCAGGGCATTGTGCGGGTGCTGCTGATCTCGCCCTTCTTCGTTATGCCCACGGTGAATGCCTTGCTGTGGAAGCACATGATGATGAACCCGATTTACGGTGTGCTGGCCCACGTGTGGCAGTTCTTTGGTGGCACGCCGATTGACTGGATGACTGACTTCCCGTTGCTGTCGGTGATCATCATGCTGTCCTGGCAGTGGCTGCCGTTTGCCTGCCTGATTTTCATCACCTCGCTGCAGTCACTGGACCGCGAGCAGATGGACGCCGCGGGCATGGACGGTGCCAACGCCTTTGACAAGTTTTACTACCTGGTGCTACCCCATATGGGGCGCTCGATTGCAGTGGTGATCATGATCGAGATGATTTTCCTGCTGAGTGTGTTCGCTGAAATTTTCACCACCACCGGCGGCGGACCGGGTAACGACAGCACCAACCTGGCTTTCCTGATTTTCAAACAGGCACTGATGAACTTCGATGTGGGCGTAGCCTCGGCAGGCGCACTGTTTGCGGTGATTCTGGCCAACATCGCATCCGTATTTCTGGTGCGCATGGTTGGCAAGAACCTGGACTGAACGGGAGCACGACCATGATGAAAACCAAACCCTTTCCCATCGTCCGCACCGTGTGTGCCTGGGGCGTAGCGCTGTTTCTGTTCTTCCCGTTGTTCTGGCTCACGCTGACGGCATTCAAGACCGAAGGCCAGGCGATTGCCTCGCAACTGTTCTTCTCGCCCACACTCGCCAGCTTTGTCGAAGTCCAGGTGCGCAGCGACTACCTGCTGTTCGCCAAGAACTCGCTGATCACCAGCCTGGGCTCCACCATTCTGGGCATTCTGATTGCCGTGCCGGCGGCCTACTCAATGGCCTTCTTCCCGACCAGGAAGACCCGCGACATTCTGCTGTGGATGCTGTCCACCAAGATGATGCCCGCCGTGGGAGCGTTGGTGCCGGTGTATGTGATGGCACAGACCGTGGGCATGCTGGATTCGCTGACCGCGCTGGTCATTGTGTTCACGCTGTCGAACCTGCCCATCATGGTGTGGATGCTGTACAGCGCTTTCAAGGAAGTGCCCAAGGACATTCTGGAGGCCGTGCGCCTGGACGGCGCCACGGTGTGGGAAGAGTTCCGTTGGGTGATCCTGCCTCTGTGCATGGGAGGCATCGCCTCCACCGGTCTGCTGTGCCTGGTGCTGTCATGGAACGAGGCCTTCTGGGCTTTGAATCTGACTTCTGCCAATGCGGGCACGCTGGCTTCGCTGATCGCCTCGTACTCCAGCCCTGAGGGCTTGTTCTGGGCCAAGCTGTCCGCAGCGTCGCTGATGGCCATCGCCCCCATCATCGTGTTCGGCTGGTTCAGCCAGAAGCAACTCGTCCAAGGTTTGACCTTCGGCGCCGTCAAGTAAAGGAACCACCATGTCATTTTTACAACTCCGAGGCGTTGAAAAATTCTTCGCCGACCACCGCGCCATCAAGGGTATTGATCTCGATATCAACAAGAACGAGTTCATTGTTTTCGTCGGCCCCTCCGGTTGTGGCAAGTCCACCCTGCTGCGTATGATTGCCGGGCTGGAAAGCATAGACGGTGGTTCGCTGCATGTGGACGGTCGGGACATCACCCACCTGCCATCGTCACAGCGTGATCTGGCCATGGTGTTCCAAAGCTATGCGCTGTACCCGCACATGACGGTGTACGACAACATGTCGTTCGCGCTGAAGCTCGCCAAGGTGCCGGCTGCCGAAATCAAACAGAAAGTGGAGAGCGCGGCCGAGAAGCTGAACCTCACGCCGTATTTGAAGCGCACACCCAAGGAGCTGTCCGGTGGCCAGCGCCAGCGCGTCGCGATTGGCCGCGCCATCGTGCGTGCACCCAAGATATTCTTGTTCGACGAACCCCTGTCCAACCTGGATGCGGCCCTGCGTGGCCAGACCCGGGTCGAGATCCACAAGCTGCACCGCGCCCTGGGCGTGACCACCATCTACGTGACCCACGACCAGGTCGAGGCCATGACCCTGGCCGACCGTGTGGTGGTGCTGCGCGACGGCGCTATCGAACAGGTAGGTGCCCCGCTGGAGCTGTACGACAAGCCGGCCAACCAGTTTGTGGCGCAGTTCATCGGCATGCCTTCGATGAACATCGTTAAAGCCGCGCAGCTGTCGCAGTTTGGCGCGCTGGCCGGGCAGGCCGCGGGCCGGGTACCGGTAGACGGCCTGATTGGCGTGCGGCCCGAGGGTGTGCGGGTGCTGCCCGTGGGGAGCGCCGGTGTACCGGGCAAGGTGGAACTGATCGAAGCCCTGGGTGCCGACACGCTGATCCACGTGGACGTTATGGGCACGCCCATGATCTCGCGCCAGGCCGAACGCACCAGCTTGCATATTGGCGACCCCGTGTCCTTGGAGTTCGACCTGAACACCTTGCATTGCTTCGACAAGGCCGGCCGCATGGTCGCTCTGGCATGACAGGTTCCCCCCCGATGCGCCTGCGGCGCTTCCCCCTCAAGGGGGCGAACCCAGTGGCCCGGCAAAGCCGGTTCCACGGGTTCCCTGGAAACGGTTGCGTCCACCGTATTCACGGCAAGACGCATGGCGTGGTTTGGACAACTGAATTGGAAATGTGATGTCTTCTACCGAAAACTATGTGATGCTGCACCTGGGCGTGGGCTCGTTCCACCGTGCCCACCAGGCTTTGTATATGCACCGCCTGCGGGCCTCCGGTGACACGCGTTGGTCGCTGGCCGGTGGCAATACCCGCCCCGACATGCTGGAGACCATGGCCGCGCTGGCAGCCCAAGGTGGAGCCTATACGCTGGAGACCGTGACCCCGGCCGACGAACGCAGCTACGAGCGCATCGAATCCATACGCCGCATCCTGCCCTACGAGCCCAGCCTGGCGGGCCTGATCGACGTAGGGGCCACGGCCAGCACCCGCATCATTTCCTTTACCGTCACCGAGGCGGGTTACTACCTGGATGCGCATGACGCGCTGGACCTCAGCGTGGCCGACCTGGCTGCCGATCTGCAGCGCGCCAAAGCGGGTCAACCCGGCGGCAGCATTTATGCCGCGCTGACCGCCATCTTGCGCGAGCGCATGCGCCGTGGCAGCGGTGCCGTGACCCTGCTGAACTGCGACAACCTGCGCCATAACGGCGACCGGGTACGCAAGGGCTTGCTGTCGTTCATCCAACTGGTGGGCGACAGCGCTTTGCACGCCTGGGTACAGGCCAACACCACCTGCCCGAATGCGATGGTGGACCGCATCACGCCGCGTCCGGCGCCCGAGCTGCGCCCGCGCGTGTTTGCCGCCACTGGTTGGGACGATGCCGCGCCCATCATGGGTGAATCGTTCATCCAGTGGGTGATTGAAGACAATTTCGCCAACGGACGCCCCGCTTGGGAAACGGTGGGCGTGCAGATGGTGGCGTCCGTGGCGTCGTTTGAAGAGGCCAAGATCCGCCTGTTGAACGCCACCCACAGCTGCATTGCCTGGGCGGGCACGCTGGCCGGCTACCAGTACATCCATGAAGGTACGCATGACCCGCGTATCCGCAAGATGGCCTATGACTACGTGACCACCGACGTCATGCCCTGTCTGGACACCCCAGCACACCCCAGCCCGCTGGACCTGGCGGCCTACCGCGATACCGTGCTGGACCGTTTTGGCAACGCCGCCATTCTGGACACCAACCAGCGCGTGGCGGCCGACGGCTTCTCCAAGATTCCCGGCTTCATCGCCCCCACCGTGCGCGAGTGCCTGGTGCGTGGCGCCACGATCGACGCCGTGGCCGTGCTACCGGCGCTGTTCTTGGCCTTTTTGCAGCGCTGGCACCGTGGCGAGCTGTCTTATGTTTACCAGGACCAGGCCATGGACCCGGCCGTGGCGCACGCCATGTGCGAGGCGGCTGACCCGGTCCTCGCACTGGCGGGTAACGTCCCCTTCTGGGGCGAGCTGGCCGGTGATCCGCGCCTGGTCGCTGCCCTGCATAACGCCGCGACCCAAGTCAAGCAATTCACCAAGGACGAAAAATGAGCACCCTCCAACGTCTGGCTGGACAACATGCTTTGCTGACCGGCACCGCCGGCGGTATTGGCCTGGCTGCGACCACCGCCTTCTTGCGCGAAGGCGCGCATTGCACCGCCGTCGATCTGGCTGCCACGCCCTCGGCCGCCCTGCAAGCCCTGCAGGCGCAGTACCCCGATCAATTTCAGTACCTGAGCGCCGACGTGTCGCGCCAGGACAGCATAGACGCCATGGTGGCCGCTGCCCGGGCCAAGTTTGGCACCATCACCACGCTGCTGAACAACGCTGCCGTGTTCAGCCTGGGCGATATTCTGGAGATCACCGAGAAGCAATACGAGGTGATCTTCAATGTGAACGTCAAAGGCATGTTCTTCGTGATGCAGGCCGTGCTCAAGCAGATGGTGGCCGATGGCTGCAAGGGCAGCGTTACCAATCTCGCATCGCAGGCCGGACGCCGCGGCGAGGCGCTGGTCGCCCACTACTGCGCCAGCAAGGCCGCGGTCATTAGCTACACCCAGTCGGCTGCACTGGCCATGGCACCGCACGGCATCCGCGTCAACGGCATCTCGCCGGGCGTGATCGACACCCCGATGTGGAAAGACGTGGACGCCCAGTTCGCCAAGGCCGAAGGCCTGCAGATCGGCGAGAAGAAAAAGGCCGTCGGCCTGGCCGTGCCGCTGGGCTACATGGGCGCACCCGAAGACGTGGCCCGGGCCGCGGTTTTCCTCGCCAGCCCCGAGGCTTCTTACATTACCGCCCAGACGCTCAACGTGGACGGTGGTAATGTGATGAGCTAAGTCAAAGGAGATAAGCATGGTCAGCCTGCGCCAACGCGCCCGCGAACCGGAGCTGGAGCATGACATGGGTCGCGACCCGACCCTGGGTTACGAGCCGCATGAAAGCCACAGCAGCCTGCGCTATCTGGAGCACGGCATACCCACGCCGCTGGTGCGTTGGCACCAGCACGAGGAATGCGAGCTGCACCTGATCGTGCAGACCCGGGGCAAGCTGTTCGTGGGCGACTACATCGGCCACTTCGAACCTGGCAACCTGGTGCTGACCGGGCCGCGCCTGCCGCACAACTGGATTTCCGGCGACGACCCCGATGAGGTCGTCCATCTGCGCGACATGGTGCTGCAGTTCTCCGAAGTACCACTGCGCCAGATCGGCAGCGAGGTGGGTGAGCTGCAAGCCGTGCTACCCCTGCTGGAGCGGGCCCGCCACGGCATCGAGTTCTTCGACATGAGCGAGATGGCGCGCGATGCCCTGGTCCGCATCAAGCACAGCCATGGCCTGGCGCGCTTTGGCGAGTTTCTGATGCTGCTGGACAAGCTGGCCCGCTGCACCGACTATCGGCTGCTGTCTACGGTGCAGATGCAGAGCTTTGACGACGACGCCTCGCTGGCGCAGATCAGCGGCATCGTCAGCTTCCTGACCGAACACAGCGCCGAGCAGTTCACCATGGCCGAGGTGTCGGCCCGCGTCAATATGACGGAGAGCCAGTTCTCGCGCTATTTCCGCCGCGCTACCGGCAATACTTTCACCGACTTCGTGAACCGCCTGCGCATCAACCGCGCCTGCCAGCTGTTGATGGAGACAGACCGCTACATCAA
Source organism: Rhodoferax sp. GW821-FHT07F03 (assembly GCF_059418745.1). Lineage (NCBI taxonomy): Bacteria > Pseudomonadati > Pseudomonadota > Betaproteobacteria > Burkholderiales > Comamonadaceae > Rhodoferax > Rhodoferax sp. GW821-FHT07F03. The sequence continues at coordinate 67,319 of NZ_JBWKQM010000002.1, forward strand.
CAATGTGTGCTACGACGTGGGCTTCAATAATGTGGCCAATTTCAACCGCCGTTTCATGCAGATCAAGGGTATGACGCCGAAGGAATTTCGCCGCCAGGCCGAAGCCCGATTTGGTGGTAAAAACCCCTAGTGCTATATAAAACATAGCTGCTTGCGCAGGAAGAATATGCGGTAGAGTTAGTTTGTCCTTAGAACTAAGGCGGTGCGCCAAGCCCCAAGCAGCCAGGTCACCCAATTCCTACTTTCCCCGTACTTTCTATCCATAAGGCAATGCCATGTACCTTGGACTCGATTTAGGCACCTCTGAACTCAAAGCTTTACTGTTGGCCGACGACCACCGCGTGGTCGCCGTAGCCCATGCGCAGCTCACCGTACAGCAGCCCAAGCCCCTGTGGTCGGAGCAGGACCCGCACAGCTGGTGGCTGGCGCTGGAGTCGGTGATGGACCAACTGGCCGCTGGCCACCGGGCCGACTTGTCTGCCGTGCGGGCCATCGGCCTGTCCGGCCAGATGCATGGCGCCGTGCTGCTGGATGCGCAGGACAAGGTGCTGCGCCCGGCGATTTTGTGGAACGACGGCCGCAGCGGTGCCGCCTGTGAGGCCCTGACCCGGGCCGTGCCCGACGTCGGCCAGATCACCGGCAACCTGGCCATGCCCGGTTTCACCGCACCCAAGTTGTGGTGGCTGCGTGAGCACGAGCCCGATATCTACCGCCAGACCGCCCGCGTGTTGCTGCCCAAGGACTATCTGCGCCTGCTGCTGACCGGCGAGGCTGTGACCGATTGCTCCGACGCCTCGGGCACGCTGTGGCTGGACGTGGGCGCGCGGCGTTGGTCGCCCAAGCTGCTGGACGCCTGTGGCCTGTCCGAGTCGCATATGCCCCGGGTGGTCGAGGGTAGCGAGGTGTCTGCCGGTTTGTCTGCGGCCCTGGCCCAACGCTGGGGCCTGCGCGCCGGCCTGCCAGTGGCGGGGGGCGGCGGCGACAACGCGGCCAGCGCGGTCGGCATGGGCGTGGTGTCGCCGGGGCAGGGCTTTGTCTCGCTGGGTACCTCGGGTGTGGTGTTCCTCGCGACCGACAGTTTCCGCCCGAACCCGGCGCAGGCCGTGCACGCCTTTTGCCACGCGCTGCCAAACCGCTGGCACCAGATGTCGGTGATGCTGTCGGCCGCCAGCGCCGTGACCTGGGCCACCAAATTGCTCAAGTTCGAGAACGAAGCCGCGCTGCTGGCCGCAGCCGCACAGCTGTCGCCCGAGGCCCGGGCCCAGGCGCCGCTGTTCTTGCCCTATCTGTCGGGCGAGCGTTCGCCCCACAACAACCCGAACGCCCAGGGCGTACTGTTCGGTTTGACGCACAGCGTGGATGCCTCGGCACTCGCTTACTCCGTGGTCGAGGGCGTGAACTTTGGCCTGTGTGACGGCTGGCGCACGCTGGCCACCGACCAGCCGGTGCATGCCCTTTCTGTGGTGGGTGGTGGCGCCCGCAGCGCCTGGTGGTCGCAAGAGCTGGCGAATACCCTGGGTGTCTCCCTGGTCACGCAGGAAGGCGGCGCTACTGGCGGCGCCCTGGGCGCAGCGCGCCTGGCCTGGCTGGCGGATGGCGGCACCGAGGCCGATGTTTGCCCCAGCCCGCCCGTCGCCCAGCGCTTTGAGCCCGTGGCGCAGACCGAGGCGGCGGTGTCCCGGTACGCGCGCTTCCAGGCGCTGTACCAGACCCTGCGCAGCAGCTTCCCAGCTTGACAAAGGCTTATATGAATTTTAGGCCTCTAGCGCAGGTAATACCTGCGCAGATAGCTATTGAATAGATAGCAATTGCCCACATGCCGCAAGCTTCGCATTCGCGTGCCCCCACTGCCGAATGGCAGGTGTTGCACATCCAGCCCGGGGCACCGGCCAAGCCGGCGCTAGGTGCGGCCTGCAATGGCTGTGGTGTGTGCTGCCTGTCGGCCCCTTGCCCTTTGGGCATTCTGCTGTCGGGGCGGCGCAAAGGTGCCTGCGCGGCCTTGCGTTGGGACGATGCGCAGGCGCGCTATCTGTGCGGCGCCATCAGCCAGCCCGCCGATGTGCTGGGTCCACGCATGCGCTGGGCGGCCCCCCTGCTGGGCCGCTGGGCCCGGCGCTGGATTGCCGCCGGCATAGGCTGCGACTCCACATTAGAGGTGCAGCGTCAAGACTGACGGCGTTGTTTGAACACCAGGTGCCGTGCCGACAGATAGTTGGACACCAAGCCCGCACAGCTGCCCAGCGCGACGCCCAGCGCCGCCTGGCCTGGTATTTGGATCCAGTGCAGGGTCGCCACATAGGCCGCGTAGTTCAGCACCGCGCCCCCCAGCATCGACACCATGTAGCGCAGGTACTGCTGCCACACGGATGCCGAGGCATCGGCCTGGAAGGTAAAGCGCCGGTTCAGCCACCAAGTGGCCGTGGCCGCCGCGATAAACGACAACACCCGCGCCGCATACCAGCCCATGGCCCAGGCCAGCGCATACAGTACGGCCAGGTCTACCCCCAGGCCAATGAAGCCCACCACGCAAAAGCGCAGAAAGGGGGGCAATTGTTTCATGGAGGCCGTTAACCGCGGCTGGCTGGAATGCTGAGGTAGGCCAGGTGCTTGGTTTCCAGGCGTCCCCGTGTCACGGTGTCCAGCACCGCACCGCAGACCAGTGACAGCAGGGCGCTCAGCATGCTTCCAGTGACCAGCACTGCAGTGGGCAGACGAGGTACCAGGCCTGTGTGCATATAGGTGATAGCCAGCGGAATGGCCAGGCCGATAGAGAAAGTTGCCAACACCGCTGCGATCAACGCAAAGAAGGCCAGGGGGCGCTCGCTGATGAACAGCTTCAGAATGGTTTTCAAGATACGCCAGCCATCGCGGTAGGTGGAGAGCTTGCTGTGCGAACCCTCAGGGCGCGACAGGTAGATCGTGGGTACCTCTGCATGCGGCATGCGCAGACCCAGTGCGTGTACGGTGAGCTCTGTCTCGATCTCGAAGCCCTTGGCAATGGCCGGAAAAGATTTCACGTAGCGTCTGGAAAAAATGCGGTAACCGGACAGCATGTCGGTAAATTGGCCGCCGAAGATGCGGCTCACGGAGCCCGTCAGCAAACGGTTGCCCCATCGGTGTCCGGGACGGTAAGTCAAGGGGTTGTCTCCGCTGTCTTGGCGGCACCCGACCACCATATCCAGTTTTTTCTGTACCAGCAGCGCGACGTGTTCGCGTACGGATGAAATATCGTAGGTCGCGTCGCCATCGACCATGATGTAAACGTCGGCCTCTACATCTGCAAACATCCGGCGCACCACATTGCCTTTGCCACGTAGTTGTACATGGACCACGTCGGCGCCATGGGCTGCGGCAACGTCAGCCGTGCCATCCGTCGAGTTGTTGTCGAAGACATGTAGCGTTGCTTGGGGCAGTTCGCGCTGGAACTCTTGCAAAACTTGTCCAATTGCCAGAGCTTCGTTGAAACAAGGAATAACGACGGCGATGGAGAGCGGGGTAGCGAAGATATCCATGTTCATTGTGGCTTCGATTGGACGTGGTAGACCGTCACTCCGTTGCGCGAGAAAACGGGGGAAAAATAATCGCCAAAGCCGGCTTGTTCTTCGGTGGCTCTGTTGGGGCTGGTGCGGATGATGAAAGTGTCAAATCCGTTGGCTGTGAGCTTGGCCGCGAAGTCCTTGGGCGGCAACGCTACATAGTCTGCAAATCGCCACGGCCCGAAGCCGTCACCGTACAGCGGTTTGGCGGAGAAGTAGATCGCATCGTCCAAAGCAATCTGGTAGATCTTTTGGGTCGAATTCTGGTTGACGTATGACAGCGCATCGTAGCTGGCGATGGTGGAGCTGAACAAGGCTTCGCGACTCGCTTGGGTTGGTGCTACGCGCTCAAGCTCTTTTTTCCAACCCATGGCCAGCAAAGGAAGCAAGATGGCGATTCCGATAGTCCACACGTATCTACCGATCCGTGGTGCAGATGCCGCTCTTGAAGGCGGAATCTTTCCAGCAACGAGTTGCCCCAGTTGCCACCAAGCGGCAACACTCAAAATACACATGAGGGGGTATGCCGGCAGCAGATAGCGTGGATAGTGCGACGTGGCTAGCCAGAATGCGATGCTATAGGCACAGATGGCGAACGCTGTGGGGATATGCCGCGCCGTGCGCAGTGGCCGGAAAAGTGGAACGAGCAGAATGCTCCATAAATACCATTGGGGCCAGCCGGCATGCATTTTCAGGTCGGCAAACTGGGCCTGGTAGTCGGCCAGGTTCCAGTCCGTAAAGCCGAAAATCTTGCCCCCCATAGGCTGGAAGGGGTCTCCGGTCATCAGGGCGTTGCGTGCATACCAGTAGCCGCAGGGCAGTAGCAGAGCTGCGGCAGCCTTGATCAAGGTCGACGGTGTTCTGTCCGTCTGCCATACGCCGAGTACCAGCAGCGGAATAAAACTCAGCGCCTGGTATTTTCCGCCGCATGCAATCCCCAGGAGAAACGCTGCCACGGCCAGCCAGCCAGCCTTCTTCTCGGTGTCCTGGGCCTGCAGGTAAGCAGCGTAAGCCGCAAATACGAATAATGCTGCACCAAGGTCCACACCAGCCAAGGCGTATTGGTCGCGGCCTGTTTGCAGCCAAAGAATGGTGGCAATGGATGCTGCTGGAACATTGGTGAAGCGCCGTGCTATATGAAACACCAGCCCCGCGCACACCCATCCAGGCAGAGCGCCAAGCATATGGGCGAAAACATCGTCATAAAGCAACAGTGCAGCCGCAAAAGGCAGGTCCAGATTGAATGGGAACCAGGGATAGCGCAACCAGCCGTGGATATCCAGCGCACCCGACTCTGCCCAGGCCCGGGCATGCGGTAGGTGGTACATGGCTTCGTCTCCACCCAGGGGCGGCGTCATGGGCAACAACAGCGTACTGCTGAAAAAAAGTCCCAGCAGGATCACGCTGCCGCGCGCGTTCAGCGACAAGCTTGTCCACCACGTGAGCCAGTCCTTGACTGGGTGTGGCGCTTTGCGCATCCAGTGCTTTGCAGCAGCCAACCAGCCCAGTGCAAGCAGCGCCAGAATCCAGGTGGTCTTCAATGCCCCCAGAATCGCCAGGGCTTGCAAACCGCAGATGACTACCCCCATTCCCATCGCCAGTGCGAGCAGTGTGTTCAAGCTTGCGGGCTGCTTGCTTTCGGGTGTCAGCGTCTGGCCAAACCCCCAGCAGGACACAAGGCATAGCCACAAAACAGCATAGTGCTGGCTGATGTAGATGAGCTTTTCTGCCATGGCCTGGGTCAGCCTGCGGTCTGCAGCGCCAGCCCAGCGTGTTCGCGCAGGGGGTGGAAGTGGATCTTGGGGAAGCGCTCCTGCGCCAGACGCACGTCGTAGGGCGACGTGCATAGATACGCCAGCGTATCGGCCGCGTCGTGGGCCATGCGCATGGGGTAGGCATCGGTGAAGCTGCGCAGTTCGGCCGGGGTGTCGGCGGTGATCCAGCGGGCGCCGGTGTACTGGCAGCTTTCCAGGCGCACGTCGGCGTCGTATTCGGCCTTCAGGCGGTGTTGCACCACTTCAAATTGCAACTGGCCCACGGCGCCCAGCAGCATGGGGCCGCCGACGTCGGGGCGGAACACCTGGATGGCGCCTTCTTCGCCCAGTTGGGCCAGGCCCTGCTGTAGCTGCTTGGTGCGCAGCGGGTTCTTCAAAATCACCGTCATGAACAGCTCGGGTGCGAAGAAGGGCAGGCCGGTGAACTGCAGGCTGGCACCGTCGGTGATGGTGTCACCCAGTTGCACGCCGCCGTGCGTGGTGAAGCCGATGATGTCGCCCGCATAGGCCTCGTCCACGGCTTCGCGGCGTTGGCTCAGAAAGGTCACCACGCTGGTCGGGCGCAGCTCTTTGGCGGTGCGCTGCACCTTGAGCTTCATGCCGGGCGTGTACTTGCCGGATGCCATGCGTACGAAGGCAATGCGGTCGCGGTGGGCCGGGTCCATATTCGCCTGCACCTTGAAGACCACGCCGGCAAAGGCTTTGTCCTCGGGCTGAATCTCCTTGACCACCGGCTGGCGGTTCACCAGTGTGGTGCTGGTGCGCGACTGGGGCGAGGGGGCCAGGTCTACCAGGGCGTCCAGCACTTCCATCACTCCGAAGTTGTTCACCCCGGAGCCAAAGAACACCGGGGTCTGCTTGCCGGCCAGGAAGGCCTCCAGGTCCCAGGCGGGGGAGGCGCCGGCGGCCAGCTCCATGCTTTGCTCGGCGGTTTCGAATTCAGCGCCAAAGCGCTTGATCAGTTCTTCGCGGTTGCTCAGGGCAATGGTTTCAAACTCCTGCGGCAGGCGTTCCTTGCCGGAGTCGAACACCGTCATGGTTTGCGTGCGCATATTCATGATGCCGCCGAAGCTCTTGCCCTGGCCGACGGGCCAGGTCATGGGCACGCAGGGCATGCCGAGTTCGCGTTCGATCTCGTCCAGGATGTCCAGCGGCTCGCGCACTTCGCGGTCCATTTTGTTGACGAAGGTGATGATGGGCGTGTCGCGCTGGCGGCAGACTTCGATCAGGCGGCGGGTTTGCGCTTCCACACCGTTGGCCGCGTCGATCACCATCAGGGCCGAGTCCACCGCCGTCAGCACGCGGTAGGTGTCTTCCGAGAAGTCCTTGTGGCCGGGGGTGTCCAGCAGGTTGATCACGTGCTCGCGGTACAGCATCTGCATCACCGACGACGCTACCGAAATACCGCGTTGTTTCTCGATTTCCATCCAGTCGGACGTGGCGTGGCGGGTGGCCTTGCGCGCCTTCACCGACCCGGCAATCTGGATCGCGCCCGAGAACAGCAGCAGCTTTTCGGTCAGCGTGGTTTTACCCGCGTCCGGGTGGGAAATGATCGCGAACGTGCGGCGGCGGCGGGTTTCAGAGGCGTAAGACAAGGTGTTTTCCAGAGCAGGTCAGGGGCGCTGCCGGTGGGGCAGGCAACCTTAGATTTTAACCAGGGCGGCCGAAAACCTGGCACATTCAGGCGCGCAGGCTGCGGGCGCGGCCAAACCGCACCGTTGTGCAGCTGTATGGATCGCAGCCAAGCTGGCATATTGCTTGCATCGCATCTTGGATACAAGTTGGGATGCGTAAAAATGGTGCAAACCGAAACTCTGGAAAGTGGTGCGGCGCTTGGCGGCATGGTCAGCGCAGAATCTGGCGCCTGGGCGGGGGCTGCGGCGGCCTGGCTATCACGCCCCGGCCAGGCCGTGGCAGGGGCGCCCGGCGGGCCGCTCGCCGGCTGGCAATTCGCGGTCAAAGACAATCTGGACGTGCAGGGCCTGCCCACCACGGCGGCCTGTCCGGCCTTTGCCTATACGGCCACGGCCCACGCCGCCGTGGTGCACAAGCTGCTCAAGGCTGGTGCGTCGCTGCTGGGCAAGACCAATCTGGACCAGTTCGCCTGCGGCCTGAATGGCACGCGCTCACCCTATGGTCCGGTGCCGAATGCGTTTAACCCCGCCTATGTGTCGGGTGGCTCCAGTTCCGGCTCGGCCTATGTGGTGGCCACCGGGCAGGTTGATTTCGCGTTGGGCACGGACACCGCTGGCTCGGGCCGGGTGCCGGCCGGGCTGAACAATATCGTGGGTATCAAGCCGTCCAAAGGCCTGGTCAGCACCCGCGGCCTGGTGCCGGCCGCGCAGAGCGTGGACTGCGTGTCCATTTTTGCCCGTACCGTCGGTACGGCTGTGCGCGTGCTGGAGGCCGCCATGGGTTATGACGCGCTGGACCCGTATTCGCGCGATCTGGTCTTGGCGCGCACCGCCTTTCCTGCGCGGTTCCGGTTTGGCGTGCCGTCGCAGTTGGAGTTCTTTGGCGACGCTATGGCCGAGACTGCGTTCCAGCAGGGCATACAGCGCCTGGTGGAGATGGGTGGCACGCCCGTGTCGATTGATTACGCGCCGCTGGCTGCTGCTGCGGCGCTGCTGTATGACAGCGCCCTGGTGGCCGAACGCTATGCCGCCGTGCGCGGCTTTTTCGATGCCCATGCCGACCAGGTGATTGAGCCGGTGCGCAGCATTCTGGCGGCGGGGCAGAGCTATAGCGCAGCCGATGTGTTTGATGCGCAGGTCAAGCTGCGCGCCTACGGGCAGCAAGCCGCGGCGATGTGGGTGGGTAGGAACAGCATCGACCTGCTGCTGGTGCCCACTGCGCCCACCCATTACACGATTGCCCAGATGCAGGCCGACGCGGTGGTGCTGAACCGCAACCTGGGGGCTTATACCAATTTCGTCAATCTGCTGGACTACGCGGCGATCTCTGTGCCCAGCAGCCTGCGGCCGGACGGCCTGCCGTTTGGCATCACCCTGATTGGCCCCTGCGGCAGCGACTGGCAACTGGCCGAGCTGGGCCAGCGCTACCACCATGCCAGCGGCATGCTGCAAGGCGCGCTCGGTCAGCCCCTGCCCGCGCCGCAGAGCATTCCGGGCCTGCAGCCACAGGCACTGGCGCGTGTGGCGGTGGTGGGGGCCCATCTGTCGGGCATGCCTTTGAACAGCCAATTGACGGAACGCCAGGCCACGCTGCTGGCCAGCACGCATACCGCCCCCGACTACCAGTTGTTTGCCTTGCCCGGCACCGTGCCGCCCAAGCCGGGCCTGCTGCGCGTTGCCCCTGGCGCAGGCACGCAGATTGCGGTGGAGGTGTGGGAAATGCCGCTGGCGCACTACGGCTCCTTCGTCGCGCTGATTCCCGCGTCCCTGGGTATAGGTACCTTGACCTTGGCCGACGGCAGCACGGTGCAGGGCTTTGTCTGCGAGCCGCAGGCTTTGCAGGGGGCGACGGATATCTCGCACTTCGGCGGCTGGCGTGCCTACATCGCCAGCGGCAGCCCTGCCGGATGATTTTTCAGCGAAAGGCGCGGTGATGACAGAGCAGCAAATCGAAACCTATGTCGACGCAGCCGCCGCCGCGCTGGGCCTGGAGCTGGGCGATGCGCGCCCCGGTGTGCTGCGCTACTACGCCCTGGCGGCGGGCATGGCCGAGCTGGTGCAGGCCGTACCCTTGACGGTGCAGGACGAGTCACCCATGGCCTTCATCCCTGTTTCGCCGGCTGTGCCCGGAGGCGCGCCATGACGGCCACTACTGCCTGGTGGCAGCAGGACGCTGCCCGCATGGCCCAGGCCGTGGCTGCGCGCGAAGTGGGCGCTACGCAGCTGGTACAGGACTGTCTGGCCCGCATCGCGGCAACCGACGCTCGCGTCAACGCCTTCACCGACTTGGTGCAGACCCGTGCTTTGCAGCGAGCCGCACAGATAGACGCTGGCTTGGTCGACGGTAGCCAGGCCGCATTGCCCCTGCTGGGCGTGCCGTTCGCGGTAAAAAACCTGTTCGACATCGCCGGCCTGCGCACCTTGGCGGGCTCCAAGATAGAGCGCGACAGCGCGCCAGCCACGGCAGATGGCCTGCTGGTGCAGCGTATGGAGGCGGCCGGGGCCATCCTGGTGGGTGCGTTGAACATGGACGAATACGCCTACGGCTTTACCACCGAGAACAGCCACGAAGGCGCCTGCCACAACCCGCACGACCTGGGCCGTACGGCGGGGGGCTCGTCGGGTGGATGTGCCGCCGCCGTGGCGGCTGGCCAGGTGCCGCTGACCCTGGGCTCGGACACCAATGGCTCGATCCGCGTGCCGTCCTCGCTGTGCGGCATCTTCGGCCTCAAGCCGACTTTCGGTCGGCTGCCACGCACCGGCAGCTTTCCCTTCGTCACCAGCCTGGACCACCTGGGCCCGTTCGCGCGTAGCGTGCGCGATCTGGCGTTGGCCTATGACGCGATGCAGGGACACGAAGTAAAAGGCCCGCACGTGGACGCAGGATGTGCGCAACGTGCTACAGAATTTGTAGTGGATGAGCTGGACTTGGGAGTCAAGGGCCTGCGCATCGGCGTGCTGGGAGGCTATTTCTTTGATAACGCCTTGCCGGAAGCCCGTGCCGCTGTGGCCAGGGTGGCGCAGGCGCTGGGCGCGACGGATACGGTGGAGCTGCCCTGGGTAGAGGCCGGTCGTGCCGCCGCGTTTCTGATCACCAACTCCGAAGGCGCGGCCCTGCATCTGGACAATCTGCGTTTGCGCGCGGGCGACTTCGAGCCCCTGTCGCGCGACCGCTTTCTGGCGGGTGCCCTGCTGCCCGCCGCCTGGGTGGCCCGTGCCCAGCGCGTGCGGCGCCGCTACGCCCAGGCTGCGGCGGAGGTGCTCGGCCAGTACGATCTGCTGCTGGCACCGGCCACGCCCTGCGCGGCGACACCGCTGGGGGCGGAGAGGCTGGACCTGAATGGCCGCGACCTGCCATTGCGCCCGAACATGGGCGTGCTGACGCAACCCATCTCCTGCATCGGACTGCCCGTGTGTGCGGTACCGGTCTGGGGTGCGCACCCGGCCTTGCCGATTGGCGTGCAGCTGATTGCCGCCCCCTGGCGCGAAGACCTGGTGCTGCGCGCCGCCGCCGTGCTGGAGGCCGCAGGCGTATGCCGTGCGCCGCTCGCATCGTTGTAAGGAACCACCATGACCTATGCCATTAACCTTCCCGGCGTACTGGCCGAAGTACAGGCCGTGTTTGCGCGCTACGAGGACGCGCTGGTCCACAACAAAGTCGAGGTGCTGGACGAGCTGTTCTGGGACAGCCCGCACACCCTGCGCTATGGCGCGACCGAGAACCTGTATGGCTACGCCGCGATCCAGGCGTTTCGCGCCGGCCGCCCGGCCCAGGGGCTGGAGCGCAGCTTGCTGAAGACCGTCATCACCACCTACGGACAGGACTTCGCCACCGCGAATGTGGAATTCCAACGCAAGGGCAGCAGCAAGATCGGACGCCAGAGCCAGACCTGGCTGCGCACGCCCGCGGGTTGGCGTGTGGTGGCTGCCCACGTCAGCCTGCTGTGATGCCGGCGGTGCGCGTATGAACTCCAGGGTCCAACACGTGGAGGTGCACCGGGTGCTGTGCAGCGGCCCCGGGGATCTGTCGGGCGTGCAGGCCTTGATCGCCAGCGGGGTCTTGCATCCTGTGGACATCGTGGCCGTGATGGGTAAGACCGAGGGCAACGGCTGTGTGAATGACTTCACCCGTGACTTCGCCTCTACCAGCTGGTGCTACTTTCTCAGTCCGCATCTGGCTTGCACACCCGCCGAAGTGGGGCAGCGCGTGGCCCTGGTCATGTCGGGCGGCACCGAAGGGGTGCTGTCGCCGCACTGGACGGTTTTCTCGCGCCGCTGGGTGGATGCGGTGCCAGCCCAAGGCAAGCGCCTGGTGGTGGGGGTGGCGCATACGCGCGACTTCCTGCCCGAGGAGATAGGGCGCGCCGCCCAGATTGCGTGCACGGCTGCTGCGGTGCGCCAGGCCATGCAGGACGCCGGCATAGACGATGCGGCTGACGTGCATTTCGTGCAGATCAAGTGCCCGCTGCTGACCGCCGCCAAGGTGCGTGCAGCCCAGCAGCGCGGCGCCCAGACCGTTACGCAGGACAGTTATGAATCCATGGGCTATTCGCGTGGTGCCTCGGCGCTGGGTGTGGCCGTGGCCCTGGGAGAAGTGCCGCCGCAGACCGGTGTGGCCGCGGCGGTGTTGGCCGACGGGTCGTTGTATTCGGCCCGCGCCTCCGCCTCGGCCGGCATCGAGCTGGATGGTAATGTGGTGATTGTCTTGGGCGAGGCCGAGGGCGCTGCGTCGCCCTACCGTATTGCGCACACCGTGATGCGCGATGCGGTGGATGCCGCCAGCGTGCGCCAACTGCTGCGCAGCGCTTTCGGCATGGAGGGGGACGGTACATCGGCCCTGCCAGGCCTGGTCAATCTGCTGGCCAAGGCCGAGGCCAGCCCGGATGGCCTGGTGCGCGGCCTGCGCCACACCATGTTGAACGACTCCGACATTAACGCCACGCGCCATGCCCGCGCCGCCGTGGGCGCGGTGCTGGCATCGCTGGTGGGTAGCACCGCGCTGTATGTGTCTGGCGGGGCCGAGCACCAGGGGCCCGCGGGCGGTGGGCCGGTGGCGGCCATCGTGCGGGTTGGTTCGGCTTAAGGGGACACTGAATCCGCAGGCACGCATTTTGCGTCCCATCTTGTATCCAAGTTGGAATATCGTCTTACGCACTATTTTGGTAACCACTCTTCTGGAGAAACGTATGAGCTCTGACAGCCTGAACCGCCGCAAGTCCCTCCAAACGCTGGCCGCCCTGACGGCTGCGGGCACCCTGGGTAGCTGGGCGCCACGCGCCCTGGCGCAGAAGCCGCTCACCGTGGGCGTGATCTACGTCGGCCCACGCGATGACTATGGCTACAACCAGGCCCATGCGCAGACGGCAGCCGAGATCAAGAAGCTACCCGGCGTGAAGGTGGTGGAAGAAGAAAACGTGCCCGAGACCTCGGCCGTGCAAAAGACCATGACCGGCATGATTGCCCAGGATGGTGCGAACCTGCTGTTTCCCACCTCCTTCGGCTACTTCGACCCGCACATTCTGGCGCTGGCGCCCAAGTACCCCGATGTGCGCTTCTCGCACTGCGGCGGCATGTGGACCGAGGGCAAGCACCCGAAGAACGTGGGCAGCTTCTTTGGCTACATCGACGAATGTCAGTATCTGAATGGCGTGATCGCCGGCCATATGAGCAAGAGCGGCAAGATCGCCTTCGTCGCGGCCAAGCCGATTCCGCAGGTGCTGCGCAATATCAACGCCTTCACCCTCGGTGCGCGATCCGTTAAGCCCGGCATCACCTGTAGCGTGATCTTTACCGGCGACTGGTCGATGGCGGTGAAAGAAGCCGAGGCCACCAACAGCCTGGCCGACCAGGGCTGCGATGTGTTCACCATGCACGTGGATGGCCCCAAGGTGGTCGTCGAGACTGCCGCCAAGCGCGGCAAGATGGTTTGCGGCTACCACGCCAGCCAGGCCAAGCTGGCACCGAATGCCTACCTGACCGGTGCCGAGTGGAACTGGTTTACCGCCTACAAGACCATCATCGACGCCGCCCAGGCCGGCAAACCGCACCCCAACTTCCTGCGCGGCGGCCTGAAGGAGGGCTACGTGAAGATGTCGCCCTACGGCAGCATGGTCACCGACGCGGCGAAGAAGCAGGCCGATGGCATCAAGGCCCAGATGGTGGCCGACACCTTCGACATCTTCAAAGGCCCGCTGAAGGACAACAAGGGCGCCACGGTGATCGCCGCTGGCAAGGTACTCAAGCAGACCGACCCGGTTTTGGAGGGAATGAACTACCTGGTGGAAGGCGTACAGGGTTCCTTCTAAACAACGCCCACAGGAGCTCGCATGCACTCCACTGCCAAAGACATCCTGCTGCCGGTCACGGCGATCCTGCTGGCGCTGCTGCTGTTCGGCGTCTTCGTCTGGTTCGCCGGGGTCAGCCCGCTAGACATGTGGCTGACCTTGTTCAAGGGCGCGTTCGGTGACTGGTTCTCCTGGCAGAACACGCTGCAGCGTTCGGCGCCGTTGATGCTCACCGCGTTGTGCGTGGCACTGCCGGCGCGGGCTGGGCTGGTCATCATCGGCGGCGAGGGGGCTTTGGTGCTGGGCGGTCTGGCCTGTGCGGCGGTGGGCACCATGCTGCCGCTACCGGCGAATCTGCTGGGCACGGTGATCGCCTGCGCGGCCGGCGCGCTGGCCGGAGCGCTGTGGATCATGCTGGCAGGCTGGCTGCGCCAGGCGCGCGGCATCAACGAGACCATCAGCAGCCTGCTGCTGGCCTATGTGGCGATCGGCATCTTCAAGCACCTGGTCGAAGGCGCGCTGCGCGACCCGGCCAGCTTGAACAAGCCCGCCACGCACAGCCTGCCCGAGGGCTTGCTGATCACCGGCATTGCCGGCTCGGATGTGCACTGGGGGCTGGTACTCGGTGTGCTGGCCTGCGTGGCGCTGGGGCTGTGGCTGCGCTGGACGGCGTCCGGCTTTTCAATCCGCGTGGTCGGCGGCAACCCGCGTGCCGCGCAGCTGGTCGGCCTGCCCGCCACGCAATTGATTCTGACGGCCTGCGCCCTCGGTGGCGCCAGTGCCGGCCTGGCCGGCGCGGTAGAGGTCGCCGCCGTGCACACCAACGCCAATGCCTCGCTGATCGCCGGCTACGGCTATGCCGGCATCCTGGTGTCCTTCATCGCCCGGCACAACCCGGTCGCCATCGTGCCCGTGGCCATTTTGTTCGGCGGCTTCGGTGCGGCCGGCAGCCTGCTGCAGCGCCGGCTCGGCTTGCCCGATGCCTCGGTGATGGTGCTGCAGGGCATTGCTTTCGTGCTGATTTTGGCCAGCGAGGCGCTGCGCGACGTGGACTGGAAGACGTTGTGGGCCAAGCTGCGTAAACCGGCTATTGCGGGTGTGGAGGCTGTATGACCCCTGACCAATGGGTGGCGCTATTCGCTGGAATTATTGGCGGTGCTTTGCGCGTTGGTACGCCCTTTCTATTCGTCAGCCTCGGCGAATGCTTGACCGAAAAATCCGGCCGCATCAACCTTGGCCTGGAAGGCGTGCTGGTGCTGTCGGCCATGAGCGCCTTCGGTGGCGCCTACCTTACCGGTTCGCCCTGGCTGGGCGTGCTGGTCGGCGCTTGCGCAGGTGCGCTGCTTGCGACCTTGCACGGTGTGCTGTGCTCGCTGCCGCGGGTCAATGATGTGGCCACCGGCATTGCGCTGATGCTGCTGGGCACCGGTCTGGCTTTCTACCTGGGCAAGCCGCTGATCCAGCCGCAGGCCCCGCAGATTCCGGCCATTCCTCTCGGCGGCTGGAGCGGCTCCAGCGTAGTGCAGGCGGCCCTGCAGATCAATGCGCTGCTGCCCATCGGCATCGCGCTGGCGGTAGGCCTGTGGTGGGCCTTTGCGCGCACGCGCTGGGGGCTGCTGGTGCGGCTCGCGGGCGACTCGGCGAATGCCACACGGGCACTGGGCTATTCGGTGTCGGGCATCCGCATTGCGGCCACGGCCGCCGGTGGCTTCATGGCCGGCCTCGGTGGTGCGTCGCTGACCCTGTTCTACCCCGGCAGCTGGAACGAAGGCATCTCCAGTGGCCAGGGCTTGATCGCGGTGGCACTGGTGATTTTTGCGCGCTGGAGCCCGCTGCGCTGTGTGGGGGCAGCGATGCTGTTCGGCGGTGCCGGCGCCATCGGCCCGGCGATGCAGTCGGTGGGCATAGGCTGGGGCTACCACCTGTTCAACACCGTACCCTATGTGCTGACTTTAGTGATCCTCGTCTTTACCTGCAAACCCGGCAGCGTGGCCGTGGGCAGCCCGGGCGAGCTATCTTCTACAAGGTAAATACCATGGCCTATGTTGCTGCCAACCCCTACGCCTGGCCCTACAACGGCCTGCTGCGTCCTGATAACACCGCGCTGATCGTTATCGACATGCAGACGGATTTCTGCGGCGTCGGCGGCTATGTCGATGTGATGGGCTATGACATCAGCCTGACCCGCGCGCCGATTGCGCCGATTGCCCATGTGCTGGCACGGCTGCGCCCGCTGGGCTACCACATCATCCACACCCGCGAAGGGCATAGGCCCGACCTGTCGGACCTGCCGGCCAACAAGCGCTGGCGCTCGCGGCAGATTGGTGCCAACGGCGTTGGCATTGGTGACGTCGGCCCCTGCGGGCGCATTCTGGTGCGCGGCGAGCCGGGCTGGGAAATCATTCCCGAGCTGGTACCTTTCCCGGGCGAGGTCATCATTGACAAGCCCGGCAAAGGCTCGTTCTACGCCACCGACCTGGACATGGTGCTGCGCCAGCGCGGCGTGCAGAACATCATCCTGGCCGGCATCACCACCGATGTGTGCGTGCACACCACCATGCGCGACGCCAATGACCGTGGCTATGAATGTCTGCTGCTGTCCGACTGCACGGCCGCCACCGACCCGGCCAACCACCTGGCGGCGCTGAACATGGTGACCATGCAGGGCGGTGTGTTTGGCGCACACGCGCCATCGGCCGCACTGCTTGACGTTGTCTAACCCGAGGAAGCCCATGGCCGCAGATTCCACCCCGATTGGCGCGCTTCCCGCAGGCACCGGCGCTTTGGCGCTGGAGACCTACCACCTGACCAAGCGCTTCGGCAGCTTTACCGCGATGGACAGCGTGTCTATGCGTGTCGAGCCGGGTACGGTGCACGCCTTGCTGGGCGAGAACGGCGCGGGCAAGAGCACGTTGGTGAAATGCGTGGCCGGCTTCCAGCGCGCGGAAGAGGGCAGCATCATGCTCGACGGCCGCGAGCAGGCCATCAGCAACCCTATCGTCGCCCGCAGCCTGGGTATCGGCATGGTCTACCAGCACTTCACGTTGGCGCCGGGCATGACGGTGGCCGAAAACCTGCTTCTGGCTGGCGGTACCCTGCCGGCCGTGATCGACTGGACCGCCAAGCGCGCTGAACTCAAAGCCTTCCTGGCCACCACGCCGTTCAGCCTGGACCTGGACGCGCGCCCGGCCGAGCTGGCCGCCGGTGAAAAGCAGAAGCTGGAGTTGCTGAAGCAGCTGTACCTGAAGCCGCGCCTGCTGATCCTTGACGAGCCTACCTCGGTGCTGACGCCGCAGGAGGCCGACGAGGTGTTAGGCCATGTGCGTGCCTTCGCCCAGAGCGGTCAGTGCAGCGTGCTCATCATCACCCACAAGTTCCGCGAGGTGCTGGCCTATGCTGATGGCGTGACGGTGCTGCGCCGTGGCAAGGCGGTGCACCACGGCCGCGTGGCCGATGCTGCACCACAAGAGTTAACGCGCACCCTGGCCCAGGCGATGATGGGCGAAAGTTCAGAGCAAAATAGTGCTCTGGCGCAGGAAATACCTGCGCAGCATGCTACACAAAGTGCAGCAAATGACGGGCCTATCGCTTTGCAGGTAGACGACCTGAAAGCCCAGGGCGACCGTGGCACTTTGGCACTGCACGGCCTGAGCCTGGCGGTGCGCAAGGGCGAGGTGCTGGGCGTGGCCGGCGTCTCTGGCAACGGCCAGCGCGAGCTGGTGGAGGCGCTGGTCGGCCAGCGCCCCCGCCTGGGCGGTCGGGTGCAGGTGATGGGTGAGGACTACGCGGCGCGGCGCTCTGACAACCACCGATTGAAGGTGCGCAGCCTGCCGGAAGAGCCGCTGCGCAACGCCTGCGTCGGCGATCTGTCGGTGGCCGAGAACATGGCGCTGCGCGACTTTGACCAGCCGCCGCTGAACGTCAGCGGCCTGCTGCGCTTCTCCACCTGGCGCAGCCGGGCACGCGACTGGATCAAGGAATACGGCGTGAAGACCCAGGGCGAGGGCGCACCCATCCGCAGCCTGTCGGGCGGCAATGTGCAGCGCGCGGTGCTGGCGCGCGAGCTGGCCGGTGACATCAATGTGCTGATCGCGGCGAACCCGGTGTTCGGCCTGGACTTCGCCGCCGTGGCCGAAATCCACAGCCGCATCCTTGGCGTGCGCGACCGCGGCGGTGCGGTGCTGCTGATCAGCGAAGACCTGGATGAGCTGCTGGAGCTGGCCGACCGCATCGTGGTGATGAGCGAAGGCCGCATCGTGTTCGAAACCCCGGCCGCCACCGCCGAGCGCCACGTGTTGGGCGCCCACATGGGTGGTGGCCACGACGACCACAAGGAGGCCGCATGAGCCTGAACATTCCTGCGCTGCCGTTCGACTACCCCTTGGATGTTGCTCGCGCCGCGCTGGTCATCATCGACATGCAGCGCGACTTCATTGAGCCTGGCGGCTTTGGCGAAACCCTGGGTAATAACGTGGCCTTGCTGGAAGCCATCGTGCCGGCCAGCCAGGCGATGCTGGCGGCCTGGCGCCAGGCCGGCGGCCTGGTGGTGCACACCCGCGAGGCGCACAAGCCGGATCTGTCCGACTGCCCGCCGGCCAAGTTGAACAGGGGGAGCCCGGCGCTGCGCATCGGCGATGTGGGAAATATGGGGCGTATTTTGATTGCCGGCGAGCCGGGCAACCAGATCATTGACGCACTGGCGCCGGTGGCGGGCGAGATCGTCATCGACAAGCCGGGCAAGGGCGCGTTCTACGCCACCGGCCTGCACGAGATGTTGCAGCAGCGCGGCATCCAGCAGCTGCTGTTCATGGGCGTGACCACCGAGGTCTGCGTGCAAACCAGTATGCGCGAAGCCAACGACCGGGGCTATGACGGCCTGCTGCTGGAGGACTGCACCGAGAGCTACTTCCCGCAGTTCAAGGCGGCCACGCTGGAGATGGTGCGGGCCCAGGGCGGCATCGTCGGCTGGACGGCGCCCAGCACCGCGGTGCTGCGGGCATTGGCGGCTGTCTGAAATCCACCACGCCGCAACTGCTAAAGTTTGCCCTGTGCAATCCCTGACGCCTCCTCCTATTTCTTCCGTACTGACCCCCGTATACCGCTCGCGCGCCGACGAGGTCTACGCCCAGCTCAAGCGCGATGTCGGCGAGTTCAAGCTGGTGCCCGGCGACCGCTTTACCGAAAACGAGATCAGTGAGCGCCTGGGCGTGTCGCGTACCCCCGTGCGCCAGGCGCTGACCCGGCTGCAGCAAGAGGGTTATGTGGAGGTGCTATTCCGCAGCGGCTGGCGCGTGCTGCCGTTCGACTTCGACCAGTTCGAGCAGCTGTACGACCTGCGGATGGTGCTGGAAACCACCGCCGCGCACCGCCTGTGCGAGGGCAGCGCCGGGGCTGCGGCACCGCACATCCAGATCGACCACCAATTGCTGGACGTGCTGTTTGACATCTGGCTGGTGCCGGCAGCGCAGCGCAGCAGCGACAGCTTGCAGGTCGCTCAGTGGGACGAAGAGTTCCATTCCGCGCTGGTGCGTGCCGCCGGCAATACCGAGATGGCCCGGGTGCACCGGGATGTGACCGAGCGCATACGCATCATCCGCAGGCTGGACTTCACCAAACAGGCGCGCATCACCGCCACCTATGAAGAACACGCCAAGATTCTGAAAGCCATACGCAGCCACCGTGGCGACCAGGCAGCGATGCTGCTGCGCGCCCACATCCAGGCCAGCCAGGCCGAGGTGCGCAAGATCACGCTGCACCAGGTGCACGTGGCCCGCCAGGTGGGGCAGAGCCCCAGTTAAGCTGCCGGCAAGCGCAGCTCGCGGCGTAGTATCTTGCCTACGTTGGACTTGGGCAATGCATCGCGGAAGGCGATGGACTTGGGCTGCTTGTAGCCGGTCAGGTGCTTGTGGCAGTAGGTCAGCACGTCGGCTTCGGTCAATGCGGGGTCACTTCTGACGACAAACACCTTGATGGCTTCGCCTTGTCGTTCGTCGGGGATGCCAATGGCTGCACATTCCACCACGCCAGGGCAGAGCGAGATCACGTTCTCCAGCTCGTTGGGGAATACGTTGAAGCCGCTGACCAGAATCATGTCCTTCTTGCGGTCCACGATGCGTACATAGCCGCGTGCGTCCAGCATGCCGATGTCGCCGGTGCGCAGATAGCCGTCGGCGGTGAAGGCCCGGGCGTTTTCCTCGGGCTGGTGGTAGTAGCCCACGGTAACGTTGGGGCCCCGGATGCAGATCTCTCCCGCAGCGCCAATGGGGAGGTTGTTGCCGTCGTCGTCCTTGATGGCGATGTCCACGCTGGACAGGGGCAGGCCTATGCTGCCGCTGAAGGTTTTGCTCAGTACCGGGTTGTTGGTGCCGACGGCGCAGGTTTCGCTCATGCCCCAGCCTTCAATCATGGGGCAGCCTGTGACCTCCATCCAGCGCTGCGCCGTGCCTTCCGAGGCCGCCATGCCACCAGCCTGGGACACGAACAGGCTGGAGAAGTCCACGGTCTTGAAATCGGGGTGCAGCAGCAGGGCATTGAACAGTGTGTTGACGGCCGGCAGCAGATGGAATGGCCGCTTCTTCAGCACCTGGATGAAGCCGCCGATGTCGCGTGGGTTGGGCACCAGGGTCATGTGCGAGCCCAGGCGCATGCTCATGAAGCACAGCGTCAGCGCGAAGATGTGGTACAGCGGCAGCGCCATGATGCAGTTGACCTTGTGGGTTTCGCCCACCTGCTTCAAGGCCGGCGTGAACCAGGCTTCGGTTTGCAGCATGGCGGCCACGATGTTGCCGTGCGTCAGGATGGCGCCCTTGGACAGCCCGGTGGTGCCGCCGGTGTACTGCAGAAAGGCGGTGGAATCCAGGGTGCAGTTGGCCGGTTTGAAAGGCCGCTTGCGCCCATCCGCCAGGGCCTGGGTGAAGGGTGTGACCCGCAGCGTGGCGCTGCTGGACAGGCTGTAGGCCGGCACCAGCTTTTTCACATGGCGCACCATGAAGTTGACCAGGCTGCCATAGGCCAGGCCCAGCAGGTCGCCCATGCGGGTCAGCATCACGTGCTTAATGGCGGTGCGGCCCACCACTTCTTCCAGCGTGCGGGCGAAGTTCTCCAGGATCACGATGGTGGTGGCGCCCGAGTCCTTCAGCTGGTGCTCCAGCTCGCGCGGGGTGTACAGCGGGTTCACGTTGACGCAGACATAGCCGGCGCGCAGCACGGCCACCATGGCGACCGAAAACTGCGGGATGTTCGGCAGCATGATGGCTACCCGGGTGCCGGGCTCCAGCCCCTGGGCTTGCAGCCAGGCGGCCATGGCGGTGGACAACGCGTCCAGCTCGCCGTAGCGCATCCAGCGCTCCATGCAGACGGAGTAGGGCTTGTCGGCATTTTGCTTGAAGGAGGTGTTCAGCACCTGCGCCAGCGAGGTGAACTGGTGCACGTCGATGTCATGCGCCACGCCGTCGGGGTAACTCTTCAACCAGCACTTTTCCATGCATTGCTCCTTGGGGAGACCATTCTGGAGTGCCTGGTCCACAGGTGTTACCGGGCTTGTCCTAGTGCGAGGTGGGGCCGCGTCGCCTGGGCGACATGGGCCTCGCGATAGCTTAGGGCTTGGCGGCTACGGGTTTGCCGCCGGCCTTGGGGGCGGACGGGGCCACGGCCGGTGCAGGCGCAGGAGCGGCGCCAATCACTTTGTCCTTGGGCAGGGGTGGCACAAAGTCCACCACGGTCTGCTTGCCGTTTTTCACCTGCACCATGAAGCTCATGCGGTCCAGGTCGCCCTTGTTGTCGAACTCGGTGTACATCAGCACGCCGGGGTAGCGGTCGGTGTTGATCTTCAGGCCCTTCATGGCGGCGGCGACGGCCTTGCGGTCCAGTACGCCGGCTTTCTCGATCGCGGCCTTCATCACATAGACGCCGGAGTAGCCCTTCATTCCGTTGTGGTCGGATACGTATTTGTATTCGCGCTCGAACTTGGCGTTGAACGCCCGCACGGTGGGGATGGGCGCATCCACCGCCAGCCCCACGTGGGCGATGGCACCGTTGGCTGCGTCGCCGGCGAGCTCAATGACCTTCTGGCCGGTCAGTGTGGTTTCGCCGATGATGGGCTTGGTCCAGCCCTGCTTTTGCAGCTCGCGCAGCACGCGGGCGGATTCTTCCTCGTTGGTGTAGACGAACAGCGCGTCGGCATTGGACTGCTTGGCGGCGATCACGGCGGCCGAGAAGTCCAGCTGGCCGGACTCGGTGGAAATCTCGGTCGTCACATTGGTGGGCGAGCCCGCCAGCGCCTTCTTCAGCATGTCCAGCCCGCCCTTGCCAAAGTCGTTGTTCACATACAGCACGGCCAGGTTTTTGCTGGTCTTGGTGATGTAGGTGGCGACCTTGGGCATGGCCGTGGCTTGTGTGAAGCTGGTGCGGAAGATATACGGGTTGCCCTGCTGGGTGATGCCGGCGGCCTCGCCACCTGTCCAGTTGGGCACCTCGGCTCGGCGGCTCTCAGCCATGCTGACCACGATGGAGCCGGAAAACACCGGCCCGAAGATGGCGAACACATTGTTGTCTATGGCTTTTTGCGTCAGTCCCTTGGCGACGCCCGGGTTGCTCTGGGTGTCGGCCGTGCTGCTTTCAATCTTTTTGCCCAGAATGCCGCCATTGGCGTTGATTTCCTTGACCGCCAGCTCCACCCCGTTTTTGAAGTTGGTGCCCGCTGTGGCGCCTGCGCCCGACAGCTCTACGATGTTGGCAATCTTGATGGTCTGCTGGGCCCAGGATGAGCCTGTCGCCAACAGAGCTGCGAGTGCCAGCGAAGCGGCCGTATAGCGACGTGAAACGCCGACAATAGAGGATGGAGTTTGCATAGACAGGGGTTTCCTTGGTGCAAGAAAAATGCAGCGTATTGCAACATTTTGTGTCCAAGTCGGCAAGCCATTGCGAGCTAGATCTGCGAAGAATACGCATGGAAAGTGCTTCTGGTGCACGGGCTGCCTGCACTGGCAGCTCTGTTTTTGATAGCAATTGGCGCGCGGAGACAATAGGCCCATGGAAACCCACCAAGATACCGATCCGCAAGACCAGCGCCTGACCGACCTGGAGATCAAGCTCAGCTATACCGAGCACCTGCTGGAGCAGTTGGACCAAGTGGTGGTGCGGCAACAGCAGCAGATCGACCTGCTGGTGCGCGAGATTGCCCGCCTGCAGCAGCCCTCCACCGATGGCGGCCTGGGCGCGCCGCGCAGCCTGCGCGACGACCTGCCGCCGCACTACTGACGCCTGCGGCTAAATTTTAAGGAAATCGGGCGCCAGCGCCGGTATTGCCTGCGCTGGCAGCTACTGAAGTTATAGCAATCCGAGGTTTACGCCTTCCAACGCAGCACCATCGGGTCGAGCCGCTGGGCGGTCTCGATCAGGCCCTTGCGCACCTCGGGGTGCATGGCCGGGAAGGGGTGGCGTGGTGCTTCGCAGTCGATGATGCCGCCGGCCTTCATCAGCGCCTTGGCGGTCAGGATGCCGCCCTGGCGGTTTTCGTAGTTGATCAGCGGCAGCCAGCGGGTGTATTCGGCCACGGCGTCTTCACGGCGGCCGGCCGCGTACGCGTCCATGATGCGGCGTATGCCGTCCGGGTAGGCCCCGCCGGTCATGGCACCCGTCGCGCCGGCATCCAGGTCGGGCAGCAGGGTGATGGCTTCCTCGCCGTCCCATGGGCCTTCGATGGCTTCGCCGCCCACGCGGATCAGCTCGCGCAGCTTGGACGCTGCACCGGGCGTTTCGATTTTGAAGTAGGCCACGTTCTTGATCTCCTTGGCCATGCGCGCCAGCAGTGCCACCGACAGGGGTGTGCCGCTGACCGGTGCATCCTGGATCATGATGGGGATGTCGATCGCGTCGGACAGGCTGGCGTAGAACTCGTAAATGCGCTCCTCAGACACGCGGATGGTGGCTCCGTGGTAGGGCGGCATGACCATCACCATGGCGGCGCCGGCGTCCTGGGCGCGGCGGCTGCGCTCGGCGCACACGCGGGTGCCGAAGTGGGTGGTGGTGACGATCACCGGCACGCGGCCGGCCACGTGCTTGAGGATGGTGGTGGTCAGGATTTCGCGCTCTTCGTCCGACAGCACGAACTGCTCGGAGAAGTTGGCCAGGATGCACAGGCCGGTGGAGCCCGCGTCGATCATGAAGTCCACGCAGCGCAGCTGGCTGGGCAGGTCCAGCTGGCCGTCTTCGGTGAAGGTGGTGGGTACCACGGGAAATACGCCACGGTAGCGTGCTGTGGATGCGGTGAATGCTTGGGTCATGGTCTCGCTCGGGTAGTTGTGGGCACGAATGTAGTGCGCGGCCTGGGGGCTGTCGATAGAATTCTTTCCATAATGTGATCGCTTTTACGACTATCCCCAACATTCCTGCCATGGCCACCACCACCCACTCCGTACTGAACCGCCTGCGCCTGAAACAGCTGGGCCTGGTGATCGCCCTGGACCAGCACCGCTCGCTGCGCAAGGCCGCCAGCAGCCTGTCGATGACGCAGTCCGCCGCCAGCAAAGCGCTGGTGGAAATTGAAAGCGTGATGGGTGGCAGCTTGTTCGACCGCTCGCGCTCCGGCATCGCGCCCAACGAGCTGGGCCGTTGCGTGGTGCGCTACGCCTGGCTCTTACGCTCCGATGTGGATGCCATGGTGCAGGAGGTGGCCAATCTGCGCCGGGGCCGCGGCGGGCGCCTGCAGGTGGGTGTGATCATGGGCGCCGTGCCCGACCTGCTGGCCAACGCTATCCGCCAGCTGCGCCAGGAGGAGCCGGATGTATCGATAGAGATCGTGGAAGACACCAGCGCGCGCCTGCTGCACATGCTGGACCAGGGCCAGCTGGAGGTGGTGCTGGGCCGCGTGGCAGTCAGCCCACGGCCGGACATGTACCGTTACGAGCCGCTACGTGACGAGCCGCTGTGCGTGGTGGCCGGCCTGGCGCACCCGCTGGCACGCATGCGTAGCGTGGGCCTGAAAGACCTGGCGCCCTACAACTGGATCGTCTATCCCAGCCGCATGCCGCTGCGCTCGCTGCTGGAGCGCGAAATGGGCGATGCCGGCCAGGCCCTGCCGGCCAACCTGATCGAAACCGCCTCCACCTTCACCACCGTGGTGCTGCTGCGCAACAGTCCGGACCTGGTGGCCCTGCTGCCGCGCGATGTGTGCGAGTTCTTCAAGGCGCACAAGCTGCTGAAGATATTGCCCATCACGCTCACCTCGCGCACCCAGCCTTTCGGCATCGTCACGCGTGCCAGCGGCACGCTGTCAGGCGTGGCGCAGCGCTTTACCGAGATGCTGCGTCCGGTGGCCTGATGCATCCAGGCCGTTGGCAAGCTCAGTGCAGGGCCAGGCGGTGCTGTGCCTGATGGGCCGGGTGCGGGCCGCCGTTTTCCAGCCGGAAGAAGCGTACTGACTCCAGCAGCTCGAAAGACTGCCGTTTCAGGCTGCTGGCGGCGGACGCCATTTCTTCGACCAGGGCCGCGTTCTCTTGCGTGAAAGAGTCCATGTGCCGGATCGCATCGCTGATCTGTGACACCCCGGAGGACTGGTCCGCACTGGCCGCGCTGATCTCCTTCATCAGGGTTTCGAATTGGTGTACCGAGTGGGTGATGGCCTCCATGGTGGCCCCGACGCGGTGGATCAGGTTCGAACCGATATTGACCCGCTCCACGCTGGTGTTCACCAGGTGCTTGATGTCCTTGGCTGCCGCCGCACTTTTGCTGGCCAGGTTGCGGACCTCGCTGGCGACGACCGCAAAGCCACGGCCCTGTTCGCCCGCGCGCGCGGCCTCCACTGCCGCGTTCAGGGCAAGGATATTGGTCTGGAACGCGATCGCGTCGATTAGCCCGGTGATGTCGGAGATTTTTTGCGAGGACTCGTTGATGCCCTGCATGGTCTCGATCATGTGGCTGACGGCCGTGGCCCCCTCTTTGGCATGCGTGGACGCGGTGAGCGCCAGCTGGTTGGCCTGTAGCGAGTTTTCCGCGTTCTGCCGCACGGCGCCGGACAGCTCTTCCATCGATGCGGTGGTTTGCTCCACCGTGCTGGCCAGGTTTTCCGTGCGGTCGGACAGGCTCATATTGCCCTGCGCGATTTCATTGGAGGAGTGGGCCACTCCGTCGGCACCCTGCATGACCGTGGTGACGACCTGGACCAGGTTCTGCTGCATGTTTTCCAGCGACAGCAGAATCTTGCCGATCTCGTCCTGGGCCGTGACCCGGATGGGCGTGCCCAGGTCGCCCGCACCTATGCTGTCGGCCGCGGTCACGGCGGCGTGCAGCCCTCTGGATATGCCGCCCGACAAGGCCAGGCAGGTAGCGACCGCCACGCACAGCGTCACCACCAGAAAGCCCGCGCCGGTCAGGTAGAGCTGCCGAAAGGCCGCATCCACCTGCTGCTGTGAGTCCTTGGCAGCGTCGGATTGTTGTTGTACCAGCACCTGGGTGGCGGCCAGCAGCTGGTCGGTCAGCGGCAGAAATTTCTCTTGCAGAATTTCCCGCGAGCCGCCGACGTCCCCCTCGGAGCGCAGGCCGTTCATATCATTGCGCACCGCGGTCCACGTGGTGAACAGGGTGTCGAATGTCTTCAGCGTGCCAGAGGCTGCGCTTGGCGTGGCCGACGCCAACAGCGCCTGGTGGCTCTGCGCGATCTTGGCGTCCGACGCCTGGATGGCTTCGCCAAACAGCTTGCCCAGGCCGCTGCCGTCCGAGAAGCCGATGGCAATGGTGCGTACCGCGTTCTGGCGGATATGGCCGTCCAGTGCGTTGGCGGTCTGCATGGTGTCGTTCTGCTGCAGCATGTCGGCGGACGCCAGCGAAGCGGTTTGCAGCTTCAGGAAGGCGGCGACCGCAAACAGCACAAAGATGCCCATCACAACCGAAAAACTCACCCCCAATCTTTGCGAGATGCTTAAATTTTTCATGGAGCACTTTCAGAGAAAAAATCACGTTGGCGTGCGCGCTCCCATAGGCTCAGGGGCAAGCCCGCACTGCTGCTCGACAGCCTGCGCAGGAGGGCGAGGAGGGAAAGGTGGGGGCAACCTTGGCGGGTCTGCCCCCGGGGGGCTTACTTGCCCCAGATCGTCTTGTACTGCGTGCGGTAGCCGTTGTCTGGGTCAAAGATGTTGTTGGGTCCGCCATCCTTGCCCACGTTGTCCGGCGTCACCAGGTGCACCTTGGCAGAGTAGCCAGACCAGGGGGCCTTGGCGAATGCACGGTTCAACTCGTCCACCAGTTGCCAGCCTTGCATGTTCAATGGCTCGGGCACGGTACCGGCCTGGTAGCGCTTGGAGCGGATGCGCTGGTAGGCGGCCTCCGATCCGTCGCCCGCGGACACGGCCTTGGGTTCGCCATCGCCCTTCTTGCCGGCCGCGCGCAACGTGGGGCCCATGAAGTCGAAGTACAGGTCGTTGATGGCCAGCGAGTGCGTCCACTTGTCGCCAAAGCGCTGCAGCAGCGAGGTGGTCAGCTGGGGCATGCGGGTGGAGCTTTCCGAGATCGGGCTGTCTTCAAAGCTCAGCACGGTGCAGCCGCCACACTTCTTGATGATGGCCTCCATGGCGCGGGCCTTGAACATGGCGATCTCGTACTGCGAGTCGGTAAAGATCACCACACCGGCCTTGCCGTTGGAATCCGCCACCGCCCACGAGGCGGCGGTTTCCGACACGTCGGCAGGCAGGGTGGTCACGTTGGCGAACAGGCCGGCGGCCGGGTTCGGGCCGGGTTGCTCGCCAGAGTGCCAGCCCACCAATGGAATACCGGCTTTGGCGGCGGCGGCGAAGGCCACTTTTTGTTCCGAGGTGTCGAAACCGCCGACCACGATGCCGTCCGGTTTCAGTGCCAGCGCCTGGTTCAGCGCGGCGGTGCGTCCGCTGACCGAGCCTTGTCCGTCAATCACCCGCATGTTCCAGCCAATCGCCTTGCCGGCTTCCTGCACACCTTGCCAGGTGCCGAGGTGGCCACCGTTCTTCAAATCACCTGCCACGTACACCACGGTCTTGCCTGCAGCCGCCTTGGGGCCGGTAGTGGGGCCGTCCCATTTGTCGACGGGCACGGTCGCGGCGGTCACGCGCTTTTTTGCCGCGTCCAGAAAATCATCGGCCAGGGCGTGGCCGGCCAGGCCGAAGGCCGCGGTGGCCAGCACGATGGCGCGCAGAGGGAATGTCAGTGTCTTCATATTTGTCTCCTGTTGGTTTAGTGGGAATTGACACGGGTGGTTGCGCTGTCGGGTGACGGCGCGGCTGGGGCAACCGCCATATGCAGCTCGGCAATACGGCGTTTGATGGATTGGCCACGCTTGCGCTGTGCGTAGCCTGCGATACCGATGGAGACCAGCAAGGTCAGTCCGTTGAACAAGGGCTCGACGAAGAAGGCGCCGCCAAATTGCTGGATGCCCGAGATGCCGACGGCCAGAATCGCCACGCCCACCAGACTGCCCCAGACGTTGACGCGCCCGGGCCGGATGGTGGTGGAGCCCAGGAAGGCGCCGACCAGGGCCGGTAGCAAGAATTCCAGACCCACGCCGGCCTGGCCGATCTGCAGCCGCGAGGCCAGCACCACACCGGCAAAGGCCGACAAGGTGCCCGAGGCGACGAAGGCGCCCATCACGCATTTCTCCAGCGCAATGCCGTTCAGCACGGCGGCCTTGGGATTCGAGCCAATTACATACAGTGCGCGGCCAATCGGGGTGTGCTCACTGACCAGCCACAGCACCACTGCAATCGCCAGCACATAGAAGGCGGTGATGGGCAGGCCCACAAAGTCCGAGCCGGCAATGTTCAAGAAGCCATCGGGCAGCTCACCCAGCACCTGGCGGCCGCCGCTGTGCCACAGCGCCACGGCGTACAGCACGGTGCCGGTGCCCAGTGTGGCGATGAAGGAGTCGATCTGCGCCTGCTCCACCAGAATGCCGTTCAGCAGGCCAAACAGCGCGCCGCACAGCAGCACCACCAGCACCGCGGCAGGCCAGGGCAGGCCGAACTTGGTCTGCAGGCTGATCGCCAGGATGTGCCACAGCACGATGCCGTAGCCCACGGTCAGATCGATCTTGCCGGTCATCATCGGGATGGTGGCGGCCAGCGCCAGGATGGCGATCACCGATTTGTCGCTGAGGATGGAGCGCAGGTTGAACAGCGTGGGAAAGCTGTCCGGCAGCAGGATGGAAAACAGCAGGATCAGCCCGAGCGCCAGGGCCGGCAGGCCGTATACCGGGATCAACTGGCCGATGCCGGCCAGCAAGCCTTTGTGTTGGCTGTCGAAGGATGGGTCCGGCTCTAGCGCCGTGGCTTTGATGGAACTGCTCATGGTGTGGTTGTCTCCGTTAATTGGCTTGTTGTTGTGTTTTGCTGGCCCGATGCGGCGACCAGCAGGCCGGCCACGCTGAGCGCATCGCCGGTGAGTTCGGTGGCGACCTGGCCGTCGCGGAAGACCAGGGCGCGGGTGCAGACGTTGGCCACCTCTTCAAAGTCGGTGGACACCACCAGCACGCAGACGCCGGCATTGGCCTGCTCGCGCAGGATGTCGTAGATCTGGCGCTTGGCGCCCACGTCCACGCCGGCGGTGGGTTCCTCCAAAATCAATAGCGGCAACCGCAGGTTGATCCAGCGCGCCAGCACTACTTTTTGCTGGTTGCCGCCGCTGAGGTTCTGCACATCGGCCTGCGGCGCAGGCGGGTTCACGTCAAACTGCTTGATCAGCGCGCGGGCCTGTTTTTCCTCGGTGGTGCGGCGCAAGCGGGCCAGCAGCGAGCCCAGCACTAGAGCCGGATTCGGGAACAGGTTTTCCTGCACGCTCAAGTTGGCACCCAGGTTTTCCTCCAGCCGGTCAGCCGCCACCAGGCCTACGCCCAGCGCGATCGCGTGCGCCGGGTTGCGCGGTGCGATGGCCTTGCCGCCCAGCAGCATGCGGCCTTGCGACACCTCGGCCAGGCCGAACAGCGCGCGGCTGATGGCCTCGTGGCCGGCACCGCGCAGGCCGATCAGGCCCAGCACCTCGCCCTTGCGCGCATCCAGGCTTACCGGGCCCGCATTGGCCGAATACACCTGGTCCAGCTGCAGCACCACCTCGCGGCTGCGCGCATCGGCCTTGGCCAGGGTGCCGGAAAATTTGCGGCCCACGATCAGCTCCACCAGCTCGGTATCGGTGGTCTGGGCCGTGGTGCGGGTGCCGACCAGCTTGCCGTCGCGCATCACCGCGGCGCGGTCCGAGATGTCCATGATCTCGTCCAGGCGGTGCGATACGTAGATCATGGCCACGCCCTGGCTTTTGAGTTGGCGCAGCAGCTCGAACATGCGCTGCACATCGGCCATCGGCAGGCTGGCCGTGGGCTCGTCCAGTACCAGCACCTTGGCCTGGGTGTCCAGTGCCCGGCCGATGGCCAGCAGCGACTTTTCGGCACGGGTCAGGGTGAAGACGCGGCGTCGCGGGTCGATATCGCAACCCACATGGCCCAGCACGCGGGCGGCGTTGCGCTCGGCCTGCTTCCAGTCGATGAAGCCGCGGCGCTTGGGGAAGCCCATGCCCAGGGCTACGTTCTCGGCCACCGTCATCCACTCCACCAGGCCCAGGTCCTGGTGGATGAAGGCGATGCCCTGCTGGTCCTTGGGGCGGGCACGCCAGGTGGACTCCGCTTCGCCCTGCAGCGTGATGCTGCCCACGTCTTGCGCATAGACGCCGGCCAGGATCTTGATCAGCGTGGACTTGCCGGCTCCGTTCTCGCCCAGCAGCGCCAGGATTTCGCCCTGGAACAGGTCGACGGACACGCCATCCACCGCCTGGGTGCCGCCGAAGCGCTTGCCCAGGTTCTGGATGCTGACAACCGGCGCGGTGACAGGAATACCTTCGTGCTGCGCACTGCGGTGCGAGCTTGCTTGGGGGCGGCCCGGCGCGGCGCTCATAGCATCACCACCCGCGACACGTCGGGCTCGCGCTGGGTGGCGATGAAGCGGTCGAACTTCAGCGTCTCCATGTTGAAGTAGCCGAGCTTGTCGTTGTCCTGGCTTACAAAGGCCAGGGGCTTGGTGGGGTGGTAGCTGAGCGCGATGGCGCGGGCTTCCATGGGGATGTGGGCCAGCTCCTTCAGCGTCACCGGATCGACCACGCTGAGCGAGCGCTCGCCGTAGTTGGTCACCACGATGCGACCATCGCGGTACAGGTACAAACGGGTCGCATCGTCGCGGCTCGGTGCGCTGCGCAGTACCTGCATGGTCGCGGTGTCGATGGCCGCCAGGGTATTGCTCCAGCGGCAGGTCACAAACAGCGTTTTCTCGTCCTCGCTGAGTGCATAGCCCTCGGGCTTATCGCCGGGCGCGCAGGCCTGCGGGGCAAAGGTCGCGTCATAGGGTTTGATCTTGGTCACGGTGTGCGACAGCAGGTTCATGGCATAGGCGGTCTGGCCGTCACGCGTCAGCGCGAACAGGTGGGACTTGATGCCGCCGGTAGGCACAGCGCGGCGTGGCGCGGTGTCGGTGGCCGGGTGGTCCAGCACCACCAGCTGGGCGCGGTCCTCGCTCAGCGCGTAGAGACGGTCCTGGTCGTCGATCTGCATGCCGTGCAGGCGGTTGAACGGCGCGATGTCGATGGTGCGCGCCAGGCGTTTTTCGGCGATGTCGATCTGGAAGATGCTGGTGCCGCCTTGGCCCAGGTGGCCCGATGTCTCCACGCCGTAGTGGCCGATGTAGGCGTAGCGCTGCGCCGCGTCCACCACAAATTCATGCGGAAACTCGGGTAGCTGCACGCTGTGCAAGCGTGTGCCGCTATCAATATCGTAGTAGCTGAAGCAGTGGCTGCACTTTTCCACCAGCAGCAGGATTTCTTTGGACATGGTTTTTCAGTTTCCTCGGGTGTGGAGGGTGATGCGGTACAGCGAGGTGCTGGCCGCGATGAAGAGCTGGTTGCCTTGCGGCCCACCAAAGCAGAGGTTGCCGATCTTTTCCGGCACCGCGATCTTGCCCAGCAGCGTGCCGTCCGGGTGGTAGACCTGCACGCTGTCTTCGCTGCTGGTGTAGACCCATCCCTGGGTGTCGAGGCGAAAGCCGTCCGACAGACCGGGGCTGACTTCGGCGAAGACACGTGGGTTGTGCAAGCTGTTGTCGGCCGCCACGTCGAACACGGCGATGTGGTGGTGGCCTTGGCCCGAGGGCGCCAGTGCCGCCGAGGTGTCGCTCACGTACAGCAGCGACTCATCGGGCGAGAACGCCAGGCCGTTCGGCTCCTGCACCCAGGTGCTGGCGGCAGTCAGCACACCGGTGGCCGGGTTGAAGCAGAACACGTGGTTGGCTGCCTGCTCCGGCACCGCCTTGTGGCCTTCGCGGTCGCTGAGAATGCCGTAGGGCGGGTCGCTGAACCAGATGCTGCCATCGCTTTTGACCACGATGTCGTTCGGTGAATTCAACCGCTTGCCCAGGTAGCGGTCGACCACCACTGCGTCGGCGGTGGTGGCGTCGATCCGGCCGTTGCGCATGGGTGTACGCACAATCGCGCGCTGGCCGTGCGAGCAGTGCAGCAGGTCGCCGTTCAGGTCACGGGTGTGGCCGTTGGTGAACTCTACGGCCTCACGCCACACGGTCATGCCATCGGCGGCAGACCAGCGCAGCATGCGGTTGTTGGGGATGTCGCTCCACAGCACACAGTTGTCTTCATGTAGCCACACCGGGCCTTCGCTCCAGGTGGCGCCGGTGCACAGGCGCTCCAGTTGGGCATCCTGCAGAACCGCTTTCAATCGAGGATCAAAAATGGTGCTCATATCCCAGCCCGTGGAGTCTGTGGAGCCGAGCCAGGCCCGGGAATGAAAGAAAGGGAACGCATGTTCAATAGTGTTCGTTGATATTGCGGAAGGGGCCGAACTTGGCGCGCTGGTAGGCCTGCGGCGGCTGGCCGGCAAAGTTCTCGGGAATCGCAAAGCCTTGGGGGCGTAGCGCCGCATCAGGATAGAGCTTGACCCGGTTCGGGTTCTGCCCGCGCGGCGTAGCGTCGTCGTTCACAAAGGCGGCAATGTCCAGTGCCTCGGCAGGGGTGAGCTGTGGTTTGTCGGCGCTGGCGCCAAACGGCATGGACGCGCGGATGTAGCGCGCCAGCAGCGGCACGGCAAACATATGGCCGGCGTTGTCGTAGGTGTCGCTGCCCGCCAGCGGTGGGAACAGGTAGCCCGCACCGTTGGCGAAGTCCGGCTTGCGCTGGCCGGTGGCGTCCACGCTATGGCAGGCCTGGCATTTGGCGACAAACAGTTTCTGGCCCCGCACCGGATCGGCGGCACGGGCGATGGCTTTCATTGGCAGCAGACCCGCGCCGTCCATGGCCGCACCGGTTTGCGTATCTTGTGCCAGCCAACGCAGGTAGGCCATGATGGACTGGAACTCCGGCGTATCCACCTGGATGGGCACGGCGCCCGCGCCAAACATGCCGAGTGCACGCTGCTCCAGCGAAATCACCTTGCCAGACTTGATGTCGAACTTGGGGTAGTCATTGACCGCGTTGACCAGGGGTAGGGTGAACTTCTTGCTGCCGGGCAGGCCGGAGGGGCCGGCTTGGTGGCAGTTGACGCAGTTCAGGCTGTTCCAGTTCATGCGTTTGCTGGCATCGGGGGCCAGCTTGCCCACTCGCATTGAGGTGTTGCGCAGGATATCGATGCCGTCGCGGATCTGATCGCCTTCGGGGCCCGCTGGAATGCGCGCCTCACTGGGTTCGCGCCAGGGTTGCTGTGGCCGTGCGGCATAGCGTGCCAGCAGAGCCTGGGCCTCGGCGGTAGGCAAGGCGTCACCCACCTTGTAGGGGGCCACGTCGAAGGCCTGGGCCAGACCCGAGGCACACAGCAGCAGAGAGAGAAAAGCACGGCGCATGGGTTTATTCGACGATATTGAACTGGTCGAGGAACTCGGTGTTCAGGCTCAGACCCAGGCCGGGCAGGTCGTCGCGCAGCTGCACAAAGCCGTTCTCGGCTACCGGTTCGCCCTTGAAGATGTAGTAGAACAGTTCGTTGCCCACTTCCACGTCGAACATGGGGAAGTACTCGCTCATCGGGCTGGCGATGGTGCTCATGGTCAGGTGGTAGTTGTGCATCTGGCCGGCGTGCGGAATCACCGGCACGCTGTAGGCCTCGCACAGCGCGTTGATCTTGTGCGCGGCGGTGATGCCGCCGACGCGGTTGGTGTCGTACTGCACCACGCTCACGGCCTTGCGTTCCAGCAGCTGCTTGAAGCCGTAGAGGCTGAATTCATGCTCGCCACCGCTGATGGGCACGATGTTCATGGCGTTCAGTTCAGCATAGCCATCGATGTCGTCGGCGATCACTGGCTCTTCCAGCCAGCGCGGCTCGAACTTGGCCAGCTTGGGCAGCATGCGCTTGGCGTATTCCAGGTTCCAGCCCATGTAGCACTCAAGCATCAGGTCGTTGTCGTAGCCAATGACTTCGCGCACGGCTTCGACCGACTTCAAATTCTCGGCAACGCCCTTTTGCAGATGCGCGGGGCCGTAGCCAAAACGCATCTTGAAGGCGGTGAAACCCTGGTCCTTGAACTTCTGCGCTTCCTTCTGCATTTCATCCAGGTCGGTGCGGTACAGCTTGCTGTAGTAGCAAGGGATTTTTTCCTTGGTGCGGCCGCCCAGCAGCTTGAACACCGGCTTGTTCACCGACTTGCCGAGGATGTCCCAGATCGCCAGGTCAATCGCCGATATCGCTGCCATCGTCACGCCCTTGCGACCCCAGGCGTGGGTGGCGCGGTACATGCGCTGCCACAGGTATTCGTAATCCCAGGGGTCCTGGCCCAGCACCAGCGGCGTGAGGTATTCGTCGATGATGGCTTTGGCAATCTTCGGCGCCAGCGCCACATTGCCCAGGCCGAGGATGCCGTCATCGGTTTCAATTTCCACCACCGTCCAGGAGTGGAAGCGGAAGGTGCTCATGGTCTCGGTCTTGGAATACACCAGGTCCATGGCGTTGGAGCAGAAATTGCCTTGGGGTGGAACGGTCTTGCCCTTCCATTCAAAAACACGGGCGCGGACGGATTTGATTTTCATGCAGAGTCTCCTGTTTCAGTGGTTGTGCGTGGCCAGGCCCATGCGGGCGGCAATGCGGAAGGCGTTGTAGGTGGCGTTGACGTCGGCTTTGCCCTGGCCGGCGATGTCATAGGCCGTGCCGTGGGCCGGCGTGGTGATGGGCACGGGCAGGCCGCCCTGCACGGTCACGCCCTTGCTGAAGCCCATCAGCTTGATGGCGATCTGGCCTTGGTCGTGGTACATGGTGACGATGGCTTGGTACTCACCATCGCGGGCTTTGAGGAAGATGGTGTCGGCCGGGAACGGGCCCCCCACCGCAATACCTTCTTCGGCCAGTTCACGCACTGCGGGCTGGATGGTGTCGATCTCTTCACGTCCGCAGGTGCCGCCGTCGCCGCCGTGCGGGTTGAATGCGGCCACGGCCACCTTGGGTTGGGTAAAGCCTGCGGCCTGCAGCGAGCGGTAGATCAGCCGCGTGGCATCCTTGATGCGGTCCTTGTTGAGGTAGCTGGCGGCGTCTTTCAACGGGATGTGCGAAGACACGCGCGAGGTCCACAAATCGCCCAGCGTGTTGAACTCGCAAAAGTAGCTGCTCACGCCCAGGTATTCGGCGAAATGGTGGAGTTCATCTTCATGCTTCAGTCCGCCTTGCTTCATGGCGAACTTGTTCAGCGGGCCGAAGCAGATGGCGTCCACCTCGCGGCGCTTGGCGGCATCCATGCAGGCATTCAGCACGGTCAGCACCGATGCGCCGCCGGCTGCCTGGGCCTGGCTGCGCTGCACTTGCGCGGCGGCGACGGTGTCCATCGCCAGCCAGGCGGCTTGCGTGGTGTCAGCCCGGTTGCGGACCTCGGCGAAGCTGTTCACCGGCTGGGTGGCGACCTGCAGGCCGGCGGTCTTCTGCCCATCGGCCCAGAGCCAGGCGTCTCCGACCAACACGACGTTGGCGTGGCTGAGGGCGTCGGTCTGGCCCAGTAGTCGGGCGATCAACTCAGGGCCGATGCCGGCGGGGTCGCCCAGGGTCAGGGCGACGACGGGTTTCTGTTCCATGGCGAAGGTGCTTTCTTGGTGGTGTTTCCGAGCGGAGACAACCAAGCTAAGCCCGCATGGCGGGCTGCACCTGAATTTGTCTCCGAATACTTTCTTATGGCTGCATCTTAGAAAGTCGATTGATTCCCGTATATTGAAAGTATTTGATGAATCAATTCCTTGGGGTTATCAATTGACAGCCACGACCGACACCACCAGCCAGTTGCTGAACCGCTTGCGCATGCGCCAGATCGCCTTGCTGCTGACGATTGGCGAGCATCGCACCCTGCACGCCGCATCGCAGCAGATGGGCATGACCCAACCGGCGGCCACCAAGATGCTGCACGAGCTGGAAGATGCCCTGGGCCAGCGCCTGTTCGACCGCGTGGGCCGTGGCCTGACCCTGAACGCGGCTGGCCTGGCGGTGATGGACACTTTCCGCGGCATGCGCGGCACCATGGAGGCCCTAAACCGCGAGCTGCAGGAGCTGCGCCTGGGCGGCGCGGGCAAACTGTTCATCGGCTGCATCATGGCGGCGTCGCCCGGCCTGCTGACCGACACGCTGATCCGTCTGCGCGAGGAGTACCCGCTGCTGTCGATAGAGATTGCCGTGGAGACCAGCGACCGCCTGGTGGAGCAGCTGCGTGAAGGCGCGCTGGACGTGGTGATTGGCCGCATGCTGGGCCCGGCCACGCAGAACCATGTGTTCCGCCCCCTGGGCGAGGAGCCGCTTTCGGTGGTGGTGGCGACCGACCATCCCTTGGCCGAGCGCAGCAGCGTGTCGTTTGACGACATGCTGCAATACCCGTGGATCTTGCAGCCGCACGGCAGCCCCATGCGCGAGGTGCTGGAGCAGGAGTTCCGCGACCACCACACCAGCTTCCACCGGGGGCTGATCGAGACATCGTCCATCCTGACCACCACCAATCTGATTTTCAAGACCCAGATGATTGCGGTGATTCCCGAGTCCAGCGCCAGCCGCTACCAGACCCACGGCCTGTTGAAGATATTGCCCTACACCATTGCCCACAAGCTAGCCGCCTACGGCAGCATCGTGCGCAGCGACCGGCCGGTGAGTGCGGCAGCGGCGCGCTTTTTGGAGCTATTGCACTCTTGAATGTTTTGGGCCGCTGGCGCAGAAGATACCTGCGCAGGCAGCTATCAAAAGCATAGTGCTAGCCCAGCGTGACCAGGCGGTCGCCAGGGGCCTGCGCATCGGCCGTGAGCTCGTCCAGCTTCTTCAGCTGGGCGTACAGCGGCGTGAAATCGGGCGCCGTCAGGTCAAACAGCTGCTGGAAGTTGTCGATGACGAAGTAGGTCTGCTGGTAGCTGTCGATCTTGTAGCGGGTGCGCATGCAGCGCAGCACGTCCAGCAGCAGGCGCTGCGGCTCGGGGCTGCGCACGCTGTGCCGCAGCTCGCCGGACGAGCTCAGGATGCCGGCGCCGTAGGCCCGCAAGCCATCCGTCTGGCGCACCAGGCCGAACTCGATGGTGTACCAGTACAGGCGCGACAGCTGCTCGCAAGCGCCCAGACCATGGGCCTTCAGCCCGCCCGCGCCATAGGCCTGCATGTGCTCGGCAAACACCGGGTTGAACAGCAGGGGCACGTGGCCAAACATGTCGTGGAACACATCCGGCTCGACGATGTAGTCCATCTCCTCGGGTGTGCGTATCCAGTCCGTCACCGGGAACTTGCGGTTGGCCAGCAGGGTGAAGAACGGCACCTCGGGGATCAGCCCGGGCACAGCCACCACCTCCCAGCCGGTGGCAGGGCGCAGCCGCTCGTTGATTTCCTCGAAGCGTGGAATCCGGTCTTTCACGCCCAGCAAGGGCAGGGCGGCAATGAATTCATCGCAGGCCAGGCCGGGCACCAGGGCCGACTGGCGCTCGAACAGCTGTCGGTAGGTGTCGTGGTCCTGCGCGGTATAGGCCGCGTAGTTCTGCGGACAGGTGTAGTCGGCCAGCACCAGGCCGTCGCGCACGTAATCGCCACGCGGCGGACGGCTGCCTTCGCCGTAGATGACGGGCGCGGGTGGGGTGTTCAGTGCAGCCATTTGTCTGTCGTTGCCTTGTATTCGCCAGTGGCCTGCGCCAGGTGCAGCCACTGGTCCACAAAGGCCTTCATGGCCACGTCGCCACGCGGCAGCAGATAGGCCATTTCGCCGTACTGCAGCGGCTTGTCGGGGTTGACGGCACACAGGCCGGGTTTGAGCTTTTGCTGTACCAGGGCTTCGGCGGCTTCGGTCACGAATACGTCGGCGCGGCCTTGCAGCACTTCGTCAAAAATCGTCAGGTTCTCAGAATGGATGGTCAGCGTGGCCTGCTTGTAATTGGCCTTGGCAAACTTCTCGTTGCTGCCGCCGGGGTTGGCCACGGCACGCACACCGGGCTTGTCGATGTCGGCCAGGGTTTGGAACTTGGCCACGTCGGCGCAGCGCACGATGGGGGTCTTGCCGTTCACCATGTAGGCGGTGCTGAAGAAGGCTTTTTTCTGCCGGTCGGTGGTGACCGAGATGCCGCCTACGCCGATATCGCATTTGCCACCCACCAGGTCGGGCAACAGATTGGCCCAGCTGGTTTTGACGAACTCGACCTTGGCACCCAGGGCCTTGGCCAGCGACTGGACCAGGTCGGCGTCTATACCCTCGAACACGCCATCGGCCCGCAGAAAGCTGAACGGCTTGTAGTCGCCCGGCGTGCAGGCGCGCAATACGCCGGTTTGCATCACGGTGTCCAGCGTGGAGGCGGTCTGCGCCTGTGCGCCCAGGGCACTGCCCAGGGTCAGTGCGAACAGAGTGGCGGTGCGGCGTAACGAAAGCTTCATGGTGTTCCTGTGGTGGAGTGGGGGAAGGGCGAGAACTGCGATTCACTGTAGTCCCGCGTGAACACAATTTTTATGCGAATGCAGAAACATTTGCGACATTGGCGCAGCTAAGCTGCAAAATAATCCATATGGAAGCATTGGACAAGATAGATCGCCTCATTTTGCGCAGCCTGCAAGCCGATGGTCGGGCCACTTACGAGCAACTGGCCGAGGCCGTGAGCCTGTCGCCCAGCGCCGTGCTGCGCCGGGTCAAGCGGCTGGAGGACTCGGGCGTGATCGACCGCTACGTGGCGCTGGTCAAGCCCGAAGCCGTGGGCCTGGGCTTGACCGCCTATCTGAACGTGCGGCTGGAAAAGCACACCGAGATCCACAAGCGCAACCCCATGGACGTGTTTCGCGCCAGCGTGCAGACCTGGCCCGAGGTGGTGGAATGCGCGTCCCTCACCGGCGAGATGGACTACCTGCTGCGCGTGGTGGTGGCCGATATGCAGGCGTACTCGCGTTTCATCATGGACACCCTGCTCAAGCATCCCAGCGTGGAAGACTGCAAGACCAGCTTTGTGCTGGACCATGTGAAAGTGACCACCGCGCTGCCGGTTTGAGAGCGTGTTTTCAAAGTCTGGCCGGCGGAACTAT
Organism: Rhodoferax sp. GW821-FHT07F03; assembly: GCF_059418745.1. Lineage (NCBI taxonomy): Bacteria > Pseudomonadati > Pseudomonadota > Betaproteobacteria > Burkholderiales > Comamonadaceae > Rhodoferax > Rhodoferax sp. GW821-FHT07F03. The sequence goes on from NZ_JBWKQM010000002.1 coordinate 106,034, forward strand.
TCGGCATATTCCGGGGGAATTGCCCTTGGGATGCGCGGAGGCGGACAGGAGGCCTTGGGGTTTTAGGTACAAACCCTTATATTCCAGCCATGGTTGAACCTACGCATGCTTTGAAGACGACCCCAGCCGGGCGGGAGTCTCTGCTGTCCGATTTTGGGCGGACAAAGCCTGCCGATGGCAGCAGCTCGGTGCTGGTGCCCATACGCTCCCTGGGCGAGGGCCACCGTGCACGCATTGCCGCCCACTTGCTGGCGCTGGATGCGCAGGATCGGTTTCTGCGCTTTGGCTATCCGGCGCAGGACCACAACATCCAGGCCTATGTGGACGGCCTGAACTTCGAGCGCGACGACATCTTCGGTATCTACAACCGCCGCCTGGAGTTGATCGCCATGGCCCACCTGGCCTACACGGTGAACCCCGAGTTCAAGGCCTGTGCGGAGTTTGGCGTGTCGGTGCGTAGCAAGGCCCGTGGCCGTGGCTACGGTGCGCGCCTGTTCGAGCGCGCCACCATCCATGCGCGCAACCAGGGTGTGGAGTTGTTGTTCATCCACGCGCTGAGCCAGAACACCGCCATGCTGAAGATTGCCCGCAATGCGGGCGCCGTGGTGGAGCGCGACGGCACGGAAACCGAGGCCTTTCTGCGCTTGCCGCCGGCTACGCTGGACAGCCGCATCGCTGAAATCGTGGAAGAGCAGTTCGCCCAGACCGATTACCGCTTGAAGATCCAGGCCAAGCATTTCTGGGATTTTCTGGAAAGTCTGCAGACAATGCGTCAAGGGGGCGTGAAGGGCAAAAAAACTCGCTGATGCGAGGTATTTGCCCGGTTTTACCCTTTGTTCACAGCAATCCGCTATCCTAGCGGCTTCTTAACAACCGCACGTCCTGCGCCCAAGGCTGTGTCAGACCCGTATCCCGCGCGCTCGTCCTTCTCCGCTCCCGAACGCGAAGACAAGCGCGGCTTCTTGCAAAAGTTGGCCGAATTCATCCATCCCGGCCCCGATTCGCGCGACGAATTGCTAGAAACTCTCTCCGACGCCGAAGAAAACCACATCATTGGTGCCGAGTCCCACGCCATGCTGGAGGGCGTGATCCGCATGGCCGACATGAGCGCTGGCGACGTCATGGTGGCCGCCACGCGCATGGACTTGCTGAACATCGCAGCTCCGTTCGACGAACTGCTGCACGTGGTCATCGAGACCGCCCACTCCCGTTTTCCGGTGTACGAGGGCGAAAAAGAAAACATCATCGGCATCCTGATGGCCAAGGACCTGCTCAAGCTGCAGCGGGCGCCCGAGCTGAACATCCGCGCCCTGTTGCGTCCAGCGGTGTTTGTGCCGGAAACCAAGGGCTTGAACGACCTGCTGCGTGACTTTCGCGGCAACCGCAATCACCTGGCCATCGTGGTCGATGAGTTTGGCCGCATCGCGGGCCTGATCACCATTGAAGACGTGCTGGAGCAGATCGTCGGCGAAATCGAGGACGAGTTCGATATCGCCGAGGACGAAGGCGACATCTTCGGTCTGGCCGACCGTACTTACCGCGTCAGCGGTGACACCTCCATCGACCGCGTCAACGAAGCCTTTGGCGTGAAGTTGGCCGGTAGCGACCCGAATGACGCGTTCGACACCATCGGCGGCCTGATCGCCCATGAAATGGGCCATGTGCCCAAGCGCGGCGAACACCACGCCATGGCGGGCCTGAACTTTCTGGTGCTGCACGCCAAAGGCGGTGCGGTGCGCTGGTTCAAGGTCTCCCCGGTGGCCGACGGCGACAACACCGGCTGATGCGCCGCCTGTTGTTGCGACCCGGCGCCAGTGTGGCGCTGGTGCTTTGCGTGCTGGCGGGATTGGCACAGGCGGTGTCCATAGCCACGCCCTGGAACGGCCAGCCACTGTGGTGGCTGCAAATCCTTTCTCTGTCTGTATTGGTCTGGCTGCTGCAAGGCAGTGCCACGCCCCGGCAGGCCGGGCTGCGCGGCTGGCTGTTCGCCTGGGCCTGGCTGTCGGGCACCTTCTGGTGGCTGTTTATTTCCATGCACACTTACGGCGGCCTGCCAGCGGTGCTGGCCGTGTTGGCGGTCGGTGGACTGGCGGCCGCCCTGGCCTTGCTGTATGGCTTGGTTTCTGCGGGTTTTAGGGCGCTTGCGCCTGTAAATTCTGCGCTGAGTGCTATCGTTTTTGCATCATTCTGGCTGCTGGCCGAGCTGGCGCGTGGGCAATGGTTGACCGGCTTCCCTTGGGGTGCCGGCGGCTACGCGCAGCTGGATGGCCTGGCTGTGTTCGCCCGTTATGTGGGCGTGTACGGCGTGGGCTGGGTGGCGGCGTTGGTGGCGGCCTGGCTGGTGGCGCGACATTGGTGGGGTCTGGGGGGCGTGCTGCTGCTGGCTCTGGGTGCCGGTTCTTTAAGCTTGCCGCCGAGCGACCCGCAGGCCACGTTGTCGGTGAGCCTGCTGCAGGGCAATATCCCGCAGGACGAGAAGTTCCAAGCCGGCACCGGCATTCCCATCGCGCTGCAGTGGTATGCGCAGCAGCTGGGCCAGGCGCAGACCCCCTTGGTGGTGGCGCCGGAAACCGCCGTGCCCATGCTGCCGCAGGAACTGCCAGCGGGCTACTGGCAGTCTCTGCTGCAGCGCTTTGCCACGGGCGAGCAGACCGCCCTGGTCGGCGTGCCCTTGGGTAATGCGCGCGATGGCTACTTGAATGCTGTGGTCGGCTTGCAGCCCGGTCAGCCGCAGATGTACACCTATGCCAAGCACCACCTGGTACCTTTTGGTGAGTTCATCCCGCCGCTGTTCAAGTGGTTCACGCAAATGATGGACATCCCGCTGGGTGACTTCAACCGGGGGGCGGTGGGCCCGGCATCCTGGCCGGTGGCCGGCCAGCGCTTGGCGCCGAACATCTGCTACGAGGATTTGTTTGGCGAAGAGCTGGGCGCGCGTTTTATCGACCCGGCGCAGGCGCCGACCATCTTTGTCAACGTCAGTAATATCGGCTGGTTTGGCGATTCGCTGGCCATGGACCAGCACTTGAGCATCTCACGCATGCGCACGCTCGAATTCGAGCGGCCCATGCTGCGCGCCACCAATACCGGCGCCACTGCCATCATCGACCACCAGGGCCATGTGCTGCAGGCGCTGCCGCGCTTGACCCGCGACGTGCTGGTGGGCGACGTGCAGGGCCGGGGGCTGAACGCTACCAGCGGCTGGCGCATCACGCCCTATGCCTGGTGGGTCTCGCGCTGCGGGCTGTGGCCGCTGTGGCTGCTGGGCGTGTTGACCTGGTTTGCGGCTTGGAAATGGGGCCGGCGCGCACCTAGGGAAAAACCCGGCGTATGACGTGTGTGTGACGGGTTATGCCTACAAGGCATGGCTCTTGCGTAGTGTTTTGTGGGAGCACCGATACCATCGGGCACCTCTGATTTGAGGCGTGTTTCCACAAGCAAAATTACCAGGAGCCATTTGTATGCGAGCCCATTTCCGGATCGAAAAATTCATTGCAGGTACCGCCATCGCCGCCTTGTCCGCGCTGGCTACTTTGGCCCACGCCCAGACAGCCAAGCCCAACGTGGTGATTCTGGCTACCGGCGGCACGATTGCGGGCGCGGGTGCATCGGCATTGAACAGCGCTACCTATGCCGCTGCCAAGGTCGGGGTCGAAAAGCTGATCGCCGGCCTGCCCGAGTTGGCCAATGTGGCCAATGTGCGTGGCGAGCAGGTGTTCCAGGTGGCGTCTGAAAGCCTGACCAACGACAACCTGTTGACTCTGGCCAAGCGTGTTTCGGCCCTGGCCAAGCAGGCTGACGTGGACGGCATCGTCATCACCCACGGCACCGATACCGTGGAAGAAACCGCCTACTTCCTGACCCTGGTGGAGCACACCAACAAGCCCATCGTGATGGTCGCCTCCATGCGCCCCGGTACGGCCCTGTCGGCCGACGGCGCGCTGAACCTGTATGACGCGGTAGCCGTGGCCGGCAGCAAGGACGCCATGGGCAAGGGCGTGCTGCTGACCATGAACGACACCATCGACAGCGGCCGTGACGTGAGCAAGAACGTCAACGTCAAGACCAACGCCTTCTCCAGCCAATGGGGCCCGCTGGGCATGATCGTGGAAGGCAAGAACTACTGGTTCCGTGCCCCGGTCAAGCGCCACACCATGAACTCCGAGTTCGACATTGACACCATCACTTCGCTGCCCCAGGTGGAAATCGCCATGGGCTATGAAGGTGTGGCGCCCACCGCCATCGAAGCCCTGGGCAAGAGCGGCATCAAGGCGCTGGTCCACGGTGGTCCGGGCAATGGTTCGGTGGCCGACCGCATCGTGCCCTACCTGCAAAAAGTGCGTGCCGATGGCGCCATCGTGATCCGCAGCTCGCGCGTGCCGGACGGTTTCGTCATCCGCAATGCCGAACAGCCTGACGACAAGTACGACTGGGTGGTCGCCAACGACCTGCGCCCGCAAAAAGCCCGCATCCTGGCTATGGTAGCCCTGACCAAGACCTCGGACACCAAGGAACTGCAGCGCATATTCTGGGAGTATTGAACACCCCCAGGCTACACGCTTCGCGTTTTCGCCAACCCCCTTGCAGGGGGCGATACCAGCGGACTGGCAGAGCCAGATCCGCGGTATCTCTGGAATGGGGAGGGACGTCTTTAAACGCTTGCTCTGAAAATGATAGCTGCTACCGCATATAAAACATGCGCTAGCGGCTATTTTTTTGGTTCAAGTGGCACTTGCTTGGAGGGGGAGGGGCGGCCTTCGCGCCAGGCTTTGGCGCGTGCCTTGGAGGCCCGTGCGGTGGCCCGCCGTTCGCGCTGGTGTTTGCGGTGCTGCAGGACCAGCGCCCACGCCACGACGGCCAGCAGCACCACGACGCCGCCGACCAGGTACGCCATAAACCACGCAAAATTGCTACCTGTCTGCTCCATTCGTCCTCCTGTTCTGCAACTTGTATGTAAATGTAAGTGATGTGTGGGCGCTCGGCCCTCCGACTTGGCAGAGTCGGTTTGCGGGCCAAGGTTCGCGGCCCCGTAAAATCAAAGATTAGTCCGCCTCCGGCGGCCTCTTCTTTTGCAGACCTCCATGAAGACATTCCAGCAAATCATTCTGACCCTGCAGTCCTATTGGGCTGACAAAGGCTGCGCCCTCCTGCAACCGTATGACATGGAAGTGGGCGCGGGCACCTCGCACACCGCTACCTTTTTGCGCGCCATCGGCCCCGAGCCCTGGAAGGCCGCCTATGTGCAGCCCAGCCGCCGCCCCAAGGACGGCCGCTATGGGGAAAACCCGAATCGTTTGCAACATTACTACCAATACCAGGTGGTGCTCAAGCCCGCACCGGCAAATATCCTGGAGCTCTACCTGGGTTCTCTGGAAGCGCTCGGCTTTGATTTGAAGAAAAACGACATCCGTTTCGTCGAAGACGATTGGGAAAACCCCACGCTGGGCGCCTGGGGCCTGGGCTGGGAAGTCTGGCTCAACGGCATGGAAGTCACCCAGTTCACCTACTTCCAGCAGGTCGGCGGCATAGACTGCAAGCCCGCCACCGGCGAGATCACCTACGGCCTGGAGCGCCTGGCCATGTACCTGCAAGGCGTGGACAATGTCTACAACCTGGTCTGGACCGAAGGCCTGAATGGCGAGAAACTGACGTATGGCGATGTGTACAAGCAGAACGAGGTCGAGCAGTCGACTTACAACTTCGAGCACAGCGACACCGACTTCCTGTTCACCGCCTTCACCGCGCACGAAAAGCAGGCCAAGCATCTGGTAGCCGAACAACTGGCCTTGCCCGCCTATGAACAGGTATTGAAAGCCGCACACAGCTTCAACCTGCTGGACGCACGCGGTGCCATCAGCGTGACCGAACGCGCTGCTTACATGGGCCGCATCCGCAACCTGGCCCGCAGCGTGGCGCAAAGCTACCTGGACAGCCGTGCCCGCCTGGGCTTCCCGATGGCGCCCAAGGAGTGGGCTGCTGAAGTCCTGGCCCAGATTGAAAAGAAAGCCGCCTGATATGACCGTGAAGAATCTATTGGTGGAGCTGTTTGTCGAAGAGCTGCCACCCAAGGCCTTGAAGAAACTGGGCGACGCGTTTGCCGGCGTGCTGCTGGAGCAGCTGCAGGCCCAGGGCCTGGCCAGCGCCGAATCGCAAGTCACCGCGTTCGCTTCGCCACGCCGCCTGGCCGCGCACATCACCGCCGTGGCCGCATTCGCTGCCGACAAGGCCGTGTCCGCCAAGCTGATGCCGGTGGCTGTGGGCCTGGGTGCCGATGGCCAAGCCACGCCTGCGCTGCTCAAAAAGCTGCAAGCCCTGGGCGCCGACGCATCCGCCGTCGCCAGCCTGAAGCGTGCCATGGATGGCAAGGCCGAGGCCTTGTTCCTGGAACGCACCGTGGCCGGCGCGCGCCTGCAGGAAGGCCTGCAAAAAGCCCTGCTGGAAGCCATTGCCAAGCTGCCCATCCCCAAGGTCATGACCTACCAGCTGTCCAGCGGCTGCGCGCTGCCCGGCTGGAGCAGCGTCAGCTTTGTGCGCCCTGCGCACGGCCTGGTGGCGTTGCACGGTGCCGACGTGGTACCGGTGGAGGCCCTGGGCCTGCAGTCCGGCAACACCACCCACGGCCACCGCTTTGAAGCTGCCGTCGATCCCGTGGTGTTGAAAGATGCCGACAGCTACGCCGCCACACTGGCCCAGGACGGCGCCGTCATCGCCAGCTTTGCGGATCGCCGTGCTGACATCGTGCGTCAGCTAAATGCGGCTGCAGCGCAGATCGGTGGTGGCGTGTGTGCTATCGAAGATGAAGCATTGTTGGACGAAGTCACCGCCCTGGTCGAGCGCCCCAATGTGCTGGTCTGCAGCTTCGAGGAAGAATTCCTCGGCGTGCCGCAGGAATGCCTGATCCTGACCATGAAGGCCAACCAGAAGTACTTCCCGCTGCTCGACGCGGCCGGTAAGCTGACCAACAAGTTCCTGGTGGTCAGCAACATCAGCCCGGCCGACGCCAGTGAAGTGATCGGCGGCAACGAGCGCGTGGTCCGCCCGCGTCTGGCCGATGCCAAGTTCTTCTTCGACCAGGACCGCAAGAAGACGCTGCTGTCGCGCGTCGAAGGCCTGGGCAAGGTGGTCTACCACAACCAACTGGGTTCGCAGGGCGAGCGCGTGGAGCGCGTGCGCGCCATTGCCAAGGCAATTGCACAGCAGTTGGGCGGCAACGCGCTGGCGGCCCAGGCCGACCAGGCTGCGCAACTGGCCAAGACCGACCTGGTGACTGACATGGTGGGCGAGTTCCCCGAGCTGCAAGGCACCATGGGCCGCTACTACGCACTCAACGACGGCCTGAGCGCCGACGTGGCTGACGCGATCGAAGACCATTACAAACCCCGATTCGCTGGCGACGGCCTGCCGCGCAACCCCGTGGGTATTGCCGTGGCCCTGGCCGACAAGCTGGAAACGCTGGTGGGCATGTTCGGCATCGGCAACCTGCCTACCGGCGACAAAGATCCGTTTGCCTTGCGCCGCCATGCCCTGGGCGTGATCCGTATGTTGGTTGAACAGAGTTTGAATATCCCGCTTGAACCACTATTGGCTACTGCGTTCAGTGTTTTGAATGACATGTCTATTCAGCGCGAGGTTTGGGATAACCAGCAGGCCAAAGAGTTGGCAATAAAGATTGCTGCTGCCAATGGTGGTTTGGTTGCACATTCGGCCAGTTTTTCTCCGCGCGTTTACGACAGTTCAACAGTCAGTAACTTGCTAACCTTCTTCTACGATCGCATGGGTGGCTCCCTGCGCGAGCAGGGCTACAGCGCCCAGGAAGTGGACGCCGTCCTCGCCCTGCGTCCGCAGCGCCTGGCCGAGGTGCCTAAGCGCCTGGCTGCCGTGCGCGCCTTTGCCGCGCTGCCAGAAGCCGCAGCCCTGGCAGCCGCCAACAAACGCATCGGCAACATCCTGAAAAAGGCTGCTGCGGTGGTGGACCCCCATGTCAGTCCCGTGCTGCTCAAGGAAGCCGCCGAAGTCGCGCTCTTCGAAGCCATGCAGCAGGTGGCTCCTGCGGCCCTGGCGCAGTTCGAGGCTGGCGATTACACCGCGTCTTTGCAGTCCCTGGCGGCACTGCGTGCGCCGGTGGATGCGTTCTTCGACGGCGTCATGGTGAATGCCGAAGAGATCGACGTGCGCCTGAACCGCCTGGGCCTGCTGCAAAGCCTGCACGACGCCATGAACCGCGTGGCGGACCTGTCCAAATTGGCCGCGTAAACCTGAAGCCCATGCCCGGAGCCCACGCCATGAAACTCGCCATCCTGGACCGCGACGGCACCATCAATGCCGACAGCAGCGATTTCGTCAAGTCGCCGGAAGAGTGGCTGCCGCTGCCGGGTGCGCTGGAGGCGATTGCCAAGCTCAACCATGCGGGCTGGCATGTGGTGGTGGCGACCAACCAGTCCGGCCTGGGCCGGGGGCTGTTCGACATGGCTGCGCTGAACGCCATGCATGCCAAGATGAACAAGCTGCTGGCGGCCGTGGGCGGCAAGGTGGACGCGGTGTTCTTCTGTCCGCATGCGCCGGATGAGGGCTGTAGCTGCCGCAAGCCCGCGCCCGGCCTGTTCGAGCAGATTGGTGACCGCTATGGTATTGAGCTGCAAGGCCTGCCGACCGTGGGTGACAGTCTGCGCGACCTGCAAGCCGGCATCGCGGCCGGCTGTGAGCCGCACCTGGTATTGACCGGTAAGGCCGCCTGCTACCGTGGCCAGGCCAGCCTGCCGCCCGAATATCCGGTGGGCACTTGGGTGCACCAGGACTTGCTGGCCTTCGCCAACTTCGTCATCGGCCGCGAGCAACCCGCCAAGGCCTGATTTCCGTTTGCTATAGTTTATATAGCTGTATGCGCAGATGAAACCTGCGCCAACTGCCTAAAAGATACCCATGCCTTTCATCCGATCAGTGCTGCACATGCTGTTTTTGGCGGTGACCGTCGTCCCTTGGGCCCTGGCGGTGCTGTTGATTGCGCCGTTTGCCGGTGCGACCCGCATCTACTGGGCCTGCGCACGCTGGCTGAAGCTCTCGGTGGACAGCGGCACGGCGATCCTGGGCATCCAGAATCGCATCACCGGCATGGAGAACCTGCCCACCGATCCCAAGGCGTCGGTGGTGCTGCTGGTCAAGCACCAGTCCACCTGGGAGACCCTGGTGATGCCGGCCATCATGCCGCGCCCGCTGGCCTTTGTGTTCAAGAAAGAGCTGCTGTGGATACCGTTTTTTGGCTGGGCCATGGCCTGCATGGACATGATCCACATTGACCGCAGCCAGGGCAGCCAGGCTTTCAAGAAGATGGTGGCGTCCGGCAAGCGCCTGGCGGGACAGGGCACCTGGATCATCCTGTTCCCCGAAGGCACGCGTATTCCGCGCGGCCAGGTCGGCGAATACAAGACCGGTGGCACCCGCCTGGCCATCCAGTGTGGTGTGCCGGTGGTACCGATTGCCGTAACCGCCGCTAAATGCTGGCCGCGCAAGGCCTTTATCAAGACCCCGGGCATTGTGGACATTTCCATAGGCAAGCCCATTCCGAGCGTGGGCCGGCGCCCGGACGAGCTGATGGCCGAGGTGCAGGCCTGGATCGAAGCCGAGATGCGCCGCCTGGACCCGGACGCCTACCGCTAAGAACCTGTTGACGACCCCAAAGAGTTCGTTAACACGTTCTTAGCCCGACGGGGCGGTTTTCTATCCTCCATTTGGAGGGCATATTGGCAAGGCGTGCGGGTGGTCGCGTCTAGAATTTGCGCTCGCTGGTGGCTTCCTTCCACCGTCTGCTGTGCAGGCAAGGGCCTGCGCCTCGCCCCCTCTCTATTCCCAACCACACCGACTTATGAAAAAGCTTTCTGTGATCGCCATGGCGCTGCTGTTGGCGGCGTGCAATACCGTTCCCAAATCTGGCGACGCCAGTAGCAAGGCCGCGGAAACGGCGGCAGCAGCCAATGCGGCCGCGGCTGCAGAAGCGGCAGTGGAAGCCGCCGCGCCCAAGGTGGTCTCGGTGTCTGATGTCGAGCTCAAGAGCCTGGCGGTGCAGATGCAAACCCGTCTGGACAACATCAACCCGCTGGGTCCGCGCGACCGCTATGTGTTGCGCCTGGCCCGCTTGACAGCCAAGCTACAGAACGAAGACGGTCTGAGCCTGAACTTCAAGCCCTACCGCAACCCCGTACCGGACGCCACGCCCTCACCCGACGGCTCGATCCGTGTCTACAACGGGCTGATGGATACTTTGAACGATCCCGAGCTGCTGGCCATGTTGGGCCGCGAAATCAGCTTTGTGAAGAGCGGCGCGGCCATGTTGCGCCTGCGCACGGCCTACCAGGCGTTTGACGGTGCGAAGAGCGTCACCACCTTCAGCAACGCTTTGGACAATCTGTCCGACGCCGACTTGCAGGCGATTGGCGAGCAAGTGGAGAAGAACCCGTTCACTTCCAGTGCCGACCTGGATGCCGACGACTACAGCCTGGCTTTTCTGAAGAAGAACCATATCGACCCTAAGGCCCTGGAGCACGCGCTCCGCAAGCTCGCGGTCAAGGGCCAGCGCGACAAGGCGACCGCTTTGCTGTACCCCGACGCCAAGGGCCGCGCGGACCGCGTACGCGATCTGCTGGCGGTCAAGAAATAAGATTCAGCGCTTACTGCGCACATGAAAAAGGCAGCCTGGGCTGCCTTTTTTGTTGCTGCTGACAGCTCTAAAAACTGTCCCAGTCGCCTTCTGCTCCGGCGGACTGAGGGGCCTTGGGTCGGGCCAGCGCGGCGGTTTTCAGCGTGGGTGCGGGCCTTTGCGAAATGGCCGGGCGTGCCCCGCCTTGGGGTGGGCGTGGGGTCTGGACGATGCGAGGGGCGGCGGCGTTGCTTTGCGGGGGGAGCTTGAAGACCTCTACCGCACCGACCAGCTCGTCGGCCTGGGTACGTAGGCTGCTGGCGGCGGCGGCCATTTCCTCTACCAGCGCGGCGTTTTGCTGCGTGGCCTGGTCCATTTGCGTGACCGCTTCACCCACCTGCGAGACCCCCGAGCTCTGCTCTGAGCTGGCCGAGCTGATTTCACCCATGATGTCCGTCACGCGGCGGATGGAGCTGACTACCTCTGTCATGGTGACGCCGGCCTGGTCCACCAGGCTGGAGCCTTGCTCCACCCGCTGCACGCTGGCGCCTATCAGGTCCTTGATTTCCTTCGCGGCCTGGGCTGAACGTCCGGCCAGGCTGCGCACCTCGCTGGCCACCACGGCAAAGCCCCGGCCCTGTTCGCCGGCGCGCGCGGCTTCCACCGCGGCATTCAGCGCCAGGATATTGGTCTGGAAGGCAATGCCGTCGATCACACCGATGATGTCGCTGATCTTGCGGGACGAGTCGTTGATGCCCTTCATGGTCTCCACCACCTGGGCCACCACCTCGCCTCCTTTGACGGCCACGGTGCTGGCGCTTTGGGCCAACTGGTTGGCTTGGCGGGCGTTGTCGGCGTTTTGTTGCACGGTGGAGCTGAGCTCTTCCATCGAGGCTGCGGTCTGTTCCAGCGCGCTGGCCTGCTGCTCGGTACGGGCGCTCAGGTCGCTATTGCCCTGGGCGATCTGGGCGCTGGCGGCTGCCACACCCTCCGCATTGCTGCGCACGCGGCCTACTGTGCCGGTCAAGGCGTCCTGCATGCGTTTGACCAGGGCCATGGTGCTGGAGCTGTCGTTGTGACGCAGCACAATCGTGTGGCTCAGGTCGCCATCTGCGACGCGTTGCACCGCATCGTTGACTTGCGCCGGTTCGGCCCCGAGTGTGCGGGTCAGGTTGTGGGTAATGGCCCAGGTCAGCAGGCTACCTATGCCTGTGGCTGCAATCGCCAGGCCGACCATCACCATGGCATAGAAGGAGGCGCTGCCGCCTGCTGCATGGGCCAGGTCGCTGCCCACCTTGCTCTGGTACTCGGTTACGTCGTCCACGGCTTTGAAGAGCTGGTTTTGTTTGTCGCGGATGTCGCCGGTGAGCAGCGCAATGGCTTCATCGGCCTTGTTTTGCTTGGCCAGCTCGATGACACGGTCCACGCCTTGGTTGTAGGGGGCTTGTGTTTCGTTCAGCGTCTTCAGGTAGCTGCGTGCCTCGGCGCTTTTGACGGTGCGGTCCAGTACCGTCAGCAGCTGGTTGTTTTGGGCGCGTGCATCGGTAATACGTTTCAACTCCGCATTGCTGGCGGTCGCATCGGGTTTGATCACGATGTTGCGTACCGAGCGAGCCACGGTGTTCAAGTTGTCCTTGATATCGGAGAACTGGTTGATTTTCACCATGCGGTTGTTCGCAATTTCGTCCAGGCTGTTGGCCATTTGGCGCATTTGGATGGCGCCCACCAGTGCAATGGCGATGCCGATCAGGGTGGCCGAGCCAAAGCCCAGCATGAGGCGGGTGCCAATTTTGAGATCGTTGAGCTTCACGGTGCGCCTTTCAGTGTGGTCGGGCGGGGCCAGGTTTGCGCGGGGGGCTGCAAGGTGTATACCTTTGCGGCAAGGGCTGGCAATGGTTTTTAGTCCTTCGCGCCTGGGTGGTCAAGAGCCGGCATGGTTGGTACCAGCGTCCACGGTAAACTTTATCGCTATGCGCAGCCTTCTGCAGTTCACCCTGGATCTCTTTGCCCCTGCGCCGGCGCCTGAGCCTGCCCCGCGCTTGCGGTCCAAGAAAAAAGTGCCTCTGGCGCATGTACCTCCTGCGCAAGTAGCTCCTGAATTAATAGCAAATGTATTGCCAGGCGCCATGGAGGATGGGGACTTGGCGACGCCATCGTTTCGCCATCCGCGTGCCACGCGAGAGGCGCTGCTGGGTAACACCCTGGTGGCCTACGAGTTCCAGCGCGCCAAGCGGCGCAGCATCGTTTTTGTGGTTGGGCCACTGGGCCTGGCGGTGCGTGCGCCGCGCTGGGTGCCGCTGGCCGAGGTGGATGCCGCTGTGCGCGACAAGGCCGGCTGGATTGTGCAAAAGCTGGAGCAGGCGCGCGAGCGGCAGGCCGAGCAACAGGCCTCGCGCATCGTCTGGCGCCATGGTACGGAATTGCCTTATCTGGGGCAGACCCTGGTGCTGGTGCTGGACCCGCAGCGGCGTGGTAGCGCCTTGCTGGGTAACCAGCTTTGTCTGGGTCTGCCCTTGCAGGCTAGCGCGCTGCAAATTCGTGCGGCAGCCCACAAGTGGATGCTGGCCCAGGCGCGTAGTTTTTTTGTCCAACGCCTGCAGCATTACGCGCCGCAGTTGGGTGTGCAATGGAGTCGCCTTGCACTGTCTAACGCGGCGACGCGCTGGGGAAGTGCCAGCAGCAGCGGCTCCATCCGCCTGAACTGGCGCCTGATGCACCACACGCCCGCGGTGGTGGACTATGTGGTGGTGCACGAATTAAGCCACCTGCGGTACATGGACCACAGCCCGCGCTTCTGGGGCACCGTGGGCTCGGTCATGCCGGACTATCCGGCGTTGCGCGCCCAACTCAAGCAGGTGCAGATTCCCAAGTGGGAAGATGGTTGAACACCCCCAGGCTTGCCCACTGCCCCGGGATCGACCCAAGGGGTCGATAACGCAAGTGGCCGCCAACCCCCTTGCAGGGGGCAACACCTGCGGCCTGGCGGAGCCAGTTCCGCGGTGTTTCTGGACTAAGCCCGACGCGTTTGTGCGTGCGGTCAGGCGCTGATCGGTAGCTCTTCGCTTTCGCCGGGCACCAGGCCGTGCGGATAGGCCAGAGGTGTGGGGCTGAAGCGGTAGATGCCGTCTGCGCCGCGCCGGCGTTGCAGATAGCCGTCTACCCACAGCTTGTGTAAATGCGCAATCGCCTCGCCCATGGCGAAGGTGGTCTGGTGCAGGTCCAGCTGGCGTTTGAACAGCACCGGCAGGATGTCGGCGGCGCAGCAGCTGTGTTGTTCCCGCGCGAAAGCCATGACGCGGGCGAGGTGCTCGCGGTGGTGGTCATGCAGCTGCTGGATGCGGGTGTGCAGGCCCTGGAACGGGCGGCCATGCGAGGGCAGGGTCAGGGTGTCGGGTGGCAGCGTGGCGAATTTGTCTATCGAGTCCAGGAACTGCTGCAGCGGGTTCGACTCGGGCTCTATGTCGAACACGCTGACATTGGTGGAGATGCGAGGCAGCATCATGTCGCCGCCTATCAAAACTTTGGTCTCAGCGCAGTACAGCGCGATGTGCTCGGGCGCGTGGCCGTAGCCACTGATGCAGCGCCAGTCGCGCCCGCCTATGTGCAGCGTCTGACCGTCCTGCATGCGCACGAAGCTGGGCGGCAGCTCGGGCACCATGGCGCTGTAGTAGCCGCTGCGGGCGCTGATCTTGGCCATGGATTCCGGGTCGGTCAGGCCGTGCTTCTGGAAGAAGCTGGCAGCCGCCGCGCCGCCATTGCCACTGGTGGTGTGCGTGTGGTGGCAGGCAACGAAATAGTCGGTGGCGCTGATCCACAGCGGTGCGTTCCAGCGCGCGCACAGCCAGTAGGCCAGGCCAATATGGTCCGGGTGCATATGCGTCACGATGACGCGCAAGATGGGCAGGCCTTCGAGCTGGCTGGCAAAGATGCTTTCCCACTGCGCGCGCGATTCATCGCGGCTGATGCAGCAGTCCACTACCGACCATCCAGCCTGCCCATCGATCTCGTCGCGCAGCAGCCAGAGGTTGATATGGTCCAGAGCGAAGGGCAGTGCCATGCGTATCCAGCGTACGCCCGGTGCGACTGGAATGCTGTCGCCGGTGGCCGGCATGGTGTCGCTCAAAGGGTAGTGGAGTTGCTGTTCGAGGAGGTTCATGGGGCGCGTTTTCAGACCATAATTGACGTTCACGTCAACGTCATTCTAGACGGCCCCCTCATTTGCGACACCATGGCGACCATTACCTACACCATCAGCGATCTGGCCCAGGAATTCGACCTGACGACCCGCGCCATGCGCTTCTATGAAGACATGGGCCTGTTGCAACCTGAGCGTACCGGCCCGGGCGGCCGCACCCGCGTCTACAGCACCCGTGACCGTGCTCGGCTCAAGCTGACCCTGCGTGCCAAGCGCCTGGGCCTGAGCCTGACGGAGGCCAAGGACATCATCGACATGTACGACAGCCCGCGCGACACAGCGCCGCAGCTGCGCAAGTTTCTGGCTGTGCTGGCTACGCACCGCCAGCAGCTGGAAGATCAGCTGGCCGAACTGCAGGCCAATCTGCAAGAGGTCAAGGCGCATGAGGTGGATGCGCAGGCCTTGCTGGCTAAAAGCGAGAAGCGCGGCAAGTCACGCTAGCTTTCCCGGGGTTGTGCGGCGCTGCGTAGCGGCTTATGCTTTACGTTGACGTCAACGTCAAATGGCCACGAGCCAGCATGGCGTACATAAACACAGGAGACCCCGCATGCAACTTCCCGGACTCGACTTTCAACTCGGCGCGGATATTGATGCGCTACGCGATGCCGTACGCAGCTTCGCCCAGGACCAGATCGCCCCGCGCGCCGCCGATATCGACGCCCACGACCAGTTCCCCATGGACCTGTGGCGCAAGATGGGCGACCTGGGCGTGCTGGGCATTACCGCACCGGAGGCCTATGGAGGTGCCGACATGGGTTATCTGGCGCACATGGTGGCGATGGAGGAGGTCAGCCGCGCCAGCGCCTCGGTTGGCCTGAGCTATGGCGCGCACAGCAACCTGTGTGTGAACCAGATCAAGCGCAACGGCACGGACGCGCAGCGCGAAAAATACCTGCCCAAGCTGATCAGCGGCGAGCATGTAGGCGCGCTGGCCATGAGCGAGACCGGGGCGGGTAGTGACGTGCTGTCCATGCAGCTCAAGGCCGAGGCCCAAGGCGACCACTATCTGCTGAACGGCCACAAGATGTGGATCACCAACGGACCGGACGCCGACGTGTTGGTGGTTTATGCGCGCACCGCACCGGGGCCGCGCGGTGTTACCGCCTTCCTGGTCGAGAAGAGCATGCCTGGTTTTTCAGTGGCGCAAAAGCTCAACAAGCTGGGCATGCGCGGCAGCCATACCGGCGAGCTGGTATTCAACAACGTGGTGGTGCCGGCCAGCCACATCCTGGGTGGCCTGAACCAGGGCAGCAAGGTGCTGATGAGTGGCCTGGACTACGAGCGCGCCGTGCTGGCCGCAGGGCCCATAGGCATCATGCAGGCGGTGCTGGACAACGTGCTGCCCTATGTGCACGAACGTAAGCAGTTCGGCCAGAGCATCGGCGAGTTTCAGCTCATCCAGGCCAAGATGGCCGATATGTACACCACCTTGCAGGCGGCCCGGGCCTTCGCCTATACCGTGGGCAAGAACCTGGACGCGCTGGGCCCGGAGCATGTGCGCCAGGTGCGCAAGGACTGTGCGTCCGTCATCCTGTGGTGTGCCGAGAAAGCCACCTGGATGGCCGGCGAGGGCGTGCAGATCTTTGGTGGCAACGGCTACACGCTGGATTACCCGCTGGGCCGTTTGTGGCGCGATGCCAAGCTTTACGAGATTGGCGCCGGCACCAGCGAGATCCGCCGCATGCTGATCGGCCGCGAGTTGTTTGCCGAAACCCGCTAGCGCGGTAGTGGCAACAGCACCACGGGTGGCGGTGGAGGTGGTGGCAGCACGCAGGCGGACAGGCTGGACAGCAGGCACAGGGCTGTGACGGCACGCAGGCCCATGCGGCCTACGGAATTGCGGACGTGGGGTGTCATGTTTTGGGTCCTGTTGCGCTGCTGTTGGCCGTGTTCTGCGTGGTTTCCACCCACCCGCCGCCCAGCACCTTGTAGAAGGTGATCAGATTGGTCAGCCGTGACAGCTGGGTGCTGATCAGGTTTTGCTGCGCGGTGTAGAGCGAACGCTGCGCGTCCAGCACGCCCAGGTAGCTGTCCACGCCGCGCTTGAAGCGGGCGTCCGACAGCTGCAGGCTGTCCGCCGTGGCGTCCACCAGCGACTGCTGCGCTTCCAGCTGACGGCCCAGCGTGCTGCGTTGGGCCAGCGCATCGGACACCTCCTGGAAGGCGGTTTGTATGGCCTTTTCATACTGGGCTACGTTGATGTCGCGGCTGACGGTGGCGACGTCCAGGTTGGCCTGGTTCGCGCCGGCATCAAAGATCGGCAGCGAGATCTGCGGCACGAAGCTCCAGCTGCCCGACCCACCCTTGAAAAGGCCCGATAGGCTGGAACTGGAGCTGCCCGCCGACGCCGTCAAACTGATGCTGGGGTAGAAGGCGGCGCGCGCCGCACCGATATTGGCGTTGGCAGCTTTCAGCGTGCGTTCGGCCTGCAGAATGTCCGGCCGGCGCTGCAGCAGGTCTGATGGTAGGCCGGGCGCGATGCTGGCCAGCGGGCTGGATGCAGCACTGTTGCCATCGGGCAGGGTTTGCGGTAGCAACTCGGCCGGCACATCGGCGCCTACCAGCAGCACCAGGGCATTGCGGTCCTGGGCCACCTGGGCGGTGTAGCGCTCCACGTCCACACGGGCAGAGTCCACGCTGGTTTGCGCCTGCCGCAGCGTCAGGGCCGATGCCACGCCCAGCTCGTAGCTGCGCTGGTTCAGGCGGTACGAGTCGTTCTGGCTGGCCAGGGTGTCGCGGGCCAGCTTCAGCCGGTCTTGGTCGGCTGCCAGCGTCAGGTAGCTGGTGGCCACTTCGGCAATCAGGCTGATCTGGCTGCTGCGCCGCGCATCGGCGGTGGCCAGGAACTGCTCCAGCGCCTGCGCATTCAAGCTACGCACGCGGCCGAACAGGTCCAGTTCGTAGGCGCTGAAGCCCAGCGTGGCGCTGTACTGGTGCGACACCGCGGCCTGACCGGTGGAGGACAGATCGGCTGGTGTGCGGCTGCCCGAGCCGCTGCCGCTAGCATTCACGGTGGGGAACAGGGCTGCGTTCTGCACACCGTACTGCGCGCGGGCCTTTTCAATGTTGAGCACGGCGACACGCAGATCGCGGTTATTGGCCAGGCTCAGCTCGATCACGCGGCGCAGCGCCGGGTCGGTGAACACATCGCGCCAGCCCAGGTCGGCCACGGCGCTGCTGGTGCTGCCGCCGGTGTCGCCCGCGAAGGCCGCCGGTACCGGGGCTGCGGGCTGCTGGTAGGTGGGCATCAGGCTGCAGCCCGAGAGCAGGGCGGCCAGTGCCAGTGGAGTCAATAAAAAACGGGACATATCAAACACCTTCGGTAACGGTAGTGGCATGCGGCACTGGTGTTGCCGGCTTGGCTTTGAACAGCCCAACCACCAAAACAAAGAACAGCGGCACAAAGAAGATGGCCAGGATGGTGCCGGACAGCATGCCGCCGATCACAGCCGTGCCCAGGGCATGTTGTGCGCCTGAACCGGCTCCGCTACCCAGCACCAGGGGCAACACGCCCAGAATGAAGGCCAGCGAGGTCATCAAGATGGGGCGCAAACGCATGTGTGCGGCTTGCAAGGCCGACTCCATCAGGCTCTTGCCTTGCTCGTGCAGTTCTTTGGCGAACTCCACGATCAGAATGGCGTTCTTCGATGCCAAGCCGATGGTGGTCAGCAGACCGACCTGGAAGTACACGTCGTTCATTTTCCAGGTCAGGATGGCGCCCAGCAGCGTGCCAAATACGCCCAGCGGCACCACCAGCAACACCGAGAACGGAATGGCCCAGCTCTCGTACAGTGCGGCCAGACACAGGAACACGATCAGGATGGACAGCGCGTACAGCATGCCGGTCTGGCCGCTGGATGCTTTTTCCTGCCGCGACAGCCCGGTCCATTCATAGCCTATGCCGGGTGGCAGCTGCGCCACCGCTTGCTCGACGATGGCCAGGGCCTCACCGCTGGAAGCGGCGCCTGGCATGGCCATGCCCATGATTTCCACCGAGGGAACGCCGTTGTAGCGCTCCAGGCGCGGCGACCCGGAGGTCCAGCTGGCCGTGGAAAACGCGGTGAACGGCACCATCGTGCCGGCGCTGTTGCGCACCTGCCATTTGTCGATGTCTTCGGGGCGCATGCGGTAGGGTGCGTCGGCTTGCAGCATCACCTTCTTCACGCGGCCCTTGTCGATGAAGTCATTCACATAGCTGCTGCCCCAGGCCGCAGAAAAGGTGTTGTTTACGTCGCTCATGCTCAGACCCAGCGCGCCGACCTTGTGTGGATCGATGTCGAGCCGGAATTCGGGGGTGTCTTCCATGCCATTCGGGCGCACCGCGACCAGTCGCTTGTCCTGGGACAGAATGCCCAGCAATTGGTTGCGGGCTTGCATCAGGGCTGCGTGGCCAAGGTTGGCCCGGTCTTGCAGCATCAGGTCAAAGCCAGTGGCGTTGCCGAGCTCCGATACCGCCGGCGGTGCGAAGGCGAAAACCTTGGCATCGCGGATGGTGGCAAAAAATGCACCCGCCTTGGCGGCGACGCCGTTGACGCTCAGTGCTTCACTGGCGCGCTCGTCCCAGGACTTGAGCCGCACGAAAACCAGGCCCGAGTTTTGCCCGCTGCCGGCGAAGCTGAAGCCCGCTACGGTGAACAGGCCCTGGACCGCCTCCTTTTGGTCTTCCAGGAAGTGGTGTTCCACCTGTTTCATCACTTCCAGCGTGCGCGATTGCGGGGCGCTGGGTGGCAGCTGGACCAGGCCGAACAAGGTGCCTTGGTCTTCGTCAGGCAAGAAACCTACCGGCAGTTTGAGGAAGCCAAATACCACCAGGCCCACGATTACCGCATAGGCGAGCATGTAGCGCCAGCCTTTGCTGATCATGTGCCGCACCACGCCTTGGTAGCGGCGGTTGCTGCGGTCGAAGTTGCGGTTGAACCAGCCAAAGAATCCCGTGGTGGTCAGCGCATGGCCTTTCTCTACCGGCTTGAGCAACGTTGCACACAGCGCGGGGGTGAGCACCATCGCGGTGAGCACCGAGAGTGTCATGGCCGACACGATGGTGATGGAGAACTGGCGGTAGATCACACCGGTGGAGCCGCTGAAAAACGCCATGGGCACAAACACGGCTGCCAGCACCAGGGCGATACCCACCAGCGCGCCAGTAATTTGCCCCATGGATTTGCGCGTGGCTTCTTTGGGTGACAGGCCTTCTTCGGTCATCACCCGCTCCACGTTTTCCACCACCACGATGGCGTCATCGACCAGCAGGCCGATGGCCAGCACCATGGCGAACATGGTTAGCGTGTTGATGCTGTAGCCGAAGGCGGCCAGCACGCCGAAGGTGCCTAGCAGCACCACCGGTACGGCAATGGTGGGGATCAGCGTGGCACGGAAGTTCTGCATGAACAGGTACATGACTAGAAACACCAGGGCCACGGCTTCCACCAGCGTGCGCACTACCTCTTCGATGGAGATCCGCACAAAGGGCGTGGTGTCGTATGGCTTCTGGACCTTCATGCCTTGGGGGAAGAACTTTTCCAGCTCCGTCAGCCGCGCGTCGATGCCACGCACCGTGTCCAGCGCATTCGCGCCCGTGGCCAGCTTCAGGGCCAAGCCCGCAGCGGGTTTGCCGTTGTAGCGGGCCGTGACGTTGTAGCTTTCACCACCCAACTCGATACGGGCGACATCGCGCAGCCGCACCTGGGAGCCATCCGACTGCGTGCGCAGCAGGATGTCACCAAATTCATCGACGGTCTTGAGCCGTGTTTGGGCCGTGATGGTGGCGTTCAGCTGTTGGTCGCTCGTGGCTGGCAGGCCACCCAATTGGCCTGCGGATACCTGGGCGTTCTGCGCCTGGATGGCGGTCTTGACGTCCAGCGGCGTCAGGCTGAAGCTGTTCAGCTTGTTGGGGTCCAGCCAGACACGCATGGCGTATTGCGCGCCAAACAGGGTGGTGTCACCCACGCCTTCGACGCGGCTCAGCGGCTCTTGCACATTGGCGCCCACGTAGTCCGACAGGTCGGCTCCATCCATGCTGCCGTCTTCCGACGTGAAGGCCAGGATGTTCAGAAAGTTGCTGGCCGACTTGGTGACCTGCACGCCCTGCTGCTGCACTTCTTGCGGCAGCAAAGGCGTGGCCAAGGCCAGCTTGTTCTGTACCTGCACCTGTGCTGTATCGGGGTTGGTACCGTTCTCAAATGTCAGCGTAATGGTGACCGAGCCGGAGGATTCGCTGGTCGAGGCCATATAGCTCAGCCGGTCCAGTCCCTTCATCTTCTGTTCGATGACCTGGGTGACGGTGTCTTCCAGTGTCTTGGCCGATGCACCGGGGTAGTTGGCGGTAATCGCGACAGCCGGCGGTGCGATGCTGGGGTACTGCGCGATGGGTAGGGTGTTGATCGACAAGATGCCTGCCAGCATCACGATGATGGCTAGCACCCAGGCGAAGATGGGGCGGTCAATAAAAAAACGTGCCATGGTGGTCTCTGCTGCTATCAGTTCGAAGCCAATTTGGCGGTGGTGGATGCCGTAGCTGGCGCGCTTGCCGCCTGCTTGGCGACCCAGGGCACGCTCTTCACGGATACGCCGGGTGTGATGTGCAACTGGCCGTCCACGACCAGTTGGTCGCCGGCCTTCAGGCCGCTGCGCACCAGCCATTGGTCACCAATGGTGCGGTCGGTTTCCAGCACACGGCGTTGCAGCTTTTGGTCCGAGCCCACCACGTAGGCAATGGGTTTTCCGGTGCTGTCACGCGACACAGCGGGCTGGGGCACCAGCACGCCTTGGTCCAAAGTGCCTTCTTCCAGTACGGCGCGCACATACATGCCGGGCAGCAATTCGGCGCGCGGGTTGGGGAACACGGCGCGCAGCGTGATGGAGCCGGTGTTCTGGTCCACCGTTACATCGGAGAACTGCAGCTTGCCTTCGATGGGGTAGCTGCTGCCGTCTTCCAGCACCAGCTTGACCTTGGCGGCGTTGGCGCCGCTTTTTTGCAGATCGCCCCGGGCCATGGCTTGCTTCAGGCGCAGCAGGGAGGCGCTGGGCTGGGTTACGTCCACATAGATCGGGTCCAGCTGCTGCACCGTGGCCAGTGCGGTGGCTTGGCTGGCGGTCACCAGGGCGCCGGCGGTCACGCTGGAGCGGCCGATACGGCCAGAGATGGGGGAGTCCACCCGCGCATAAGCCAGGTTGATGCGGCTGGTTTCCACATTCGCCTTGGCGGCGGCCACATCGGCCTCGCCCTGGGCCAGCGATGCGGCGGCGTCGTCGTAGTCCTGTTGGCTGACCGCCTTGATGGCCACCAGCTCCTTGTAGCGCTCGGCCTTGAGGCGGGTGGTCTGTAGATTGGCCTGGGCCTTGGCCAGGGCGGCCACATTGCTGTCGTAGCTGGCCTTGTAGGTGGCGGGGTCGATCTGGTAGAGCGCCTCGCCGGCTTTCACATCGCTACCTTCACGGAACTTGCGCTCCTTCACGATGCCGTTCACCTGGGGCCGCACTTCGGCGATCTGGTAGGGCACGGTGCGCCCTGGCAGCTCGGTGGTCAGGGCCAGTTTTTGGGTTTGTACGGTGATGGTGCCGACTTCGGGGGTGGCCAGCGAGGGCGGTGGTCCGCCCATGGGGGGCTTTCCGCAGGCGCTGAGCAGCACGGTGCCGGCCAGGGCCACGGCATGGGGGACATAGGTGAAGCGCATGGGAAAACTCCTTGGGATTGCAGGTTTTTAATAAAACGGTACTGTACCGTATCGTTTTAATCTTATGTGGGTACAATCAAAATGTCAAAACATGTAAGTAAAGCCCCCGTAAAAAAATAGGGGCATATGGAGACATCTTTCCCATGCGAGTTCTGAGCCCTGCTAAACGCGAAGAAATATTGGCCCTGGCGTCCCAGGTGTTTGCCGAGGTGGGCTACGAGCGGGCTTCCATGGCCGAGATATCGGCCCGGGTGGGCGGCTCCAAGGCCACGCTGTACCGTTATTTCCCGTCCAAGAAAGACCTGTTTCTGGAGGTGGCGAACAACGCTGCGCGCCAGCATTTTGGAGACTCCTTTGTAGCGCTGGCACCCGCACGTAGCGAAGAGGAGGTGGCGCAGCGCTTGCGCGAGTTTGGACAGGCGGTGCTGCCATTTTTGCTGTCGCCCGACACGATTGCCCGCGAACGCATGGTGATCGCCGAGTCGGGGCAGTCGGACATGGGGCTGCATTTTTATGACATTGGCCCCGCCAAAGGGCTGGATTTGATCTCCGATTTTTTGCAGAAGGCCGTAGATAGCGGTTGGCTGCGGCCCATGGATACACGGGTGGCGGCCTCCCATTTGCTGGCGTTATGGCCCTCAGAGATCGAGCCCCAGCGACTGTTCGGCGTGCCGGTAGACGACTCTCCTGCATTTCTTCAACAGGCGGTGGCCCGGGCCGTGGAGGTGTTCATGCGGGCCTATGCGGCCCAGGTGTGATATTGAGTGCGCTTTTAAATTGATAGCGTCTTGCGTAGGCAATTGCTGCGCTGAGAGTCGATTTGATCTAAATTTTTAGATGGGTTGACTTAGCCAGGAAAAAGCAAATCAGACAACGATTCTTTCAAAGCATGGTCTTGCAGTGGTTTGAACAGTACTCTGATGCCGGTTGCGGCCATGCCAGAAATTTTTTCCGGAGAGGTATCTCCGGTGACCAGCAAGGCGGGAATCTCCAGGTTGAACTCGGCACGGAGTGCTGTGATGACGTCACCCCCCGTTTCTGCCCCTCTTAGTCGGTGGTCACAAATGATGGCATCTGGTGGGCGATTGACGGACTCCAACTTCTTTATCATGGCGTCGCCGGACTCCGCCGCTATGACAATGCAGCCCCATTGCTCCAGCAGCATGCGAGTTGCGTCGAGTACCATTTCCTCATCGTCCAAGATCACCACGAAGGCGTTCGTAAGCGAGCGCCCATAGTGGCGCGCGAACCCATGCCGCAAATGTGTACGCCTATCCGTCGCGCTGATCAGCGGCAAATGGAGCGAGAAGCTTGAGCCGTGTCCCAACACGGATCTGAGTTGGATGGGGGAGCTCAGGAGCCGCGCCAAACGCTGCACGATGGCAAGTCCTAAACCCAAACCCTGTGAGCGGTCTCTTTCGGGGTTGTCCACTTGATAAAACTCTTCAAATACCAGAGTCTGTTGTGCTGCCGCAATTCCCGGCCCCGTATCGCAGACTGATAGTTGGAGTTCGGCAGAGCGCTGTCTGCAGGCGACCAGAATTCTTCCATTTTCGGTATAGCGCACTGCATTGCTGACGAGGTTTCTAAGGATGCGCAGCAATATTTCCGGGTCGCTGTAAACCAGTGCTGCGCAAGGTTTGACGGTCAGCACCAAGCCCTTTTGTTCAGCCTGAACCATGAACTCTGATTGAATCATCTCAAGAATCGTTGCAACTGGAAATACTTGAAGATCCGCTTGCATTAGATGTGTGTCGAGCTTGGATATATCTAATAGAGAGCTGAACATATCGTCCATCGACTGCGCGCATTGGCGAATTTGAGCGACCAAATCATTTGCAGCTTGGGACATCGGCAGTGAATTCAGCGTGCCGAGATACAGATTCATGGCATGCATGGGTTGACGCAAATCGTGGCTGGCCGCAGCCAAGAACCGAGTCTTTGCTTGCCCTGCGGCTTCCGCCAATTCCTTCTGGGCTTCCAGATCGGTGGTTTGGCTAGCCAGGCGCGCCAACAACCGATTGAAAGCAGCAGTCAAGTCCCCCACCTCGTCCTGGCTGAGTACAGGCAATGGTTCTAGCGGAATCTCGCCTCGGGCCATGCGGTCCGCATGGCGAGCAACGCGTGCCAAGGGGTACAAAAAATAGCACAAACCAAGGGAGGCAATAGCTAAGTATATGAATGCAATAAAGGGTGCTACTTTATAAACAAAAGTCCGAAGATGGTCGGACGCATTGACAGCGCGCTCCAGTGGACGATGCACCAACACATACCACCCTGTCGAAGGCATGCGGATAAATGCGGTAGTTTCCCTTTGACCTTTTCCATTTACTACAACTCCTGAGCCATCGGCGGCGACCAGCGATTGGCCAAGCACGGGGTTAGCCGCCGTAGAAGGTCGTTGGCCTGTCGTTTGCACGCCATTTGACGAGTCAGAAAACACCTGCTCGGCTGGAAATATCAGCGCGACATGGTAGCTGGGGCTATCGCCGTCTGCCTTGGCGGAGGGGGCCAACGTGGCAGGTCTGGGCAACGGGAAAACCCCGCGCAGCATCGTGTGGTCAGCACCGACAGAAAACAGCGGCACAGCGATGGAGAGCACGAGCTGATTGCCCATGTAGCCGACTTGGGCGGTGTTTGCCGCATTCGATTTCAAGGCTTGAAACTTCATCGACTCCGATGGATACATCGCCAGCGTGCCCCGGTCGCTTTGTTCGATGGCCATGCCGAGCGGGAAAAGCAAGGCGAGATCCGAGTGCTCATTCAGCCAGCGCTGCGCAATTTTGTTTTGTACGAAATGGCCCGTGGCCACTTGTTGCGCAATACGCTCCAATGCTTGCTGTCTCAATGCCAGGTCATTCTCTATTTGCTGGGCAATTGCCTTTGATGTGTCAATCTGATGGCCAATAGCCGAGAGTTCCAGTTCATCCTGGAAATACGAGGACAGTATGTTGAACTTGAGAAAAGATCCTACAGTCACAACCACAATGCTCGTGGCAATGACGCGCGTGATAACGCTGTGAAAAAAACGGGAAACCTTCCGCCCAAACATACCTATTCAGGCGTTCCTGGCGTGGGCAGGTCTGCAGATTCGATGCATAAGCCCAGACGTCTAGCCGCCAGTACGGCCTGGGTTCTATTGACCACGCCCAGGACCTTGAACAACGCAGACACATGGATCTTGACTGTGATTTCAGCCAGACCTAGGCGCAGGCCAATTTCCTTATTGGAGTGTCCTTGCAACAAAAGCTCCAGCGTTGCAGTTTGGCGTGGTGTCAGTTTTTTAAGGTCCGAATTTTTTGCCGATACCTGCCCCTGGAATGTGATCCATTCCGGCGTGGCAACCTGTCCGCCTAGTACCCGCAGAACAGCTTCCTGCATGGCTTCGGTAGAAACAGCTTTTGACATCACAATCTTGGCACCTGCTCGCAGTGCGGCGGTTGACTGCTGGCGGTCCTCGGATGCCGAAACCACCATGATGGGGACGCCAGGGTGTGAGCGCTGGTAGGCGCGAATTCCCTCCACGCCGTTAATCCCCGGGAGTCCCAGGTCCAGCAAGATGACGCTTATGGTCCGACCTGCGGCGACACGCATTCCGTGTTCGACAGAGGTTGCCGCTAAGACGCAAGATGGATCCATGATGGCCTGCATGAGGCGCACGAGTGCGTCACGGTAAAGCGGATGGTCTTCGACGATAAGTGCTGCTGGGTCCACGGTTGGTGCTCGCTTCTCTGTTATGGCTTCAAACGCAGATTGGGCGCTGATGGCTTCTGGGGGCGGCTGGCTGCTGCGCAAAAGTCTAGCTGTCCCCATCGCGTTGGTTACGTCGACCCGGGTGATGCTGCCCGCTTGGGAACGCTATTCGCGCAGAGAAATTGCTTTATGGGGCCGGGATACATACAACGGATAGGCAATTTCTGGTGCGCTCCATACGCTGGCTATCCTATTCGGCACTGGCCAGCATACCCGAGTTCAGCAGGCGGCCGCACGCGGCTGGAGCGAGGCGCTGACATGCCGCGCCATTGGGTTTGTGTCTACCCAATCTCAATCAATTGCTGGCTGCGGGAGCTGCCGGTGTGGCCGTGGCTGTATCGGTGGTGGTTGCAGCAGTCGTTGTGGCACTGGCACCACCGCCCTTCATGCATGTGACCATGAACTTCATGCGCTCGGGGCCCGCCTTGTCGCCGGCTTGCTCCTTGCAGGATTGTTGGAGTGTTTTGACCGATGCCATTTTCTCCCGCGCGGTGGCGACTTTGGCGGAGGCGCATTCTTTCATGAAGGCCTTCAGTTCATCTCCTTGTTTGCCCGCTGCGCCTTTGGCGCAAGAGCCCAACTGATCCGCCTGCGCGGCCGGGGCATCGGTTGCATGTGCCAATCCGAAAGACATGCAGAGTCCAATTGCTGCGATAGAGATGATTGCTTTCATGTTTGATCCTTGAAGTTTTGTTACTGAATAGGCTTCTATTTCGTACGTATCGACAGATTTTCTAAAAAAGGAAAAGTACGGAAAAGCGACAAGCATTCAATTTTCATGGAATGCTTTATTGCAATGCTCCGGGCTTTCTATCGATATCGCAGATGTATGGTAAGTCTGCTTCAGGGCATACGGAGGTATGTACTGCGCGGCGAGAGAACGCCACTAA
Source organism: Rhodoferax sp. GW821-FHT07F03 (assembly GCF_059418745.1). Lineage (NCBI taxonomy): Bacteria > Pseudomonadati > Pseudomonadota > Betaproteobacteria > Burkholderiales > Comamonadaceae > Rhodoferax > Rhodoferax sp. GW821-FHT07F03. Next base: position 133,175 of record NZ_JBWKQM010000002.1, read on the forward strand.
AGTTGCGACCGCCAATGATTAAAACGGTATGGGCCAATCGAATGGTGAATAAGGCGTTCTGTTTCTTCGTCCAAATACCGTTGAAGTCATTGCGTGCAGATAAAAACTTTCAAAACTGTGAGGGTATTACCCATGAAAAACAAGCATCTATATCTCAATGTATATCGCACTGCGGCTAAAACCCGTGCAGCTATGCACCTCTCATCTTTCACTCTTGTTGGGCTGATGTTCGCTGCTCAGAGTGGCGTAGCGCTGGCGGCCACAGGAGATGCTGCTGTGCCGGCTGCACAGGCATTCCCTGCCGCGCTACTTACGCAAATGCAAGGGGTTTATCCGAAGTTGGAAACATGCGCAAAGTTAGTGCTGGAAGCACATGCAAACAAGAGAGGAAATATCCAAACAGGCTTGAAGAATGACCTGCGGTCGCGTTACGCAACATGCCAACGTGCCCGAGAAGAGACGGATCAGCAAATCATTCCTAAATTGGATGCCATTTCTGATGAGGTCGTAGCCGCATTGCCTGAAGAGCAGCAGCGGTTTTTGATGGAGTTCGTGACCGCCCACACCATGTCGGACCATGCTGTATCGGACGTGTCTAGTGATCCGAAACTCACATCGATTCTGAAGTAACTGCTGTTAACCCCATTGATGCAATTTCACCGGCATATGAAAAACTCACTCAACACAATGACCAATATTAAATTCCACCTGCTCCCGTTGGTGCTGGGAATAGGCCTTTTGTCTGTGGCTGATTCGGCATCGGCGAATTGGCTTTCCAAAGCCAAAAAAACCGTTACAGAAGGAACCAAGAAAACATACGAAGATGCAAAGAAGACAGTCGTAGACGCAGGTAATGCAACCGGCGGCGCTGTTGTCGTGGCACAAAAAACGACGGACACGCTTGCTGCAAAACAAATCGTACAGTCCGATACTGAATTGCACGCCGTATTCAAGGGCGCGGAAAAAGGTGGAAATATTGCAGGTGGTGCAATTGTGCATGGTGGAGAGAGAGGTATTGATTCTGCAAAAGGCGAATGGAAACATACAAGCCAGAAGCTGACGAATGGCGTGGCAAAAACGGAAGAGCGCATAAAGAAGGAGTTGGACGACGCAGCGCGTAAGGCACTCATTGCAGCCATGAAGGTTTGGCGCGACAAGATGAAACCCATGACGGCCGGTATCGCCCATTCGACGCAGGATTTTCAGAAGTCGGTCAACGGCAAGGCTGTCATGGAGCGCTTTCAGGCTTCGGTGAAAAGCGGAAAATTCAGCAGCGCCCAGTTGTCCAGCGATCTGGCCCTGTTGCGCAATGGCATGGGCATGGGCTCCAATGGCGAGAATTTCATGCGCCTGCCGCATCTGGCACAAGAGTGGACTATTGGCTTAGGCGTCTACATCGAGGCTGCGGCCAAGATGCCCGATATTGCGATTGATGATGGAATCGTCATTCCCACTGGAATGTTGGCTCTTGGCGCTCAATTCACATTGAATTTTGTTATGGGTACCCAAGGCGGACTGGGTATTTCACTTTGTCAGGGCGGGCTCGCTGGCATCACCTCGGGGGCAGAAGGCAGTGCCGGAATTCTCGTGTCGGCGTCTCCAGGGGCTGTAAAAGATGCGGCTGGCGGATACCTGGGTCTTACGGTAGCAGGTGGAGATGGACTGGGGGGGATAGGAGACCTGACTTGGCCATTTGATGAATCTACCAAGGTGCCTAATATTACACAGCCAATTCCTTCCATTACCCTCGGGGTTGGGGCGGCTGCAGGCGTGGAAGGTGGGTTTACTGGCGGCTATTGTGAGGTGGTTTGGAAAAAACCAAAGTAATGAACGTCGGGGCCTTGCTTCGTTGCGCCGTCATCCGTGCTGTTGCGTTCACCGCTGCAGTCGCTTTGACGGCGTGCTGGAAAGAGGGGCATGCGGATGACCTGTTGCTGCCGGGGCAGGCCCGGTCGTTTGCGTTGAATGACGCAGGTGTGTCGCCGGTGATTAGGGTGGCATCGCCAGCAGGCGCACGCTCCTTGACTATTTGGGTCAAGGGCGACCTGTATTCTGTGTACGCGCTCAGCCAGTTGGAGGTTGATGGTCAAAAATGGATTGATGTCTCCGACCAAGATGCAAGTGCAGGGGTGCGTTCAGCCTACGGCGATGGTGGGTGGGGAGGGGTCTCTGCGGATACCTTGCAAAATGCAAGGCTTGGGTCTTTCACTTTGGTGTATCCGTTTTCGGGCTCTCAAGCCGTGCCGCAGGAGCTGAAGTTCAAGGTCGCGTCTAGTCGCAGCTTGGAGCCTGTTGGAGTGACCGTGGTAGCCGCTGCATCTATCAAAAATCCCGTGCTGCATCTGAGGGTTTTCCGTATGACCGAAGAGGTACAGGCGGATGAAATGAGTGCCGCCGTGACGGTGGCCAATCGGGTTCTTGGGCAGGCTGGCATCCAGCTACAGGTGGATGCCAGCCGTGTTTTGACGGGCACTCCATACTCGCGATTTGATGCGTTGGAACTACCTTGGGCGTCTCCTTTTGGGGACTTTGCCCATCTGGTGGCGTTGGGGCGGTCCGTACTGCCGGGGTCTGGGTTGGCGGTATTTGTTGTCGACCGATTGCCACGCGGCGTACGTGGTGAGAGCCTTGGGTTGCCTGGCCCCCCAGACCCGCAAGACCCTTACTTTGGCGTCGTCGTTCAGGCATCTGACGACGTTGCGACGGGCATTGCAATGGCACATGAAATTTGCCATATCCTGGGTTTGCGGCATCCAGCTGTGCGGTCTGAGCATGGCGCCTATCAGACACAAGTCGGTCTGGGCCAAGCATTGGAAACCGACCAGGACAATTTGATGAACTTTGGCGACCACCTGGTGGCCGAACAGATTTTGACAATACGCCGTAGTCCGCTGTTGGTATCGGAATGATGGCGCGTACCTGCCGCAGCGTGCGTTGTGTATCTCTACCCGGTTTCTGCTGGGTGAAGCCAATTTGAAGGCAGTAGGGCCAGTCGTCCGTGGGTGAGGGTATCTGGTTTTATTTCAGGTTTTGAATGGCATCCAGGCAGGCAATGGATGCCATTGGGTAGTGTTCATGCCCGGTTCACCGGTTTGTCATCTGTCGTTCATGTTGCGCAAACTGATAATGGCGCATGTTCCGTAAACGTCTTACCGTGGCCCTGGGTGTGCTGGCTGTGGCCGCGCTGTTGCAGGGCGGAGTGTCTTTGTGGGCGCTGCAGGCCGCGAGTGACAAGGTCTACCGTGGCCGGGTCGCCAGCGACGTACTGGCGGGTTTTCTGGAGCTCTATGGCACCAAGCAGCGCCTGCGCGCCTGGCTGTCGCAGTCTTTGCTGGGCGCGCCGGTAGATCCGCAATTGCGTGAAAAACTGCAGAACGACATGGCCGCCACCCTGGCCCGCCTGGACGCCATGGCCGTGCTGGCCGCCGACCTGGATGGTGACCACGATGCTTTGCAGGCGGAACACCACCAGCGCCAGGAAGACCTGGTGGTGCTGCACCAAAGCCTGAATGAGCTGCGCACCGCCATGGCCAGCGTGCAGCCCCAGCCGCTGAACGCCAACCCGGTGGCGGTGTGGTCCGAGATCACCCGTGTGTTCGATGTGTCCCAGGGGCGCGATTTGCGCTCGTTGTTGGCGCGCAATATCGAACGTGAAAAGGCCGCCGTGGCGCGCGACCGCGCGGCGGCCGACAGCTCGCTGGCCCTGGTGCGTACCCTGGCCCTGGGCGCCGCTACCTCGCTGGCCCTGGCGGCCGCGCTGCTGGCCCTGTACTTTGCGCGGGCGCTGCGCCAGCCGCTGGAAGAGCTGAGCAACGGTGTGGAAGCGCTGCAGCGCGGCGAATTGCAGCACCGCATTCCCGACCACCGGCACGACGAGTTTTCGCGCTTTGCCCAGCGCGTTAATACCATGGCCGCCGAGATCGCCCACCACCGCGAGCGCGAGGTGCAGGCCCGCCAGCGGCTAGAGGATTTGGTGCAGGCGCGCACGGCAGAGCTGGAGGAGGCGCTGCAAACCTTGCGGCAACTCGAGGCCCGGCGCCGCCAGATGTTTGCCGACATCAGCCACGAGCTGCGTACGCCCACCACGGTCATCCGCGGCGAGGCCGATATTGCCTTGCGCGGGCAGGACAAGCCGGCAGAGTATTACCAAGGGGCCATGCAGCGCATCGTGAGCTCGGCCAAGCAACTCGGCGGTGTGATCGATGACCTGCTGACCATGGCGCGCAACGACATTGACACGCTGGCTCTGCATCGCACGCCGCTGGACGTGGCCGGGCCCTTGCAGGACGCCGTGGAGCAGGCCCGAGCCCTGGGCCGTGAACACCGCGTGCAGGTGGAGTACGCCTCGCTGGACGAGTCTTCCAGCTGGCGCCTGCTGGGCGATGCACAGCGCCTGCGTCAGCTGTTCACCCTGTTGCTGCACAACGCCGTGCGCTATTCGCATGCTGCGGGCCGGGTGCAGGTGCGGGCTAGCACCGTGGTAGACGCAAACGGCGCAGCCCAGTGGCAACTGCACGTAACCGACCATGGCATAGGCATCAGCGCCGATGACCTGCCCCGCGTGTTCGAGCGCAACTTTCGCGGTGAAAATGCCCGCCTGCACCGCGCCGATGGCAGCGGCCTGGGCCTGGGCTTGCCGATTGCGGCCATGCTGGCACATGCGCACGGCGGTCATATCGATATCGACAGCCAGCCAGGCCAGGGCACCACGGTAAGCTTGTGGCTGCCACTGTTGGCAGAACAAGCCTATGAACATACTGATCGTTGAAGACGACGCCCGCGTCGCTGATTTTCTGGACCGCGGCCTGCGCGCCGAGGGCTACCGCGTACAACTGGCGCGCAACGGCACCGACGGCCTGGCCCAGGCTCGCGTGCTGGCCCAGCAGTCGCGCGACGAAGACACGCCCGCCGTGATGCTGCTGGACGTGATGCTGCCCGGCATGGGGGGACTGGAGGTCTGCCAGACCCTGCGCGCCGCTGGCGTGGCCCTGCCCATACTGATGCTTACCGCCCTGGGCTCGCTGGATGACCGCGTCTCCGGCCTGCGCCTGGGAGCTGACGACTACCTAGTCAAACCCTTTGCGTTTGAAGAGCTGTTGGCCCGCATCGAGGCGCTGATGCGCCGATCGCGCGACGTGGCTCCTACCAATGCGTCGCGCCTGGTGGTGGGCGACCTGGTGCTGGTCCGCGACGCCATGCGCGTCACCCGGGGGGATCAGCCCGTGACCTTGACGGCCCGCGAGCTGGCCGTGCTGGAGCTGCTGATGTCGGCCCCGGGCCGCTTGTTCAGCCGCGAACGCATTCTGTCCACGGTTTGGGGCACGCACGAGGACCCGCTGACCAATGTGGTGGACGTCTACATCCGCCGCCTGCGCAGCAAGATCGACGACGGCCAGGCCCAGCCACTGATCCACACCCAGCGTGGCCTGGGCTACCGGCTGGAGGCTTTGCCTTAAAACAGATTCATCTTCTGTTCATCTTGGCGTTAACCACGGTTCACGCAGCAAGCGACTTAGGGTTCATGCCCGCGCCAGACACTGGTTGCACTGCAGCAGATGGATTCCGCTGCAGGATTTCCCCCCCGCTGCTGTAGCGAGGGCCAACCTTTGAAAGAGTGCAAATATGTCTACCGTTTCCAACCGTCTGATTCCTGTTGTGGCCCTGGCCTCGCTGCTGGCTGCTGGCGCCGCCAGTGCCCAGACCTGCCAGACCATCAGTGAAAAAGAAGTGGCCAGCCTGTTCGACCGCTGGAACGATTCGCTGAAGACCCTGGACCCTGCCAAGGTTACGGCCAACTACGCACCCGATGGCGTACTGCTGCCTACGGTGACCAACGAGCCGCGCAGCACGCCGGCCGACATCCAGGACTACTTCGTCAAGTTCTTGAAGAGCCAGCCGCAAGGCGCGATTGACAAGCGCTTCATCAAGATAGGCTGCAATGTAGCGCAGGACGTGGGCACCTACACTTTTACCTTCAAGGACGGTGGCAAGGTACATGCCCGCTACACCTATGTGTACGAGTACACCAACGGCCAGTGGCTGATCGCCAATCACCATTCGTCTGCGATGCCTGAAAAGAAGGGTTGATAAGCAGGGCCGGCGGCCCCGGGGCAGACGGGCGTGCCGGCCGTCCGGCCGCCCCTGTGCCTGGGCTGTAACCAACACACGGCAAAATGCGGGTATGACCAAGACTACCCCTGATATCCCCGACATCTTCGCCAACAATCGTGCCTGGGCCGAGCAAATGGAGCGTCAGCGCCCTGGATTTTTCACGGGACTGAAGGCCCAGCAAAAGCCCAAGTACATGTGGATCGGCTGCTCCGACAGCCGCGTACCGGCGAACGAAATCATGGGCCTGGCGCCGGGCGAGGTGTTCGTGCACCGCAACGTGGCCAATGTGGTCGTGCATTCCGATCTGAACGCCTTGTCCACCGTGCAGTTCGCGGTGGACGTGATCAAGGTGGAGCACATTACCGTGGTGGGACATTACGGTTGCTCTGGCGTTGCGGCGGCTTTGTCCGGCCTGCGCGTGGGCCTGGCCGACAACTGGTTGCGCCACATCCAGGACGTGCGCGACCGCCATCGCGGCCTGCTGGACACGATTCCCGAGCCACACCGCCATGACGCGCTGGTGGAACTCAATGCCATCGAGCAGGTGGTGAATGTATGCCAGTCCACCGTCATGCTGGACGCCTGGGGCCGTGGGCAAAAAGTGGTGGTGCACGGATGGGTGTATGGCATCCACGACGGCCTGCTGCAAAACCTGCACATCAGCGTGGGTGGTGTGGACGAGCTGGAGGCCGCCTACCGCGCTGCAGTGGACCATGTTTTCCTGACGGAGCGCAAGTAATACCTGCGCTTGTAGCTATTTAATCGATAGCAATCCATGTTTCCGCAACGGCTGGACTCGCCACTCGCTCACCGTATCGCCAAGGCCATCATGGATGGCTTTAACCGGCACTACCGCTTGTTCCGCACCGAGTCGGCGCGGGCCAAGCACCGGTTTGAAACGGCCGACTGGCGCGCCCAGCAGCGGGGCCAACGCGAGCGCATTGAGTTCTACGACCTGCGCGTGCGCGAATGCAGCACCCGGCTGGAGCGCGAGTTCCAGGCGGGAGAGCAGGGCCAGGAGGTGTGGCCGCAGGTCAAGCTGCACTACATAGGCCTGCTGGTAGACCACCACCAGCCCGAGCTGGCCGAGACCTTCTTCAACTCGGTCACCACCAAGATACTGCACCGTAGCTACTTCCATAACGGCTTCATCTTCGTTCGCCCTGCGGTCAGCACCGAGTACATCGAAAACGACCCGGCGGAAAAGCGTCCCACCTGGCGTGCCTACTACCCGTCGCGCGACACCATGGGCGAGGTGCTGCAGCGCATGGTGCAGGACTTTGAGCTGCGCCGCCCCTTCGACGACCTGGCACGCGACACCGGCCATGTGCTGGAGGCGTTGCTGCGGCACCTGGGCGAGTTCACGCTGCGCGCCAACTTTCAGTTCCAGGTGCTGTCGGGCTTGTTCTTCCGCAACAAGGGTGCGTATGTGTGCGGCAAGGTGATCAACGGCTTCAACGCACTGCCGTTTGCCTTGCCCATTCTGCACAACGCGCAGGGCAAACTGGTGATAGATGCCGCGCTGTTCGGTGAGGACGACATGCTGCGCCTGTTCAGCTTTGCGCGCGCCTACTTCATGGTGGAGATGGAAATCCCCAGCGCCTATGTGCAGTTCCTGCGCAGCATGATGCCGCGCAAGCCGCGCAATGAAATCTACAACGCGCTGGGCCTGGCCAAGCAAGGCAAGACCCTGTTCTACCGCGACCTGCTGCAGCACCAACGCCACTCCAGCGACCAGTTCCGCATCGCGCCCGGCATCAAGGGCATGGTGATGCTGGTGTTCGATTTGCCCTCGTTCCCCTATGTGTTCAAGCTCATCAAGGACTACTACCCGCCGCAGAAGGACACCAGCCGCGAGCAGATCCAGGCCAAGTACCAGTTGGTGAAGCACCATGACCGCGTGGGCCGCATGGCCGACACGTTGGAATACAGCGGCGTGGCCTTTCCGCGCGACCGCTTCTCGGACGACCTGATCGCAGAAATCGAGAAGTTCGCCCCCAGCCAGATGGAGATCAGAGACCGGGATGGCGACGGCCAGCTGGAGGTCATCCTCAAGCACGTCTACATCGAGCGCCGCATGATCCCGCTGAACATCTATCTGCAGGAGGCGTTTGACCAAGGGCCGAACGACCCACGTGCGCGTGCGCAGATCGAGCGTGTGGTGATTGAGTATGGCAACGCCATCAAGGACCTGGTTGCCGCCAACATCTTTCCGGGCGACATGCTGTGGAAAAACTTTGGCGTGACGCGCCACGGCAAGGTGGTGTTCTACGACTACGACGAGATCGAATACCTGACTGACTGCAACTTCCGTAAAGTGCCCGAGCCGCGCAACGAGGAAGACGAGATGAGCGGTGAGGTCTGGTACAGCGTGGGCCCCAAGGATGTGTTCCCCGAGACCTTTGCCCCGTTTCTGCTGGGCAACCCCGCTGTGCGTGAAGTCTTCATGAAGCACCACGCGGACCTGCTGGACGCCGGCTTCTGGCAGTCCCACAAGGAGCGCATCCAGGCCGGCCATGTGCACGACGTGTTTCCGTATGAACAGGACAAGCGGTTTCCCGTGGCCGACTGATCGCGTACACTCCGCGCTGCCCGGGGTGTGCAGTTAGCTGCGCTGAGATGGAATCCAAACCCGCGAACTTGATCTGGTTCATACCAGCGTAAGAAGAGCTTGACGACAGCGTTCTATCCGTAATTTTCGGGTGCGCTCCGTCTACACGCCCCCTCTGCCACGATGCGGGGCATCTCCTTGGGAGTTTGCGCGGTCTGGCTGCGCTTTCGGGTCCCACTTCCAAAGGAGAACCCACCATGAACGCGCCCGATAAATTCGTCCAGCTACTCAACTACGCCTGCGACCCCCTGCCAGCCTCCACCAAGCGTTACATCCAGGGCAGCCGCCCCGACCTGCGTGTACCGGTACGTGAGATTCTGCAAAGTAACGGCGAAACTGTGGCGGTGTATGACACCTCCGGCCCCTATACCGATCCGCATGCCCAGATCGATGTGCGTGCCGGCCTGCAAGCCCTGCGCGCGGGCTGGATAGAGTCGCGCCTTGATACCGAAACCTATGCTGCACGCATCCGCAAGGCGTTGGACGATGGCCGCCAGAGTGAGGAACATGACGCCCTGCAGCTGCTGCGCGCCCAGGCCGCCGGCCTGCAGCGCACGCCGCGCCGCGCCAAGGCTGGCGCCAATGTGTCGCAAATGCACTACGCGCGCAAAGGCATCATCACGCCGGAAATGGAATTCGTCGCCCTGCGCGAGAACCAGAAGCTCGAATGGATGGAGCAGTACGCCGCCAATACCGAGCGCGACCAGCGCCTGGCGGGCAACAGCTTCGGCGCCAGCATCCCCAAGGTGGTGACGCCCGAGTTCGTGCGCTCCGAGGTGGCCCGTGGCCGCGCGGTGATCCCGCTGAACATCAACCACCCCGAAGTCGAGCCCATGGCCATCGGCCGCAACTTCCTGGTGAAGATCAACGCCAATATCGGCAACTCGGCCGTCACCTCCAGCATCGAAGAAGAAGTTGAAAAGCTGGTCTGGGCGATCCGCTGGGGCGCCGACACGGTGATGGACCTGTCTACCGGCAAGAACATCCACACCACGCGTGACTGGATCATCCGCAACTCGCCCGTGCCTATCGGCACCGTGCCGATCTACCAGGCACTGGAAAAGGTCGGCGGCATTGCAGAAGATCTGACCTGGGAAATCTTCCGCGATACCCTGATTGAACAAGCCGAGCAGGGCGTGGACTACTTCACCGTGCACGCCGGCGTGCGCCTGCCCTTCATCCACCTCACGGCCAACCGCATGACCGGCATCGTCTCGCGTGGCGGCTCCATCATGGCCAAGTGGTGCATCGCCCACCACAAAGAGAATTTCATCTACACCCATTTCGATGAGATGACCGAGATCCTCAAGGCCTACGACGTCAGCTATTCGCTGGGTGACGGCCTGCGCCCGGGCTCCGGTGCCGATGCGAATGACGAAGCCCAGTTCGCCGAGCTGCGCACCCTGGGCGAGCTGACGCAAAAGGCCTGGGAGCAGGACGTGCAGGTGATGATCGAAGGCCCGGGCCACGTGCCCATGCACATGGTGCAGGCCAATATGACCGAGCAGCTCAAGCACTGCCACGAGGCTCCGTTCTACACACTCGGCCCGCTGACCACCGACATCGCGCCCGGCTATGACCACATCACCAGCGGCATCGGCGCGGCCATGATCGGCTGGTTCGGTACCGCCATGCTGTGCTACGTCACACCCAAGGAGCATCTGGGCCTGCCTGACCGCGACGACGTGAAGACCGGCATCATCACCTACAAGATCGCCGCCCACGCCGCCGACGTGGCCAAGGGCCACCCCGGTGCGCGCTACCGCGACGATGCGCTTTCCAAGGCGCGCTTCGAGTTCCGCTGGATGGACCAGTTCAACCTGTCGCTGGACCCGGAAACCGCCAAGAAATTCCACGACGAAACCCTGCCCAAGGACTCTGCCAAGGTGGCGCATTTCTGCTCCATGTGCGGCCCGAAATTCTGCTCGATGAAGATCACCCAGGAAGTGCGCGAATACGCCAAGAACCTCGGCGTCAGCGAGGAAGAGGCCGCGCTGCAAGGCATGCAGGACAAGTCGGAAGAGTTCAAGAATGGTGGCGGGGAGATCTACGTTCCCGTGAATGGTGTGATTCCCATCCAGCAGGCCTAGGCAAGAGTAGAGTGGGGCGCTAACTTGTACGCCAAGGAGCGCCACTATGACCCTTACCGCAATGGACCCCATCGTCATCCTGGGCGCGGCCCGTACGCCCATGGGCGCATTCCAGGGCAGCCTGGCGCCGCTGGCCGCGCATGACCTGGGGGGGGCCGCCATTCAGGCGGCGGTGGCCCGCGCCGGCGTGGATCCTGCGCGCATCGACCAGGTCGTTTTCGGCAACTGTCTGATGGCCGGGCAGGGCCAGGCGCCTGCCCGGCAGGCGGGCTTCAAGGGCGGGCTGCCGCAAAGCGCGGGGGCTGTCACCTTGTCCAAGATGTGCGGCTCCGGCCTGTTCGCGGCCATGCTGGCGCACGACATGCTGCGTGCGCGCAGCCTGGACCTGGTGGTGGCCGGTGGCATGGAGAGCATGAGCAACGCGCCCCACCTGCTGCCCCAGGGACGTAGCGGCATCCGCATAGGCCATGGCCGGGTGCTGGACCACATGATGCTCGACGGGCTGGAAGATGCCTACGAGCCGGGCCGCTCCATGGGCAGCTTTGGCGAGGACTGCGCGGCCCATTACGGCTTCAGCCGCGCGGCGCAGGATGCGTTCGCCACCACCAGCGTGCAGCGTGCCCAGGTCTCCATTGCGTCCAATGCGTTTGCGGACGAGATCACGCCAGTGGCGGTGCGTGGTGTGGAGGTCCACGTGGACGAGGCGCCAGGCCGCATCCGCCTGGACAAGATTCCCACGCTGAGGCCCGCATTCAAGCCCGACGGCAGCATCACTGCGGCCAGCAGCAGCTCCATCAGCGACGGCGCCGCCGCCCTGGTGCTGGCCCGCGCCTCCACTGCCGCCCAATGGCCCACGCCGCCGCTGGCGCGCATCGTCGGCCACGCCAGCCACGCACAAGCGCCGGCCTGGTTCAGCACGGCCCCGGTGGGCGCGGTACAGAAGCTGCTGGACAAGATCGGCTGGCGCGTGGCGGATGTGGACCTGTGGGAGGTGAACGAAGCCTTTGCCGTGGTGCCCATGGCGCTGATGGCCGAGCTGGGCATGGAGCACGGCCGCGTCAACCTGCACGGCGGCGCCTGCGCGCTGGGCCACCCGATCGGTGCCAGCGGCGCGCGCATTCTGGTCACGCTGCTGTACGCGCTGCGCCAGCACGGCCTGCGCCGAGGCGTTGCCACCCTGTGCATAGGCGGTGGTGAGGCGGTAGCCATGGCGATTGAGTTGCTATGAAAGCAGAGGTTGCGGCGGCCAGGTTTGAATTTTTAATGAAAAGTGGCTCTGGCGCAGATAAAAGCTGCGCCAGCGGCTATCAAAACAATAGCAAACGCCAAGCCCCATAATCGAACGCCTGCCGTTTAGCTCCCAACCAGGGTGGTTTCGGCGTCTCAAAGGCATCTGTGAAAAAAACATTCCAACTGAATATCGAAGGCAAGCACCGTGACCGCGTGCTGGACGCCACCAAGCACGAAATCCGCAAATACATGCAGCGCCAATTGCGCAAGCCCTTGCCTGCCGGCGCGGACTACTGGGACTGGGATTGCAAATTTGGCAGCAGCGCGGACACCGCCGTCGTGGCGCATTACGCCGCCATCACCAAGCTGATAGACGAAATTGCCGTCAGCGGCGCGGCCTCGTTCTACATCGAGCTGGTAGCCAAGAACGGCGTACGCGCCGCCAAGCCTGCACGCCAGGACGACAGCGACGACGCGGAAGACTGAAACCCGCTGCGCTGGAGCTGAACATGCTGAATTACCTGGACTTCGATTTCAGCGAAGACGCGCAAGGCTACGGCAGCTTCGAGGCCATGGCATCCACCCAGCCTGCGCAGGTGGCCGCCGTGCGCCAGGAGATGGCCCAGGTGCTGGACTGGGCTTTTACGGCCTTCCCCGGCCTGCGTGCCCCGTTGGACGAGGGTGGTGAGTGGGATTTTCATGTGCACGGTCAGCAGGAGTGGGCCGCTTCCGAAGCGCTGGACTACGACGAGCAGACCCGCCAGTTCAGCGCCCGGCTGGCGCCTGCCGGGCCACCGCGTTGCACGGTGACCCTGTCGTTGACCGGCAGCGCGCAGTTTTGCGATGCCTTTCGGCAGCGCTTTCTACCCGACTGATCAGGCCGCCAGGCGGCCCAGGCGCTTGCAAATTTCCAGCGTGGCTGCGCTCTGGTTCATGGCGTAGAAGTGCAGGCTGGGGGCGCCACCGGCCACCAGGCGTTCGCACAGCTCGGTCACCACATCCAGGCCAAAGGACTTGATGCTGGCGGTATCGTCGCCAAAGCCCTGCAGACGCAGGCGTATCCAGCGCGGGATCTCCGCACCGCAGGCATCGCTGAAGCGCATCAGCTGGTTGGAGCTGGAGATCGGCATGATGCCGGGCACCACAGGCACCGTCACACCCAGCTTGCGCGCGTCTTCCAGCAGGCGGAAGTAGGCGTCGGCGTTGTAGAAATACTGCGTTATGGCCGAGTTGGCGCCCGCATGCACCTTGATGGCGAAGGCGTTCAGGTCGGCGTCGGCCGACTTGGCTTGCGGGTGGATTTCGGGGTAGCAGGCCACCTCGATCTGGAAGGCGTCGCCGGTCTCGGCGCGGATGAAGGCCACCAGGTCGCTGGCGTACTGGAATTCACCGCCCGCACCGTAGCCGCTGGGCAGGTCGCCGCGCAAGGCCACCAGACGTTTCACGCCCATGGCCTGCAGCGTGGCCAACTGGGCCCGCACGGTGGCTTTGGTCGCGCCCACGCAGGAGAAATGGCTGGCCGCCGGCACGCCTTCGGCCAGGATCTCGGCCACGGTGGCAAACGTGCCCTCCTGGGTCGAGCCGCCAGCGCCAAAGGTGACCGAGCAGAACTCGGGTTTCAGCGCGTACAGCGCCTGGCGCACGATGCGCAGCTTGGCCGCGCCTTCGTCCGTCTTGGGCGGGAAGAATTCGAGACTGATAGGGAAATTGGATGCGAGGCTCATGGGGCTCTCTTTGCAAAAATGAAGAATTCACGGTTGCCATCGCCACCGGCGACGGCGCTGTCAAACCAGTCCAGTACTTCCAGGTCGAGCTCGGCGCAGCAATCGCGCAGGCGCGCTTCCACCACGGCGTACATGGATTCGTCGCGCACGATGCCACCCTTGCCGACCTGGCCGGGCTGCAGCTCGAACTGCGGCTTGACCAGCATCAGCAAATGGCTGTCGGGCTTGAGTAGCGGCACCAGGGCCGGCAGTATCAGCGTCAGCGAGATGAAGGACACATCGCCCGTGACCAGGTCGAATTCGGGCTCGGTATCCAGCCCGTCCAGGCCGGCCTTGCGGCGGTGCTTGGTGGGCGCCGCAACTTCGGGTTCGGCGTCCAGGGCGCGGGCATTCACCTTGCCGGTCGCCTGTGCCATATGGGCTTCCACCTCGGCGTCGTCGGCATCGTCGCTGTCGTCGTAGTCGGTGACTTCGCCGTTGCCGTTCATCCAGCTGTAGGGCGAGACGGGCTCGGGGTCGGTCACGGCCGCAGGTTCCCAATGCTCGGACAAGACATGCTCGCAAGCGTCCTGCAGGGACTCGGGCGTGAGCGAGCGGGCGTTCAGCCCCTCCACACACAGCACCCGCTTGTCCTCGCGCAGCTTCTGGTGCAGCTGGCCATGGCCTACGTCCACCCCGGTGACTTGCGCCGCGCCGGCTTGCAGCAGGCAGTCGGTAAAGCCGCCGGTGGACTGGCCCACGTCGAACACTTTCAGGCCGCTGGCGTCCAGGCCGACATGCTTCAGCGCGGCTTCGAGCTTGAGCCCGCCGCGCGAGACATAGCGTGCCTCTGCAGCGTCCAGCAGTTCCAGCTGGGCGTCTTCTGGGATGTCGTCCTTGTTCTTGGCGACATCACGCCATTTGATGCCGTCAAACCAGCGCATGCCTCCGGCGATCAGGCGCACGGCCTGCGAGCGGGATGCGGCCATGCCGCGTTCTACGAGTAATTGGTCAGCGCGCATGGGGCTCCGTAAGGGTGTAAGAACTCCCCCGGGGAGCGGGGGAGCGGACGCTTTAGTAGCGGTAGGTTTCGGCTTTGTACGGGCCGTTCTTGCTGACGCCGATATAGGCGGCCTGCTCGTCGGTCAGTTCGGTCAGCATGGCGCCGACCTTCTTCAGGTGCAGGCGGGCGACCTTCTCGTCCAGGTGCTTGGGCAGTACGTACACCTTGCCGGGCTGGTAGGCGTCCTTCTTGGTGAACAGTTCGATCTGGGCGATGGTCTGATTCGCGAAGCTGGCCGACATCACGAAGCTGGGGTGGCCCGTGCCGCAGCCCAGGTTCACCAGGCGGCCCTTGGCCAGCAGGATGATCTTCTTGCCGTCAGGGAACTGGATGTGGTCCACCTGGGGTTTGATTTCTTCCCACTTGTACTGCTCCAGTGCGGCAACTTCGATTTCGTTGTCGAAGTGGCCGATGTTGCAGACGATGGCCTGGTCCTTCATCTTCAGCATGTGGGCGTGGGTGATGACGCTCTTGTTGCCGGTGGTGGTGACGAAGATGTCGGCGTGTTCGCAGGCGTAGTCCATGGTCACCACGCGGTAGCCTTCCATGGCGGCCTGCAGCGCGTTGATCGGGTCGATCTCGGTCACCCAGACCTGGGCCGACAGCGCGCGCAGCGCCTGGGCTGAGCCCTTGCCCACGTCGCCGTAGCCGGCCACGCAAGCCACCTTGCCAGCGATCATCACGTCGGTGGCGCGCTTGATGCCGTCCACCAGGGATTCGCGGCAGCCGTAGAGATTGTCAAACTTGCTCTTGGTCACCGAGTCGTTCACGTTGATGGCGCGGAACAGCAGCGTGCCCTTGGCCGACATTTCGTTCAGGCGGTGCACGCCGGTGGTGGTTTCTTCGGTCACGCCGATGATCTCGGCCGACTTGCGGGTGTACCAGGTGGGGTCCACGGCCAGCTTGGCCTTGATGGCGGCGAACAGCAGGGTTTCTTCTTCGCTGGTGGGGTTGCCGACCACGCTGATGTCCTTCTCGGCGCGTTGGCCTAGGTGCATCAGCAGCGTGGCGTCGCCGCCGTCGTCCAGAATCATGTTCGGGCCTTCACCGGGCGTGCCCTTGGCGCCGAAGTCGAAGATGCTGTGGGTGTAGTCCCAGTAGTCTTTCAGCGACTCGCCCTTGATGGCGAAGACCGGCGTGCCGGCGGCGGCAATCGCAGCAGCGGCGTGGTCTTGGGTCGAGAAGATGTTGCACGAAGCCCAACGCACGGTGGCGCCCAGGGCTTGCAGGGTTTCGATCAGCACGGCGGTCTGGATCGTCATGTGCAGCGAGCCGGTGATGCGCGCGCCCTTCAGCGGCTGGGCTGCGGCGAACTCTTCGCGGATGGCCATCAGGCCGGGCATTTCGGTCTCAGCAATGCGGATTTCGCGCTGGCCCCAGGCGGCCAGGCTCAGGTCGGCAATGGCTTGGTCGACGGTAGAAATTGGTTTGAGAACTGCGTTCATGGTGGGCTCCAAAACAGGTTGGTACATGTTGGTAGGGCCACTGCGCAGACGCTGAACCGGGACTCACCCGAATTTCAGCCTAGCAGGCAGTGGGTGAGCGCGGTTATCACTAAATGGATGGATTCCGAGCCTCACACCGGAGCCTGGGGTGGCCAGGCCGGGGGTTGCAGCGCTCCTCGGAATTCGGCCATTATAAGGAGAAGCCGCTGCGCCACGCATGAAAGTCGTGTAACCGAACGCGTACGGCCTTTATTTCTTCCGCTTGCTGGTGCGCGCCGACCGCGCCTGCGGAGTGCTGAGACGCTGGCTTTCCTGGTCCAGCCACAGCAGGGTTTCGGCATGTGACAAAAATCTGCGCAGGTACTCGGGCGACAACTCGCGCATCGTGGCAAGTGAGCGCAGCACCAGCATGTGGGAATTCAAGGGCCCCGCGTTTTCCGGGCCCCGTTTGAGCGACTGCTCCACCTGGTCCACAACCGCAAACTTGGACCAGACTTCCCGGAAACCTTGCACACTCTTCAGCTCGGGCCGGCCGCCCCAGCCAGTGGGCGGCCCGCTCACCTCGGTATGGGGCTGCGTGGCGGTGCGGATGTAGGCGTTCAGCGCAGCTAGCGGAGAGGTGGGCGGGGGAGAGGATTCGGACCCGCTTGCCAGTGGCCGACGCCCGCCACGTTCGGTATAGGCCGTCAGCCCTGCTTGCAGCTTGCCCTCCACGATGCGCCGCACGGGTTCGGGTGCAGACTCCACACGGTTTTGCAGGGCTTCCAGGTAGCGAAAGCGCACGGGGTCCCAGTGCTGCGCACCTGCGCTGCGCAAGGACGCCAACGCCGCCGCTGCATCGAAAGCCTCTGGCGGCATCATGGTGCCGGCGGCTTCTCGGCTGTTGAGCGGGGCACTGGCGCCATTTCCACCCGGCGGTTTTGTGCACGGCCCTTGTCGTCGTCGTTGGATGCCACGGGTTGCTCGGCACCAAACGCGGCCGCAAATACCCGCGATGAGGGCATGCCGGATTCGATCAGGGCACGTGACACCGTGAGCGCACGTTGGGCCGACAGCTCCAGGTTGTCGGTGAAATGCTGGTTGCGGTCGATGATGGGCTGGTTGTCGGTAAAGCCGCTGACCATCAGCATGTCGTCCCGGGCGCCCAGGTAGACCTGCAGCGGTGGCACCAGGCTCTTCAATAATTGCCGCCCTTCGGGGCGTAACTGGTCCGAGTTCACCGGGAACAGCACGTTGCCGCTGATGCCGATGCGGCCGTTGTTCAAGGTCACGCGGCCTGTGGCCAAGGGCACGGCCAGGGCCTTTTCCAGGGCCATGCGGCGCTGCTCTTCGCTCTGGCGCTTGGCCACCTCGGCCTGCAGATTAGTCACCAGGTCCATCTGTACCACCAGCACACCAACCAGTACCAGCACAAAGGCGCCTAGCAGGCCCGACATCAGGTCGCCGAACACCGCCCAGACGGGCGCGGTCTGTTCTACGCCGCCATTTCCGTCGTCCCAGTCTTCCGCGCCGGTCATCCCGCAACCCCTTCCGCGCTGCGCAGGCGGCGCATGTCTTCCACCACCGTTTGCTGCGCGGCGATGCTGAGGTCAATCACCTCGCGCGCCTGGGCCACGTAGTAGGCCAGTTGTTCGTCGCTGCGTGTTGCCGACTGCTGGATGGCGCCCTCTACGCGCTGCAGGCTGTCCGCCAGTTTTTCATTCGATGTACTGAACAACTGCACACCGTGGCCAAAGGCTTCGCCCAGGCTGGCCAATTCCACGGCACTGCCGGTGACCTGCGCCGCCACCTGTGCGGTCTGGCTGGTGTGCGCCTCCACCGCTTGGGCAAACTGGCTGCCCGCAGAGTCCAACACGCTGGCAGCGGATGCCACCAGCGACTCGATGGCGGTGCGCTGGTCGCCCGCAGCCTGGTTCAGCGTCTGTAGCAGTGTGTCGAGTTGCGCCACCAACTGGGTGCGTTCTGCAAACGCCTGGTTGTCGCGTTCGCTGAATCCGGCCATTTGTTTGCGCAGCTGGGCAATTACTTCCGCTGCGGCTTTTGGCGCCTCGGCTGCGGTGGACATCAGCCGGGCCATGGGCTCTTCCAGGGCCGTGCCCAAGGTCGCCAAATGGGTCACCACGGCGGTCTGCAATTGCGCCAGCCGGTCCACTGCGGCTTGGCCACGGGTGGATTCTTCGGCGCGCAATGCTGCCAGCTCGGTGCGCCAAAGGCTGGCCAACTGGTCCAGGCGCTCGCCCTGCTGCTGCGTCCAGCGGCCTTCTGCCTCGGTATGGCTGGCCAGCAAAGCTTCAGACCGGTCCACCAGATCAGCCACCTGTGCCAGGGTTGTTTCGGCGCGTTGGCTGGTGTGTGCCACCATTTCGTTTGCGGTCTTCTCCAGTGTTTGGCATACCGCCTGTTGCTGGGCCAGCGCCTGCTCGCCCATGGCGCGCCATTCGCCCTGCAGCGTGTGGGTGGTGGACTGCAATGCCTGCGTCCAGCCCTGCAGGTGCAGCTGATCGGCCGCCGTTTGCTCCTCGCGGGACTGGGCTGCGGCCGCCTGCACCGAAGCCAGTAGCGTACTGGAGCGTTGTTCGAATGTATCGGCAAAGCCTTGCAGCGCGGCGTGCGAGAGCTTGGCCAATTGCGCCAGGCGCTCGCTCTGGTCCTGTGTCCAGCGAGCCTCTGCGGCGGTGTGTGCGGCCAACAAAGCTTCAGACCGTGCTACCAAATCGGCCACCTGCGTCAGGGTCGTTTCGGCGCGTTGGCTGGTGTGCTCCACCATTGCGCCAGCGGTCTTCTCCAGCGTTTGGCACACAGCTTGTTGCTGGGCCAGGGCCTGTTCGCCCATGGCGCGCCATTCGCCCTGCAGCGTATGGATGGTGGACTGCAATGCCTGCGTCCAGCCTTGTAGGTGCAGTTGGTCTGCGGCCGCTTGTGCGTCCCGGGACTGGGCTGCAGCCGCTTGTACCGAAGCCAGCAGCGTGCTGGAACGCAGCTCAAACGTATCGGCAAAGCCTTGCAGCGCCGCGTCAAATCGTGCCGCCTGGGCCTCGCTGCTGCGCACATGGTTGTGTTGCGCGGTGGACCAGCCATCGGCGGTGCGCACGGCCGCGGCGTCCCAGCTCTGGGCCAGGCCATTCAGCTGGCTTTGCGTGGCGTCAAAGACGCGTTGGTGCAGCCGCGTGGATTCCTGTGCCATCTCGGCCATCGCCGCCTGGACCACGGGTTGGATGTTGTCGCCTGCCGCGCGTGCCGCAGCGGCCAGGCTGGCCTGCAGCGATGCGCTGACGGAGCTGGCCAATTCGCCATAGGCCCCCGACACCTCGCGGTGAAACTGCGCCTGCTGCCCTTGCAACTGCTCGCTCAGCTGCTGGCTGCGGCGCTCCATGCCGTCCATCATGGCCTGCAGGCGCGCGGCTACCTCGGGCAGCGCATGGGCCTGCATTTGCACGGCCTTGAAGGCGTCATGGCGCTGTTGCGCCATGGAGAAGGGTCGTAAGGTGGTGGCAATGCGTGCATCCAGCAGGCGCACCACGTCCAGCCGCTCGCGCCGGGCCATGGCCGACAGCAGCCCCAAGACCGCCGACGCCGCCACCCCGGCGACCGAGGTGCCGAACGACAGGCCCAGGCCCTTGATGGGCGCCGCCAGGGCGGAGCGGATGGCATGCAGATCGGTGGAGCCCTCCAACGCAAACACCGCGCCCTTGAAGGTGACCACCATGCCCAGGAAGGTGCCCAGCATGCCCAGCATCACCAGTAAGCCCACCAGGTACGGCGTCAACGCCAGGCCGGGCAGGGCGCCGCGTTCGCCCTCGACACGCATGCGCACGGGGTTGCGCAGCAGGGCTGGCACACGCTCCAGCCAGGTGGGCAAGTCAGCGGGCGGCTGCGCCAGCTCGGCCAGCGCGGTTGCCAGCGATGCCGTGTCGGCCCTGAAGCGTCGCAGCTCCAGCGCCCCCAGCAGGTACACCCCGGCGATCATCGCGGTCACGGCCAGCGCCAGCGCGCTCGTGCCCACAAATCCATAGCCTACCCAGGTCACGCCCAGCAGACCGATGGCGAAGACGGTGGCGAAAACAAACCTATTCATACTGCGTTCTCAACTTTTTCAATATTCCTGCGCGGCACCGCAGAGGGCGCACGCTCAAGCGCGGTTTCCCGCTGGAATGCCTCTACCAGGCCCATGACAGGCTCCAGCCGCAGGTCCAGCTCGGCCAACATGACGGCCTGCTGTTCCTTGTCAAACCGGTCCAGCCATCCGCCGGGTTGGCGCCACAGGGTGGGCGCCAACCCGGCGGATGGCTGCGACGGGTCCGTGCGCAATTGTTCAAACCGGTGCTTCAGCAGCGTTGGGATGGTGGCCAGCAACTTCTGCTCGCGCACTGCCAGCATTTGCTCCCACACGGCGTCCAGAGCCGCCAGCTGCCGCAAGGTGGGCGACACAGCGGCAATCGCCTCGCGCACATTCACACGCAAGGGCGGCAGCATCAAATCCATCTGGCGCTGCAGGTCCTGGTGGCGCTGGCGAAATACCGCGTAGTCGGCCACCGCTTCTTCGGGCGCGGCTGGCACCGGCAGGGACAAGGGTTCGGGATTGCGGCCCCGCCGCCGGCTGGCGCCCGCATCGGCCACTGCCACCGGCTTGGTGGTGATGGCGTGGACCAGGACCTGGCGTACCTGCTGCATCTGTGCGGCGACATCCACGCTGCGGCCTACCTGGACGGACTTGCCAGCGGGCTGGGCGGCCGCACGCGTGGTCTGGATGGCTTGCAGCGCGCCGCGCAGCGTCACCGCGTCGAATACGCCCAGCAGCACGCTCAGCTGCTCGGCAGAATCCACGCTGGCGCCCGCCTTGCCGACGGAGGCCGGGTCACCAAGCAGGCGAACAAGTTTGGAACTGCTGAAGTTCGTGCGCAAAAAAGATTCCTTTGCACCCAGGAGGTAGCGGCAATGGGGCTCAATGTGGCTGTATGGGGGCACCTGCCCATTCCCATAGCGATGGGCCAGTGGGCGTGGGCACGGCGGACTCGCCGCAGCCCCATGGTGAAAACACCTTGCGCGTAGCGCTTGTAGCCCGGGCATGCATTCGGTAGCAGCGTGCTGTTTCTGAATGGCCTTGGCTGGGCGCGGATTGTACCGGGTGCACTTTGAGCGCTTCCCCGGTCGGGTATGTGCTGGCAGCTCCACCGCGCGAGCTGAGCAGAAAAATATTAAAGAAAATGCACTCTGGCGCAGGTAATACCTGCGCAGGCAGCTATTTTTTTAGTAGCGAACCAGAATTCACCTAGAACGGGCTTAGATGGATGCCATCGACATGGCGTCGTCGTCATGCCGGCGGCGATTGCTGTCGGTCTCGTTGAAGATGATCTCGTGCACTAGGCGGATGCTGGCCTGGACGATGGCTTGGGCGTTGACCTCGAAATGCGCACGCAGTGCGGCACGCGAGTCGCTGCGGCCAAAGCCGTCTGTGCCCAGCGTCACATACCGGCGGCCCTCGGGCACAAAGGCGCGCACCATCTCTGGCAGGGCCCGCACATAGTCGGTGGCGGCGATGATGGGGCCGCTGCTGGCCGCCAGCTTGCGGCCAAACCAGCTGTCCACCATGGGCTTGGTGCCCTGGCGCCAGAGCCGCTCCTGGGCCTGGCCTTCGCGGGCCAGCTCGATGTAGCTGGTGACGCTCCACACATCGGCCGCCACGCCGTGCTCGCGCTCCAGCAGCTCGGCGGCCTTCAGCACTTCGCCCATGATGGCGCCGCTGCCGAACAACTGCACCCTGCGCGGCAGAGGCTTGCCCTGGCGCAGCAGGTACATGCCGCGCAGCACATCGGCATGCGCTTGGGCGGGCAGGCTGGGATTTTCGACGTTTTCGTTCGTCACAGTGACGTAATAGAACTCGTCCACCTGGGCTTCCAGCATCTGGCGCGCGCCGTGGTCGATGATGACGGCCAGCTCGCCCGCAAAAGCCGGGTCGTAGGCGCGGCAGTTGGGGATGGAGGACGCCACCAGATGGCTGCTGCCGTCCTGGTGTTGCAGGCCCTCGCCGCCCAGCGTGGTACGGCCCGAGGTGGCGCCAACCAGAAAGCCGCGGGCCCGCTGGTCCGCAGCGGCCCAGATCAGGTCGCCCACGCGCTGGAAGCCGAACATGCTGTAGTAAATGAAGAACGGTAGCATGGCCAGCCCATGCGTGGAGTAGCTGGTGGCGGCTGCAGTCCAGGAAGACAGGGCGCCCGCCTCGCTGATGCCCTCTTCCAGAATCTGGCCCGACACCTCTTCCTTGTAGAACAGCATGGACTCCGCGTCCTCAGGCTGGTAGAGCTGGCCAAAGGGTGCGTAGATGCCGACCTGGCGAAACAGATTGGCCATGCCGAAGGTGCGCGCCTCGTCGGCCACGATGGGCACAACGCGCGGACCCAGCACAGAGTCCTTCAGCAGCGCACCCAGCTGGCGCACAAAGGCCATGGTGGTGCTCATGGCCTTGCCGTCGGCATGCAGGGCAAAGGCGGCGGTGCTCTCCAGCGCGGGAACGGCCACAGGCGGCGCGGTTCTTTCGCGCTGTGGCAGGTAGCCGCCCAGGGCCTGGCGCCTGGCCTGTAGGTAGCGCATCTCGGGGCTGTCGGCTGCCGGTTTGAAGAACGCGGCCTGGGTGACTTCGGCGTCCGTCAGCGGCAGCTGGAAGCGTTCGCGAAACGCCATTAGGTCGTCGCGGTCCAGCTTCTTCTGCTGGTGCGTGGTCATGCGCCCCTGGCCCACGGAGCCCATGCCATAGCCCTTCATGGTTTTTGCCAACACCACGGTGGGCTGGCCTTGGTGTTGTGCGGCCTTGGCGAAGGCGGCGTGGATCTTCACCGGGTCGTGGCCGCCACGGCGCAGTTGGTCAATCTGCGCGTCGGTCAGGTGGGCTACCAGCGCCTGCAGCGCCGGTGTTTTGTTGAAGAAGGTGCGGCGGTTGAAGGCGCCGTCGTTGGCACTGAGGGTCTGGAATTCGCCGTCTACCGTCTGCGCAAAAGCCTGGGTGATGGCATGGCCGTGGTCATGGGCCAGCAGCGCATCCCATTCCGAGCCCCAGAGGCACTTCACCACGTTCCAGCCCGCGCCGGCAAACAGGGATTCCAGCTCGTCCACGATGCGGCCATTGCCGCGCACCGGCCCGTCCAGGCGCTGCAGATTGCAGTTGATGACGAAGACGCAGTTGTCCAGCTTCTCGCGGGCGGCCAGGGTCAGCGCGGCGATGGATTCGGGTTCGTCCATCTCTCCATCGCCAAAAAAGCCCCAGACCTTGCGGCCAGCGGTTTCCAGCAAATTGCGGTGCGCCAAATAGCGCATGAAGCGCGCCTGGTAGATGGCGTTGATCGGCCCTATGCCCATGGAGCCGGTTGGGAACTGCCAGAAGTCCGGCATCAGGTAGGGGTGGGGGTAGGAGCTCAGGCCCTGCAGGCCTTGGCCCTCGGCCACCAGCTCTTGCCGGTAGTGCTGCAGCGCGCTCTCGGGCAAGCGCCCCTCCAGGTAGGCGCG
The DNA here is from genome assembly GCF_059418745.1 of Rhodoferax sp. GW821-FHT07F03. NCBI lineage: Bacteria > Pseudomonadati > Pseudomonadota > Betaproteobacteria > Burkholderiales > Comamonadaceae > Rhodoferax > Rhodoferax sp. GW821-FHT07F03. The sequence goes on from NZ_JBWKQM010000002.1 coordinate 156,925, forward strand.
CGCATACACGCCTGGCGCCGAGTGCGGCTGGAAGTACACCAGGTCGCCGCCATGGCTGGGCGTGCGCGCATGGAAGAAATGCTGAAAGCCCACCTCGAACAGATCGGCGGCCGATGCATAGCTGGCGATATGGCCGCCCAGCTCGCCATGGGCTGTGTTGGCACGCACCACCATGGCCAGGGCATTCCAGCGCAGGATGGCAGACAGGCGGCGCTCCAGGGCCAGGTCGCCCGGGTACGGCGGCTGTTCGTCCACGCCTATGGTGTTCAGATAGGGCGTGACGGGCTCGGGGCGCCAGGCCAGCTTGCGGCTGCGCGCGTGGGCCAGCAGGGCGTCGAGCAGCTCCACCGCCCGTGCCCGCCCGGCCTGCGGGCCCCAGGCCTGAAGCAGGCTGTCCAGCGCGTCGCACCACTCACGCAGTTCTTCGGGATCGTTCGCGTCCTGCTGTTCCATGCTGCGCACCTTGTGGTTTTAGCCGTTGCGGAACAAGAAGCTGTAGGCGTTCAAGGCCGGTACGCCGCCGAGGTGGGCGTACAGCACTTTGGAGCCTTCGGGGAATTCGCCCTTGCGCACCATGTCGATCATGCCGTGCATGGATTTGCCCTCGTACACCGGGTCGGTCAGCATGCCTTCCTGGCGTGCGCACAGGCGGATGGCTTCGAGCGTACCGGCGCTGGGCAGGCCGTATTCAGGGCCGCCGTAGCGGGTGTCCAGCACCACATCCTTGCTTTCGATGGGGCGCCCCAGGTCCACGATTTCGGCGGTGTGGCGCGCGATGCGCAGGATTTGCGCATGGGTTTTTTCAGGCTTGGCCGAGGCGTCGATGCCAATCACTTTGTCGGCCCGGCCATCGGCGGCAAAGCCCACGACCATGCCGGCCTGGGTGCTGCCCGTTACCGAGCAGACCACGATGTAGTCGAACTTGAAGCCGAGTTCGGCTTCTTGCTGGCGCACTTCTTCGGCAAAGCCCACAAAGCCCAGGCCGCCCAGTGGATGCTCGGAGCAACCTGCCGGAATCGGAAACGGCTTGCCGCCGGCCTTGCGCACGTCGTCCATGGCCTGCTCCCAGCTGGGGCGAATGCCAATGTCGAAGCCAGCGGCGTCCAGCCGCACGTCGGCGCCCATGATGCGCGACATCTCGATGTTGCCCACCCGGTCGTACACCGCGTCGGAATAGTTCACCCAGTTTTCCTGCACCAGCACGCATTTCATGCCCAGGTGGGCGGCCACGGCGGCGACCTGGCGGGTTTGGTTGGACTGGATGCCGCCGATGGACACCAGGGTGTCATAGCCGCCCGCGATGGCCTCGGGGATCAGGTATTCCAGCTTGCGGGTCTTGTTGCCACCGAAGGCCAGGCCGCTGTTGCAGTCCTCGCGCTTGGCGTACAGATCCACCTTGCCGCCCAGGTGTGCGCTCAGCCGCTTCAGCGGGGTGATGGGCGAGGGGCCAAAGGTCAGGGCGTGGCGCGGGAATTTCTGCAGGTTCATGGTGGTGGCTCGCAAAGTTAAAGACGGTGGACGCGCAACGCGGGTGCCTTGCAACGCATAGCCAAATTCTAGGGAGCACCCTGCTTAACAGGGTTGCAAACATTCTTCCTTATTTATCTTTAAAACCTTGATTCTTTGATATGGTTGTATTTTTATGTCTTGATAAGAAATATGTGCGCAACAAAAGTAAAAACCAAGACGGCATCCGCCGACAACGCTGACCACGCCATAGACCGTACCGACAAAGCCATATTGCGCGCCCTGCAGCGCGATGCGTCCATGACCAACGTGGCGCTGGCCGCCAAGGTGAATCTGAGCCCGCCGGCCTGCCTGCGGCGGGTGGATAGGCTGAAGCAGCTGGGTTTTATTTCGGGCATCGTCGCGCTGCTGAACCCCAAGGCGCTGGACGCCAGCATGCTGGTGCTGATAGGCGTGGTGCTGGACCGGTCCACGCCGGAGTCATTCGCCTTGTTCGAGAAGGCGGCAGCCAAGGTGTCGGGCTGCATGGAGTGCCATGTGGTGACGGGCGAGTTTGACTATTTCATGCTGCTGCGCACGCGCGACAACGACAGCTTCAACAACCTGCACGCCACGCAGCTGCTGCACCTGCCGGGCGTGCGGCAGATTCGTTCGTTCATGGTGCTCAAGCAGGTGCTGTCGACCACCCAGTTCCCCATCTAGGGGCTGATTTACCAGCCGGTGTAGGGCCGCCCGTCGTGGTGCAGATAGCGCCCACGGTCGGCCGGCGTCACCGCCGCCAGGGTGCGGCGCATGGCGGCCACGCTGGCCTCTACCGTCAGGCTGGCGCCGGGGCCGCCCATATCGGTTTGCACCCAGCCCGGGCACAGCGCCAGCAGGGTGGCGCGCGGATAGTCGTGCTGGGCGGCGGCCACCGCCATGTTCAGTGCGGCCTTGCTGACGCGGTAGGTCCAGCTGGCGCTGGAGGCCACGCTGCTGATCTGTCCCATGCCGCTGGTGATGAAGGCGAATACGCCTCCCCCTTCCTCCACCAAGGGCGCTACCTGGGGAATGGCCTGCATGGCGCCCAGCACATTGGTGTGCATCACGCGGTCAAAGTCCTGCTGGGTGGGTGGCAAGGTGGCGCCACCTTGTGAAAACAGGCCCGCAACGTACAGGGCTAGATGGATTTTTTCGCCGTCCAGCTGCCAGGCCAGGCCGCTGATGCTGGTCGGGTCGGCCACGTCCAGGCGCAAAGCCTCGGCCCCCACGGCCTTGAGGCGGGCCAGGCCGGCTGCGTCTCGGGCGGTGGCGATGACGCGCTCGCCGGCTTCGGCGTACTGGCGCGCAAACTCCAGGCCTATGCCGCGCGACGCGCCCAGGATGAGTATGTTGGCCATGCACAATCTCCTATATGGAAAATCCTATGCTATCGCACATAGCACCTGTGCCAGTAGCTCCTATATGTGTAGCAAATAAAAAAGCCCCGGCATGCCGGGGCTCTTGTCGCTATGGGTGTACAGCGCGGTCAGGTCACCATGCCCAGCACCCGTGGCAGCCACAGGGTGAGGCTAGGCCAGAAGGTCACCACCAGCAGGAAGGCGATCATGGTCTTGAGCCACGGCCATACGGCCACGGTCAGCTCACTGATACCCATCTTGGTAATGCCCGAGGCCACATACAGGTTCAAGCCCACGGGCGGGTGGCACAGGCCCACTTCCATATTGACGGCCATCAGAATACCGAAGTGCACCGGGTGGATGCCCATCTTGACGGCCACTGGGAACAGGATGGGCGCCATGATCAGCACGATCGCGGCGGGGTCCATGAAGTTGCCGGCGGCCAGCAGAATCACGTTCACTAGCAGCAGGAATGCCACCAGGCCAAAGCCCTGGGCGCTCATCCACGCGGCCATGGCCTGTGGAATTTGCTCGGACGTCATCAGGAACGAGAACAGCACCGCGTTGGTAATGATGTACAGCAGCATGGAACTCATGGCTGCGGCACTGCGCAACGACTTGGGTACGTCACTCAGCTTCAGGTCTTTGTAGACAAACACCGAGATGAAGAACGCATACACCGCTGCCATGGCGGCCGCCTCGGTGGGGGTGAACTTGCCGCTGTAGATGCCGCCAATCACCACCACGATCAGCAGCAGACCCCACATGCTGTCGCGGAAGGCCTTGTAGCGTTCCTTCCAGGTCGCCTTGGGCATGCGCGGGTAGTCCAGCTTCTTGGCGCGCCACCAGGTGGTGACACCCAGCAGAAATGACAGGCACAGGCCGGGCACGATACCGGCCAGGAACAACTGGCCCACCGAGGCCGAGCTGACGGCCTCGCCATTCGGGCCCACGCCGTTCATGCCGGCGGTAGCGATGGAGTAGATCACCAGGTTGATGGACGGCGGGAACAGGATGCCCAAGGCGCCCGAGGTGGCGATCACGCCGGCCCCGAATTGCTTGGGGTAACCCTGCTTGACCATCGCGGGCAGCATGATGGAGCCGACAGCAACCACGGTAGCCACGGACGAGCCGGAGATGGCGGCAAACAGTGCGCAGGCCAGCACGCCGGCCAGGCCCATGCCGCCGTACCAGTGGCCGATCATGGAGGTGCAGAAGTTGATCATCCGCTTGGCCACCCCCCCGTGCGTCAGGAAGTTGCCTGCCAGAATGAAGAACGGGATCGCCATGATCTCGAACTTCTCGATGCCGGTGAACAGCTTCAAGGCGACTGAGGCTACGGGCACATCGGTCAGCGTGAACAGAAAGGTCAGTACGGTTAGGCCCAGCGCGATCGAAATCGGCATGCCTGTGATCATCAAGAGGACCAGCAGAGAAAAAATGATGAGGGTATTCATGAACAGTCTCCGGCGGCTTATTGGGCTTCTTCGTCAACACCAGCCACGGTATGCGCCGCATGGGGCACCTCACCGGTCTGCCAGAACTGCCAGGCCACCTGCAGAAAGCGGAAGCACATCAGCGACGAGCCCAACGGCACGCAGGAATAGGCAATCCAGGTGGGAAGTTCCAGGTCGGGCGAGGTGGGGCCTTCGGGCACATCACCCAGGTCCAGGCCCAGCATGTGAAACAACGCGTAGTGAAAGCCGTTTTCCCACACAAAATTCGCACCCAGCGTGGCCACCACGCCGGTAAACAACGCACCTGCCAGCAGGCCGAACAGCACCAGCCACTTGGCCTTTTCGGGGGGAAGCTGGCGCACCAGCACGTCCACGCCCACATGGGTGCCGTTGCGCACGCCATAGGCCGCGCCAAACTTGGCCATCCACACGAACATGTAGATGCACAGCTCTTGCGCCCAGCTCACGTCGATGCGCACGGCGTAGTCCTGGATATAGGGCACGCCGCTCAAAAAGCGGTGCACCACCGCCATAAAAATCACCAGCGTCGCAGCCCCGATGAGGAAGGTGATAAGCCATTCCTCCAGGTGGTTGAGTATTCGGTTGAACATGGAATCTCCAAAGCGCGCCCTTGCCATGGCGAGCATGGCAAGGGCGCGCAGTTGTTATAGGAATTACTTGGGAGCGACGAAGCCTGCTGCCTTGTATGCGGCTTCAATCGTGGTCTTGCCCACGCGCGCTTCCATTTCCTTGTGCACGGGCATCAAGGCCTTTTTCCATTCGGTGATTTCAGCAGCGGTTGGGGTGTAGATGGTGGTCTTGCCGCTGGCCTTGATCTTGTCCAGAGCCTGCACGTTTTCGGTGGCGGCGATGGCGTTGGCGTAGGTGGTGGCATCCTTCACAGCGCCTTCCAGCGTGGTGCGGATGTCGGCTGGCAGGCCGTCCCAGAACTTCTTGTTCACGATCACCGCATAGGCCAGGTGGCCGTGGTTGGAGATGGTGATGTTCTTTTGCACTTCATAGATCTTCTGGGTGTAGAAGTTGGAAGGCACGCCTTCCGTTCCATCCACCACGCCGGATTGCAGCGCCTGGTACAGCTCGCTGAAAGCCATCACCTGGGGAATGGCGCCCAGTGCGCGCATCTGGGCGTCCAGCACCTTGGAGCTCTGGATGCGCATCTTCATGCCCTTGAAGTCGGCCACGGTATGCAGCGGCTTGTTGGCGCTCATGATGTGGAAGCCGTTGTCCCAGTACGCCAGGCCATGGATGCCCTTGGGTTCCAGCTTGCTGAACAGTTCAGCGCCCAGCGGGCCTTCGGTGATGCCACGGAAAGAAGCTTCGTCCTTGAACAGGAAAGGCAGGTCAAACACCTCGAATTCCTTGGCGCCCAAGGGGCCGAACTTGGCCAGCGAAGGCGCCAGCATCTGCACCGAACCGAGCTGCAGGGCTTCGAGTTCTTCCTTGTCCTTGTACAGCTGGCTGTTGGGGTACAGCTCAACCTTGACCTTGCCGTTGGTGCGTTGCTCGGCCAGTTCTTTGAAACGTTGAGCGCCCTTGCCCTTGGGGGTGTCGGGGGCCACCACGTGGCTGAATTTGATGACGATAGGGGCTTGTGCAAAAGCCACGGCGCCGGTGCACACAGTAGCGGCCGCGACGGCCAGTTGCACCAGGGTGCGGCGAGCAAAATTTGTCATGGGATGTCTCCGAATGGAAAGAGGATGGCGCGGAGTGTCTGCTGCGGCCTCGTGCCGGGCTAGTGTGGACTTCCACATTTATAGCGCCCAGCCCTTTAAATCCAAGGGTTTACCCTGAATTTCGACGCCGCAAAAGCACTTGTATTCTGCCGCCGGCGCTAGACTTCCAACATGCTGGCTAACCCCGACACCCATGCCCCGCGCAGCCACGACAGCGCGTTGCAAAGCCGCGTGCGCCGCTGGCTGTGGGCGCTGCCGCTGCTGGCCTCGTTGGCCTTCGTCGCCGGCGATCTGGCCTGGACCTGGCGGGCCGACCGCGACGACCAGGCCGAACGCCGTGCCACCATGATTGCCGATGCGCTGAGTACCGAGGCGCAGTTGCGCGCCCGCATGGACGTGGAGGCCACCTACCTGGAGGATCTGGCGAAACAATTGCCGCACTTGCCGCGCAACACCGCCGGGCTGGCCACCAACGCCGACGTGTCCAACGGCCTGCGCAGCCTGTGGCAAAGCGTGACCTGGCTGGACGCCAACAACCGCATCGTCGCCAATGTTCCCGAGCAGCAACCGATTAGTCACGGCGCGCTGCGCGAGCTGTTGGAAAGCCCCGGCATGTCGGCTCACCTGGTGCAGGCCGCGGGCGCGGACCGCCTCGTGGTGCGCTATTCGGCGGCTCTGCTGCTGCGCCGTGGCACACCGTGGTGGGTCTCGCGCAAATACGATGTGCAGCTGCTGGACACCTCCGACCAGACCATTGCCTCGGTGGATGAAGTGCCGTTGCACCTGGACCCGCAGGCCCATGAAAGCTACAAGGTGCAGGTCGGGCGCAACATGCCCGGCACCTACCTGGAGCTCACCCTGCGCGAGATACCCCGGCCGTTCTGGCGCACTCTGCCGGTGGTGCTGGTGGTGGGCTTCCTGGCACTGATGCTGGTGGCCACCGTGCTGCTGCGTCGCCAGGTGCGCCAGATCTCGCGTGCCGAGGGCGCCTGGCGCACCGAAGCCGCCTGGCGCCAGGCCATGGAAGACTCAGCCTTGGTGGGCCTGCGCGCACGCGATGCCGAGGGGCGCATCCTCTACGTCAACCGCACCCTCTGCGATATGGTGGGCTTGCCCGCGCACAAGCTGGTCGGCTTGACGCCGCCCATGCCTTACTGGCCGCCGGAGTCTATCGACGAAGTCATGCTGCGCAACCGCCGCAACCTGGCGGGCAATGCCCCTCGCGACGGCTACGAAGCCGTGTGGCGCCACCAGGACGGGCACATGTTGAACGTGATGGTGTTCGAGTCGCCGCTGATCGACGCCGATGGCACGCAGATCGGCTGGATGGGCTCCATCATCGACATCACCGCACGCAAGCACCTGGAAGAACGTGAGCGCCACCAGGCCGAGGCCATGGCCCACCAGGCCCGCCTGACCACACTGGGCGAGGTCGCCTCGGCCCTGGCGCACCAGTTGAACCAGCCGTTGACCGCCATCATCGGCTACAACGCCGGCCTGCAGCGCATGCTGCACCAGGAAGGCTATGCCAACCAGCCGGTGCTGAAGGCGCTGAGGAACCAGGGCGAACAGGCCGCCGAGGCGGGGCGCATCGTGCAGCGCATACGCGAGTTCCTGACCCGCCGTGCGCCCCAGCGCGAACCCAGTGACCTGGCCGCCGTGGCACGCCGCGCGGTGGAGCTGCTGCAGCGCGATCTGAAGCGCCAGCACATCGAGATCCAGTGGGCGCTGGCCAGTCATTTGCCACCGGTGTATGCCGACCCCATCCTGATCGAACAGGTGCTGATCAACCTGGTGCGTAATGCCGCTGACGCCTTGTCCGGCCATCGCTGCGAAGGCCAGATCCGCATCACCGCCGCGCCGGCGGGCGAGCGCTTTGTGCGCCTGGACGTGGAGGACGACGGCCCCGGACTGGACGGCCGCAGCATTGAGCAGCTGACTGCACCCTTTTACTCGACCAAGCTGGAAGGCATGGGCATGGGCCTGGCGATTTGCCGTTCGGTGATCGAGATCCACCACGGCAGCATGGACGCCGGCCCCAGCCTGCTGGGTGGTGCCCGCCTGTCCTTCACCCTGCCCCTGTTCGAGGCCCACGACGTCTACATCCAAGACGAGGAAACCAACGCATGACACTCCCCAACCACCCCGTCGCAGTGCACCTGGTGGACGACGAGGCGCCGGTGCGCGACGCGCTGGAGTTTTTGTTCAGCTCGCATGGCTTCAGCGTCTGCAGCTATGCCAACGGCCCGACCTTTTTGGCCGCGCTGGACGGCCCCACGCCGGTACGGGGCTGCATCCTGCTGGACGTGCGTATGGAGCCGTTGTCGGGGCTGCAGGTGTACGACGAGCTGGCGGCACGCGGCAACACCCTGCCGGTGATTTTTCTGACCGGCCACGGCGACATTCCCATGGCCGTGGATGCGCTGAAAAAAGGTGCTTTCGATTTTGTGGAAAAACCGTTTGGCGACGCCGCCCTGGTGGAGCGGGTGCGCGATGCACTGGCGGTGGAAGCTGCCCAGCAGCAGCGCCTGGCCGAGGGCGATGCGCGCGGCGCCAAGCTGGCTGGCCTGACACAGCGCGAACGCGAGGTCATGCACCGCGTGGCCGCCGGCAAGCTGAACAAGGTTATCGCCGATGAAATGCATATCTCGGTGCGCACGGTGGAGGTCTACCGCGCCCGCGTCTATGCCAAGCTGGCTGTGCGCTCCTCCGCTGAGCTGGCGACGCTGCTGGCCAAGGCCTGAGCATTCGCGGCGTCCACTTCAGCGGCGTGCGCTGGCCGACTGTTCTGCAGACCGGATGAAATTCACAATCCTCTCAACAAGTGCCTGGGCCAAAGGGAGCTGCGGCATGGAATAGGTTTGCAAATTGGCTGCCCTGTCCACGGGGGCCATTTTGAGGATGTGGTTCATGCCCTCTACCAGGTAAAGAGTGGCGTCTGGACGCGCGGCAGCAAGCCTATGCGCGTCTGCAACGCCCACCTGCAGGTCTGTGCTGCCTTGGACAACGAGCGCAGGGCAGCAGGTCTTGGCGAACTCGTTGGCTGGATCGAGCGTGAACCAGGACGCCAGGTAATTCATGATGCGGGGGCGGTAGAACTGTGCGAGCTCGGCGGGGACATTGGGGGTGGTATCTCCCTCGCACAGGCATGCCGCAATGTGTTGGGACGCCTCTTGCAGCGCAAGCGGCACACCCGCCGCCGCCAGTTGGCGCGCGATGATTTTGGGAGCCGCTTCGCCGGCACCCGCGACCAGGATGAGGCCCGCTACCTGAGCGCCTTGGGCGGCCATGGTCGCGACGAGGGCGCCTTCGCTGTGACCCAACAGAAAGACCGCGGATATGCGTTCGAGAGACGCCAGAACTGCACGCCAAGCCAGAGCGTCATCGACATAGCGGGTGAAGCGTAAATCTTGTTCCCGTGTTGCGTGCACCTGGCTGGAGCCAACGCCACGTTTATCGACCCGCAGCGAAGCGATGCCTTGCGCCGCCAGAGCATGCGCCAACAATTTCAGGCTGTCATTGGGCAGGCCCGGCAAGTTGCCATCCCGATTTACGGGGCCAGAGCCGGCCAACAGAAGAACTGCCGGTATTGCTGAAGCACCAAGGGGCAGCGTGAGGGTGCCACATAGGCCATCCGTGCTGATCTCGCTTTCGGTCCAGGTCGGTGCGAATTCAGGAGAAAGCATGGCGAGTCCCGGTACCCTGCCGGAGCAGCGTGGCGAGTGGATGGTTGGTGCTATTGAATTCGTAGCTGCTGGCGCAGGTATTTCCTGCGCCAGAGCCACTTTTTATTTAAATTTCTCAGCGGCGTACCACTGCATCGCCAGGCGCAAAGTCGGCCGCCTTCAGCGGGCTGCGGCTGGTGATATAGCCACGCAGCACGTCGGCGTCCACAAAGCCGCTGTCAACATAGTTCTTGTGGGCAATCAGCTTGGGGTAGCCGTCGCCGCCCACGGCCTGGAAGTTGTTGACGGCCATGCGGTAGGTTTTGGCGGGGTCCACGTTCGCACCCTGGATGCGTGCGCTGGTGACGACGCCACCGGTCATGACCAGCTCGATGCCGGCAAATTGCGGGAAGGCGCCGGAGCCGACGGACATTTTGGCGGTGGCGTTCAGGTAGTCCATGACCTCTGCACCGGTGAAATCCACCGTGGCGATGGTGTTGCCAAAGGGCTGGACCTTGAGCACGTCCTTGTAGGTCAAAGTACCAGCGGGCAGCGAGTCGCGTACGCCACCGGCATTCACCACGGCGAAGTCGGCCTTGGTTTTTTCCATCATCGACAGGCCAACCAGCACGCCCATGGCGGCGGGTTTGGCGCGGATCACGCTGCGGTCGCCTTCGATGCGGGCATCGCTGCTGCCGACTTCCATGCCTAGTTTTTCCTGGCCGATGTTTTGGTAGGGCGTGAGCATGGCCAGCATGGCCGGGTCTTCGGCGATTTCGCTGGTGTAGTAGGCCTTGGCGGTTTTGCCGTCGGCCAGCTTCACGGTCTTCTTGAGGTTGATGGGAATCAGCGCGTAGTGCACCAGCTTGAATTCACCGTTGCGGTATTCAAAGTCGGCGCGGCCCACGTACTTACCCCACTCGTGGGCCTGCACGATCCAGGTGCCGTTCTGGCGGTCCGGGGCGCAGGGCGTGCCGGGCACATAGGCTTCGTCGCGTACGTTTTCGGCCTTCATGCAGACCGGGTTTTGCGAGTGGCCGCCGACCACCAGGTCGATGCCCTTGACGGCGCGGGCCATCTCCACATCACCCTCGGCCTGGCTGCCATGTTGGCCGTCCACATAGTGGCCCATATGGGTGGCGGCGATGACCACGTCGGCCTTGGCACGCAGCTCGGGCACGACATTGCTGGCTTCTTTGATGACGCTACGGAACTCCACGCCCTTGACGTTGTCGGGGTGCACCATCTTGTAGGTGTCTTCGGTGGTCAGGCCCATCACGCCCACCCGCAAGCCACCTACGTTGAAAATCTTGTAGGGCGCGAACATGCGCTGGCCGTTGTCGTAGATATTCGCCGACAGCATGGGGAAGGTGGCCAGGTCGCGCTGCATTTTCAGTACGGCGCGGGGCTTGTCGAACTCGTGGTTGCCTACCGCCATGGCGTCAAATCGCAGCAGGTTCATGCCGCGGAAGTCGGGCACGGCGTCTTGCAGGTCGGACTCGGGCACACCGGTGTTGATGTCGCCACCGCTGAGCAGCAACACTTGGCCACCAGCCGCAGCCACCTCGGCACGCACCTGGTCGACTACGGTCTTCTGGGCCGACATACCGTACTCGCCATCACTGTTCTTCCAGAAACGGCCATGGTGGTCGTTGGTGTGCAGCACGGTTAGGTGGTAGGTCTTGTCCTTCTCCGGGCCCGCAGGGCCCATGGACGAGCAGCCGGCCAGAGCGGCAACGAGCAGGACAAGAGCGAAGCGGCGGGTAGGCATTTTCATAAAAACTCCAGGAGTGGAATTGCAAACGCAAGATCAAGAGGGAGGCCTAAGGAGGTCCGGGACTTATTCCAGAAACACCGCAGAACCGGCTCCGCCGGGCTGCAGGTGTTGCCCCCTGCAAGGGGGTTGGCGGAAACGCGCAGCGTGGAGCCTGGGGGTGTGCTACTTCTTCCCACGGAGTTCGTGCATGCGTTCGTCAAAGTACTTTTGAACGGTGTAGCGGTCCGACAACACGACTTCTCGGCGTGGGTGCAGGAACAGCGGCAGCGATACGCGCGACTTGAAGCGGCCCTCGCCCGTGGGGTTGAGCACGCGGTGCGTGGTGGACGGGTAGTAGTGACCGCTGGCTTCTTGCAGCATGTCGCCGATATTGACGATCAGCAGGCCGAAGTCACAGGGCACGTCGAACCAGGCGCCGTCCTTGCCCAGCACCTGCAGGCCGGGCTCGGTAGCAGCGGGCAGGATGGTCAGCAGGTTGATGTCGCCATGGGCTGCGGCGCGCACGCTGCCGGGCTCTTCGTCACCGCGCAACGGCGGATAGTGCAGCACGCGCAGCAGGGTTTGGTCGCAGCCCTCGATCATCTTCGGCAGCGGCTCGGTATAACGGGCACGCACCTCGGGTGGCGAGTTGTCTTCCACCCATTTCAGCAGCTCGGCGGCCAGGGCGCTGCCGGCTTTGTAGTAGCGCTGCGCTGCGTCCGACACCTCGGCCGGATAGCGGCCCCAGGGGTAGATATGGTAGAACTCCTTGAGGTCGCGCTTGTCGTTGCCCTTGGCGGTTTCCGACACCGCGGGCGAGAAGTAGCCGTCAAACCTGACCGGGTCTTGCGTGTACTTGTGTTTGGCTTCGGAGCCAAAAAACGCCAGCCATTCGGCGTAAATGCCTTCCACCAGATTTTGGTCCAGCGGATGGTTGGCCAGCACACCAAAGCCGGTGTTGTGCAGGCTTTGGCAAAAGTCTTGCGCCGCGGTGGCGCTGCGGTAATCGACAACCGGGAGCTGCATGACAGGTTCCTTCTCGGGAGGGGCGTTTTAGCGGGGTAGCCAGTCGGACATCAGCGTGTCTTCAAACACGGTGTTGCACGACTCGGCCTGCACCTGCATGCAGACCTGGGTGGCCGGTTTGTCGGCCCAGCCGGCTTGTGGGTGGAAGATGTCCTTGCGCTTCATCATGGTCTGGCCGTTGGCGATGCCTTCGGTGGCAACACGGATGGCGCCGCTTTCCAGGGTGAAGAACTCGGGGTTCACCAGGTAGATGAAGGCCAGCACATCGTGGCCGAAGCAGCCGTGGATCTTGGCCACATGCGGGTAGATGCCGCTGTAGAAGTCGGCATAGAAGCTCACCGCGTGGTGCAGTACATCGGTGGCAATGTGCTGGTGCTTGTCGGCAATCTTCTTGATCAGTGCCAGTGGCACGATCACGCGGTGGGTTACGTCCAGGCCGACCATGGTCAGCTTCCAGCCGGCGGTGAAGACGTGGTCGGCCGCGTGCGGGTCGTTCCATACATTGGCTTCGGCCACGGGGGAGACGTTGCCGGGCTCGGTCACCGTGCCGGCCATCAGGATGACTTCCTTGAGCAGCTTGGGCAACTGGGGTTCGAGCTTCAGTGCCAGGCTCAGATTGCCCAGCGGGCCTACGGCCACCAGTGTGATTTCACCGGGGTGGGCGCGGGCCATGTCCACGATGAACTGGGCTGACGAGCGTGGGTCCAGCTGGTTGGTGGTGGCGACGCGCGAGGCCAGGTTGCCCAGGCCGTCCGCACCGTGGATGAAGGCCGGTGGCGCCTCGCCGGGCTTGACCCAGGGCGTGGCTACACCTTTGGTCACGGGAATCGTCTTGCCCGCGATGGCCGTCAGATACAGGGCGTTGATGGCGGCCTGTTCCACGGTGACATTGCCGAAGGTGGTGGTGATGCCGACCACGTCGATGGCCGGGTGGGCCAGTGCGAAGTACAGGGCCATGGCGTCGTCCACGCCGGGGTCGGTATCAAAAATGACTTTGTGTTGGGTGCTCATGGTGTTCTTTCGTTCTTTGAATAGGGGGTGAAAAGGGCTTAGGCCGGGAAGCCGCAGAAGGCGCGCAGCGCAGCTTCTGCACCAGCCGGCGCGCCGCTGGCGACCAGGGCCTGCACCTCGGCGTGGCTGGGGATGCTGGACTGTGCGCCGGCCCGGGTGCAGGCCAGTGCGCCGGCAGCGCTGCCGTATTGCAGGGCCTGCGCCAAGGTATGGCCTTGCGACAGCGCGGCGGTCAGGGCGCCGCAAAAGCTGTCGCCGGCCGCAGTGGTGTCCACCGGCGTGACGGGGAAGGCCGCTTGCAGCGTGATGTCACCGTCCAGCCGGGCGCAGCAGCCGCGGTGGCCCAGGGTGACCACTACGCAGCGCACGTCCAGCCGCGCCAGGCATTCGGCCACGCTGCCTTCATGCTGGGCTACGCTGGCGAGTTCGCCTTCGTTGACCACCAGCACGTCCACGGCGGCCAGCAGGGCCGGGGGCAGCACTTGCGCGGGCGCGGCGTTCAGCACCACCTGCACGCCCTGGGCGCGCGCGGCTTGGGCGTAGGCGGTGACGGTGTCGAGTGGGGTTTCCAGCTGCAGCAGCAGGTGGCTGAAGCCTTGCAGCGGGGGCAGGTGTTCGGTTTGCAGGGCGAGGTTGGCGCCAGGGGCAACGGTGATGGCGTTTTCGGCGTCGTCGGACACGCAGATGAAGGCGGTGCCGGTGGGCTTTTCAGAGCGCACGATGTGTGGGACCACGGCGGCCTCGGCCAATGAGGTCTCCAGCGGCTGGGCAAAGGCGTCGTCACCCAGCGCCAGCAGCATATGCGTGGTGGCGCCGCCTGCCCGGGCGCAGGCGATGGCCTGGTTCGCGCCCTTGCCGCCGGGAAAGGTCTGGAACGCATGGCCCAGCACGGTTTCACCGGGGGCTGGGATGTGCGGTGCCCGCACGACAAAATCAAGATTGGCAGAGCCAGCGACAAAAATCATGGATGGTTCTAAACAGAGGTTGCGGCATGTGGGGAGGGTGGGCGCTGCATCAGGCAGGCGCCGCCCCGTGCGAGCAACATGCTACGCGAATTTACGTGCACCCAGGGGTGCCCTCACCCGGGTTTGCTGATAGCGGGTATACCGATTTCCGCACGGTGTGCATCAAATCGGCCGCAGCCGCAAATGAATCCAGCGCCGGCAGCTATGTTTTGTATAGCGAGGCGTTGGGCGGTCGTGGTGGTGTTAGCCGCCGGAGTCCAGCGTGAAGGTGGCGTGTTTGTCCTGGCCCAGGTGTTCCACCATTTGCTCCAGCGCGGGCTTGAGACCGACCTTCAGGGTGTGGGGCGGGTTGATCAGGAACATGCCGCTGGCGGGCAGGCCAGGGCGCTTGACTTCACCGGTGGCATCGGTGGTGAGCTTGCTGAACTTGACGGTCAGCGTGGCGTGCAGCCAGCTCTTGCCGGCCTTGGTGGCCAGGGTTTTGAGTTTGCGGGGCAGGTCGTGTGCCTCGGGCCGCGGGATGATGGGGTACCAGACGGCATAGGTGCCGGTGGCAAACAGCTTCAGGCAGTTGGCCACCATGGTCGACACCAGCGCGTAGTCGCTCTTGATTTCATAGCTGGGATCGCACAGCAGGAAAGCGCGGCGGCTGGGTGGGGGCAGGAATTTGCGGATACCTTCAAAGCCGTCTTCGCGGAACACGGCGACCTGGCGGCCGGCTTCCAGCTGGGCGATGTTGGCCGACAGGGTTTTGCTGTCTGTGGGGT
Organism: Rhodoferax sp. GW821-FHT07F03; assembly: GCF_059418745.1. Taxonomy (NCBI): domain Bacteria; kingdom Pseudomonadati; phylum Pseudomonadota; class Betaproteobacteria; order Burkholderiales; family Comamonadaceae; genus Rhodoferax; species Rhodoferax sp. GW821-FHT07F03. The sequence goes on from NZ_JBWKQM010000002.1 coordinate 172,112, forward strand.
GCAGCTCAAATAGCTTCAGCCGATCGTGGTCACGTAACAGTTGTTGCATGATGAACGGAGAGCCGGGGTAGACCTTTTTGGCGCCGCTTTTGTTGAAGCTGGCCACCATGTCCAGGTAGTCCTGCAGCAGGGGGGCGGGCTGCCATGGTGCTTCGCCGGGGGCGGGGGGCGCCAGCAGCTTGAGAATGCCGTCTGCCGCCTCACCGCTGGTTTCGGCGTAGTCGCCGTCGAGCCGGTATAGGCCGGCACCCGCATGGGTGTCCAGCACGGCCAAGGCCGGGTCTTTTTCGGTCAAATATTTAAGGGCGGCAATCAACACCGTGTGCTTGAGCACGTCGGCGTGGTTGCCCGCATGGAAGGCGTGGCGGTAACTAAACATGCCCCAATGGTAACGAGGCGGGCGCCTGCCGTGTGGTGTCGGCCACTAAACTATGGTCCCCCGACCGCCATATGTCCGATTTAGCCTACCCGCCAGTTCTCCACAAAGTGCACCACACCGATGCGCTGGCTAACGGTACGCGCCTGGGGGAGTTCGAGCTGGTCCGGTTGCTGGGCGTGGGCGGCTTTGGCATGGTCTACCAGGCCTACGACCATTCACTGCAGCGCTCGGTGGCGATCAAGGAATACATCCCCACGGCGCTGGCTGGGCGTACAGGTGGGCCGTCGGTGGTGATTCGGTCTTCGCTGGACGGCAACAGCTACCAGGCGGGTTTGCAGTCTTTTGTGGCCGAAGCCCGGCTGTTGGCGCAGTTTGACCACCCGTCCCTGGTCAAGGTGCTGCGTTTCTGGGAGGCGAACAACACCGCCTATATGGTGATGCCGCTGTACCACGGCCTGACGCTCAAGCAGGCGCGTAGCCAGATGCGCCGCCCGCCGTCCGAGGCCTGGTTGCGCCAGGTGCTGTGGTCGGTGCTGGAAGCGCTGAAGCTGTTGCATGCGCACCAGACCCTGCACCGCGACGTGTCGCCCGACAATATTTTTCTGCAGGATGTGGGTCCACCGGTCTTGCTGGACCTGGGCGCGGCCCGGCGCGCCATTGGCGACCTGAGCCGCAAGCACACGGCGGTGCTGAAGGTGAATTACGCGCCCATTGAGCAATACGCTGATGCACGCGACATGGTGCAGGGCGCCTGGAGCGACCTGTATTCACTGGCTGCAGTAGTGCACGGCTATTTGGCCAACGATTTGCCCCTGCCTGCTACCTTCCGCGTGTTGCGTGACCGCATGCCCAGCATGCGCGAACTGGCGCAATCGGCACACAGCCTGTACGGCTGTAATTACTCGCCGGCGTTCGTTGATACGCTGGACCGCAGTCTGGCCATACGCCCCGAGGACCGACCCCAGTCGGTGGAAGCTTTCTCCGAAGCGCTGGATTTGCAGGTGCCGTCCGATATGGCCCGCTTTGACTGGCGGGCTGCCATGGGTGAGGGCTGGCAGCTGTCTCGTGACGAGCAGGCGGCGCGCGCCAAGCCCCAGCCCGCTGATCTGGCCGAGCAACCCACCCAATTTGTCTACCGTCCTGCGGCGCCTGTGGTGGTGGATCTTGCCGCCGTCGCGCCTGTGCTGTTGGCTGGAAAGGAGCAGCGGACGACGCTGTGGCGTAAGACCGTGGGGTGGGGTGGGGCTGTCGTGTTGGCGGTCGGAGCGGCTGCGGGTGTGTACTGGAGCGGGTTTTTGCCCGCTGCCCAGACTCCTGCCGTGGCGGCCATGCCTGCGGTCGCACTGAGTGCCAAACCGGCTGTTGTGACCGAGCCCGCGGCTGCTGTGGCGGCGCAGGCGGCATCCCAGGATCAAGCAGCCTCCAGTCCGAAGTCTGTGGCGAGCGCGGCCCAAGCCACGAGGCCAGTTGTGCGCAAGCCGCGTGTAGCCGCCCCCCCTGCAAGCGGCGCCTCGGCTGCTGCAACTGCACCGCAGACGCGGCCTCGGGAGGCGCGGATTTCGACCACGATCGTGGAGCTGTGCCCGGAAAGCAACTTCATTGCCCGTCCCATGTGCCTGTACCGCGAGTGCCAGAAGCCGGAATTTGCCGAGTTGCCGGTGTGCGTGGAGAACACGCAACGGCTGAATCGCAACCAGCGAAAACACTCTTAAACAACCAGTTTGACGGCCGGGCCTGCAACTTTGTATAATCCAAGGCTGCCCAGCGGTTTGCTAGCCCCGCGGTGCAGTTTAAAAACCACCTAAGAGATCTCCACCAGAGAGACGCCGACCGTGGAAAAGGGCTGCTAGGACGCCAACCCCTCAGGTTGGCCAAACCATTCTTTTAAAGAGAAAACTCATGACCAAGACCTTCAGCGCGAAACCCGCTGACGTGGTGCACGAGTGGTTTGTGATTGACGCGACCGATAAGGTCCTCGGACGAGTAGCCAGCGAAGTTGCTCTCCGTTTGCGCGGCAAACACAAGGCCATTTACACGCCTCACGTCGATACCGGTGACTTCATCGTCATCATCAACGCAGCCCAGCTGCGCGTGACCGGTGCCAAATCGAACGACAAGATTTACTACAGCCACTCCGGCTACCCAGGTGGCATTTCTGCCATCTCGTTCCGCGACATGCAAGCCAAGCACCCAGGCCGCGCTTTGGAAAAAGCCGTCAAGGGCATGCTGCCTAAGGGCCCGCTCGGCTACGCCATGATCAAGAAGCTCAAGGTGTACGGTGGTGCTGAGCATCCACACACCGCCCAACAGCCTAAAGTGCTGGACATCTAAGGAGTATCCAGATGATTGGTGATTGGAACAATGGCACCGGCCGTCGCAAATCCAGCGTCGCCCGTGTGTTTATCAAGAAGGGCTCCGGCCAAATCAAGGTCAACGGTAAAGACATCACCGAGTTCTTCGGTCGTGCTACCTCGATCATGATCTGCAAGCAGCCTCTGGTGCTGACCAACCACGCCGAAACTTTCGACGTGATGGTCAACGTGCACGGTGGTGGTGAATCCGGCCAAGCCGGCGCAACCCGCCACGGCATTACCCGCGCCCTGATCGACTACGACGCAACGCTCAAGCCTGAGCTGAGTAAAGCCGGCTTCGTGACGCGTGATGCGCGTGAAGTCGAACGTAAGAAGGTCGGTCTGCACTCTGCACGCCGCCGCAAGCAGTTCTCGAAGCGTTAAGCTTTTCGCTCTGTGCGACGCAAAAACCGCCAAGCCTTCGGGCTTTGGCGGTTTTTGTTTTTGAAAAGACCGCACTGCTGATACCGGCAAATTGTTTGCCCCGCAACTTAAGTCGGGAATTGCAGTAGCATTACCTAGATTCTTTACGGAGTACCCCATGAGCGCCCTAGCCGAAAACATCCAGACCGAAATGCCCACCCCCATCGTCTTCACCGACAGCGCTGCCGCCAAAGTGGCCGACCTGATCGCCGAAGAGGGCAATCCGGATCTCAAGCTGCGGGTGTTCGTGCAGGGTGGCGGCTGCTCCGGCTTCCAATACGGCTTCACTTTTGACGAGATCACCAACGAAGACGACACCACCATGACCAAGAACGGTGTGTCTCTGCTGATCGACGCCATGAGCTACCAGTACCTGCTGGGCGCAGAGATCGACTACAAGGAAGACCTGCAAGGCGCCCAGTTCGTCATCAAGAACCCTAACGCTACCAGCACCTGCGGCTGCGGCTCCAGCTTCTCGGCCTGATTGGCCACCCCGTCTTGAAAAGGCCGCCTGTAGGCGGCTTTTTCTTTGCTACAACCGGTTTGGACAAGGAGCGGTTACCGCATGCAAGATGAAGCGACGCGCCAGCGTTTGCTCTGGCTGGTGGCTATTGGGTTTTTCATGCAGACCCTGGACGCCACCATCGTCAATACTGCCTTACCGGCCATGGCCGCCAGTCTGGGCGAAAGCCCTTTGCGCATGCAGTCGGTGGTGGTGGCCTATTCACTGACCATGGCCATGCTGATCCCGGCCTCGGGCTGGATGGCCGACCGCTTCGGCACACGTCGCCTGTTTGTTGCAGCGATTGCTCTTTTCACACTGGGCTCCTTGTTTTGCGCGATGTCGCACAGCGTGACGCAATTGGTGGCCTCCCGTGTGTTGCAAGGGGTTGGCGGGGCTTTATTGCTGCCTGTGGGGCGCTTGGCGGTGCTGCGGGCGTTTCCACGCGAGCAGTTTTTGAAAGCCATGAGCTTTGTTGCGCTGCCGGGCTTGATTGGCCCGCTGATCGGCCCGACTCTGGGCGGCTGGCTGGTGGAGTACACCACCTGGCACTGGATCTTTCTGATCAATCTGCCGGTAGGTGTGCTGGGGGGCATGGCCACCCTGGCCTGGATGCCCGAGGGCCTGCGCGTGGAATACAAGCGATTTGACCTGAGCGGCTATGCACTGCTCTCGTTTGGCATGGTGGCTCTATCCTTGGCGCTGGATGGCCTGTCCGAGCTGGGTCTACGCCAGGCCACCGTGCTGGTGTTGCTGATGTTCGGCCTGGCCAGCCTGGTGGCCTATTGGCTGCACGCGGTGCGGGAACCCGAGCCCTTGTTTTCACCCAGGTTGTTCGCCATTCCTTCGCTGGCCATTGGTCTGCTGGGCAATCTGTTTGCGCGCATAGGCAGCAGCTGCATGCCGTTTTTGATCCCGTTGCTGCTCCAGGTCAGCATGGGCTACAGCCCGGCACAGGCCGGCATGATGATGCTGCCGGTGGCGGCAGCCGGCATGGTGACCAAGACCTTGGCCACGCGTTTGATCACCTGGCTGGGCTACCGCAAGGTACTGGTACTGAATACCGCGCTGGTAGGGCTGACCATGGCCAGCTTTGCTTTTGTAACACCGGAGCAGCCGCTGTGGCTGCGCCTGGTGCAGCTGGCTTTCTTTGGGGCGGTCAACTCCATGCAGTTCACGGCCATGAATACGGTGACTTTGAAGGACCTGGATGGTCCGTTGGCCAGCAGCGGTAACAGCCTGCTGTCCATGGTGCAGATGCTGGCCATGGGCATGGGGGTGGCAGCCGCAGGGGCGGTGCTGGCGGGTTACACCGGCTATTTCCAGGCTGTGGGTGCTACGCAGACCTTGCAGGCTTTCCACGCTACGTTTGCAACCATGGGGCTGATGACCTTGGCCTCGGCTTGGATCTTCTGGCAGCTGGCGCCCGACGAGAAGGTGGCGGCCCCAGCAGGTGCAGCCGACCTGGAGTAGGGCTCAGGCCGGATAGATCGCGCCCAGCACCCGGTTGCCGCGTGCGCCGGTGACGCTGGCAAGGCTGCCCGGTGCGCGCAGCAGCGTTTGGCGTGCCAGCCAGGCGAAGGCTGAGGCTTCCACCTGTAGAGGCGGTAGCCCGTGAGCGGCCGAGGATTGCACCTGCATGGTGGGCAGTGCTGCCTGGATGCGCCGCATCAGCTGGCCGTTCAAGGCGCCGCCGCCGCATACGATCAACTGGTTGCTATTTTTTCCATAGCTACTTGCGCAGGTAGCGTTTGCGCTGGCGGTCAATTCGGTCAATGTAGCTTGTACGTCTACCGGGCTCAGCCCGGCAAATCCCTGGAGCTTGGCGGCCAGCCAACCGGGGTTGAACAGGTCGCGGCCCGTGCTCTTGGGCGGTGCCTTGCTCAGAAAGGGCTCGTCCAGCAAGGCGGCCAGCAAGTCCGGCTGCACGCTGCCGCTGGCGGCCCAGGCGCCGTCGGCATCGAAGGGCTGGCCGGTATGTTGCTGGCACCAGTAGTCCATCAGCGCATTGCCGGGTCCGCAGTCGAAGCCCAGGATCTGCTCGCCGTCCAGCACGCTGAGGTTGGAGATGCCACCGATGTTCAGCACCGCCACCGCTTCCTGTGCACGGCCGAACACCTGGTGGTGGAAGGCCGGCACCAAGGGGGCGCCCTGGCCGCCGGCGGCGATGTCGCGACTGCGGAAGTCCGCCACGACGGTGATGCCTGTGCGCTCGGCCAGCAGGGCTGGGTTGTTCAGTTGCAGGGTGTAGCCGGTGCCGTCAAATTCCTGCGGGCGGTGGCGTACGGTCTGGCCGTGAGCGCCAATGGCCTGGATGGACGCTGCAGCGGCTTGGCCACGGTCCAGCAACAGCTGGACAACCTTGGCATAGAGTTCGGCCAAGGCATTGGCGGCCAGGGCCGCGCGGTGCAGCTCGTTGTCGCCCGGTGAATTCAAGGTTAGTAGCCCGGCCCGGTGCGCATCGACAAAGGGCAGGCTGGCGTGCTGCAGCACCTGCATGCGGCCACCAGCAAAGTCAGCAAGTACACCGTCCACGCCGTCCAGCGAGGTGCCGGACATGAGGCCGATGTAGAGCTCGGACATTTTAGTCAGCGCTGGCCTGTTGCACGGCAGAGGCTGCGGACAGCTGCTGGCGCATGGTGGCAGCGAGTTTGTCAAACAAGGGCTTGGCCGCAGCGGACAGCGGTTGGCTTTCGCTTTGGCGGGCCACCGTCATCGGGTCCTGGTGCACGCCATCGACACGGAACTCGAAGTGCAGATGCGGGCCGGTGGCCCAGCCGGTGGCACCAATCGCGCCGATATGCTCGCCCTGGCTGATCTTTTGGCCCGCGCGCACATTGATCTGGCTCAGGTGGGCGTACAGGGTTTCGTTGTGGTTGTTGTGGCGGACGATGATCACGTTGCCGTAACCATTTTGCACACCCGCGAACTCCACCACCCCGTCACCCACGGTACGCACCGGCGTGCCAGTGGTACCCGCGTAGTCCACACCGAGGTGGGCTTTCCACAGCTTCAGAATGGGGTGGAAGCGCATGGAGAAGCCGCTGGTGATGCGGGAGAACTCTACCGGCGCAGTCAGGAAGGCACGGCGCAGGCTTTGGCCGTCCAGCGAGTAGTAGCTGCCCTTTTGACCGGGTTCGGCAAACCACATGGCCTGGTAGGTCTTGCCATTGCTGAAAAATTCAGCACTCAAAACGCGACCGGTGCGCAGCACCTGGCCGTCGGCTTCAACGGTTTCATAGACCACCGAGAAATGGTCGCCCTTGCGCAGCGCGCGGCGGAAGTCGATGTCGCCCGAGAAGATTTCGGCGACCTGGGTGGCGACGGCGTCGGGAATGCCGGCTTCGTCGGTGGCTGCAAACAGCGAGCTGCGAATCGTGCCGCCGGCCAGCCGGCTGGTGGTGTCCAGCTGGGCATCTTCCATGCGGGAGCGGAAGCCCTGGGCGGTCTTTTCAACCACCATGCGCTGGATGGCGCCGTCGTTGCCCGGGCTCCACAGCGCGCTGAGGGACAGTAAGGCTTGTTTGTCGGTTGCCTCGGCTTTGACGATGCGGCCGGCGCGGCCGAAGATGGCCTTGTTGGCCAGTGCATCGCTGCGCAGGAAGGCCACCGCGTCCGCGTCGGCGATGCCCAGGCGCTGCAGCAGCGACGCCGCAGTGTCGCTGGAGCGGGTGGTTTCCGTGCGGAACAGATTGAAGCTGTGCAGATCGAGTGCCGCAGCCTGCTCTTGCAAGGGCAGGGGTTGCACCGATTCCGTGATTTGCCGTACCGGCAGGTCAGCGGCGTCTGGGCCCAGGGAGGCGACGGCAAATGCGCCGCTGCCACCGCCTAAGAGTACGGCCGCCACCAGCGCGGTGATGCGCTTGGGGTGGCGTTGTACCAAAGACAAAAGCCTATCGCTGACGGTGTTGAGACCGTTGTTCAAAAGATTGAATTCCCAAAAAGAGGTTTGCTGCAGAGACGTGGAAAGCCCTGGAAGTTCAGTCAGGTCATGCGCAATGGCCGGTAGCAGGAAGCGGGCCTGCGAGCCGTGTATTGCGCCAGACCTGGGGTTTTGGGCGGCCTATCAGGCAACGCACCACTAAAATCAGGGGCTGCAGCGAATCCGCGAGTATAGCGGTGCCCACCCTGGGCGACAATGGATAAAGACCTGAAAAACCCTTATGAATCAAGCAGTAAGTCCCGTATCGGGCAGTAATTTCCCTGTAACCGACCGTGTTCGGGAGGCCATGGCCGTGTCATTGCGCGGCTGTGACGAGCTGATTCCGCAGGAAGACTGGCTGAAGAAGCTGGCACGTTCCGAGGCCACCGGCACGCCGCTGCGCATCAAGCTGGGCCTGGACCCGACGGCGCCCGACATCCATATCGGCCACACCGTGGTGCTGAACAAGATGCGCCAGCTGCAGGATCTGGGCCACACGGTGATCTTTCTGATTGGCGACTTCACTTCGCTGATCGGCGACCCCAGCGGGCGCAACAGCACCCGGCCACCGCTGACCCCCGAGCAAATCAAGATCAACGCCGAAACCTATTACAAGCAGGCCAGCCTGGTGCTGGACCCGGCCAAGACCGAGATCCGCTACAACAGCGAATGGAGCGAGCCCTTGGGCGCGCGCGGCATGATCCAACTGGCCTCGCGCTACACCGTGGCCCGCATGATGGAGCGCAACGACTTCCACGACCGCTTCCACGGCGGCCAGTCCATCGCGGTGCACGAGTTCTTGTACCCGCTGATGCAGGGCTACGACTCGGTGGCGCTCAAGTCCGACCTGGAACTCGGCGGTACCGACCAGAAGTTCAATCTGCTGATGGGCCGGCACCTGCAGGCCGAATACGGCCAGGAGCCGCAGTGCATCCTGACCATGCCGTTGCTGGAAGGCCTGGACGGCGTGGAGAAGATGTCCAAGTCCAAGAACAACTACATCGGCATCAGCGAAGAGCCCAATACCATGTTCGCCAAGGTGTTGAGCATCTCCGACGTGCTGATGTGGCGCTGGTACACCTTGCTGTCGTTCAAGAGCGAGGCCGAGATTGCTGCGCTCAAGGCGGAAGTGGAGGCCGGCCGTAACCCCAAGGACGCCAAGGTGGCGCTGGCCAAGGAAATCACCGCGCGCTTCCACAGTGCGGCCGCAGCCGATGCGGCCGAGCAAGACTTCAACAACCGCAGCAAGGGCGGCGTGCCGGACGACATCGCAGAGCTGAGCTTGCCCCTGGGCGAAGGCGGTGCGGCCGTGGGTATTGCCGCGCTGCTGAAGCTGGCTAACCTGGCGGCCAGCAGCGGCGAGGGCAATCGTCTGATCGACGGCGGCGGCGTGCGCGTGGACTCCAGCGTGGTCAGCGACAAGGGCTTGAAGTTGGGTGCCGGCACCTATGTGCTGCAGGTGGGAAAACGCAAGTTTGCCCGCGTGACGCTGGGCTAATACAGGCGTGAGGTCAGGGCGCTGGCGAGGCCAGCGGCTTGCCCTTTTCCACCACGTAGACACCGACCAGCTGCACCGGGTTGGCGGTGTCGTTCTCGGCGGCGTGCACCACGCCTGCGGGAATGACAAAGGATTCACCCGCCTTGATACGGCGCGGCGGCTGGCCGTCCACCAGCAAAACGGTTTCGCCGGACATCACATAGCTGATTTCATCGCCGGGGTGGGTGTGGCGGGCCGCCTTGCCGCCGGGGGCAATCTCCACACGCGCGACCACCGCCTCGCGCCCAGGCACCGACACGTCTTCCTTGCCAACGATGGTGCGTGTCAAACCACTCGTTTGCGCCTGGGCGGCAGCTGCCAGGCCCAGCAGGCCGACGACGAGGATGTAAATACCGTAGTTGCGCAAACGCATGGCGTGTCCTTTGAAAAATCGTGGCCTATCGTAGTGGTGTGGTCCAGGCCCATGCTCGGTGACAACCCTGAGCCTACTGACCGACAATCCCCGCATGAAAGCTGTTTTACAAAGAGTGCGGGAAGCCCGCGTGGTCATTGCGGACGAGGTGGTGGGCCAGATTGGTCCAGGCCTGCTGGTGCTGGTGTGTGCCGAGCGCGGCGATGTGCCAGCCCAGGCCGACAAGCTGCTGGCCAAGATTTTGAAGCTGCGCATCTTCAGCGATGCGGCGGGCAAGATGAACCTGAGCCTGCAGGACGTGGCGGGCGGGCTGCTGGTGGTCAGCCAGTTCACGCTGGCGGCCGATGCTTCGGCGGGCAACCGGCCCAGCTTTATCAGCGCAGCGCTACCCGAGGACGGGCGCCGGCTGTACGACTACTTTGTGGCCCAGGCCCGGCTGCTGCATGCGCCGGTGCAGACCGGGCAGTTCGGTGCCGACATGTTGGTGCATCTGGTGAATGACGGGCCGGTGACGATTCCGCTGCAGTTTTAATCCGCGAGCTTAGTCGGCATAAGGGTCGGCAATGCCCAACTCGGCCAGGATCTCGGTCTCGTAAGCTTCCATCTCGTTGGCATCTTCTTCGCTGGTTTCGTGGTCCCAGCCCTGGGCGTGCAGGGTGCCGTGCACCAGCAGATGGGCGTAATGGTCTTTCAGCGACTTGCCGTTTTCTGCGGCTTCGCGGGCCACCACCGGGGCGCACAGTACCAGGTCGGCGGTAACCACCGGTTCCTGCGTGTAGTCGAAGGTCAGCACATTGGTGGCGTAGTCCTTCTTGCGGTATTCGCGGTTCAGGGCCTGGCCTTCTTCGGCATCGACGATGCGCACGGTGATTTCGGCGTCCAGCGCCAACGCGTGGCGTATCCAGCGGGCCACGCTGTGGCGGGGCAGGGCGGCACGGTGCAGGGCCAGTTCTTCCTTGTTGGCCAGCTCACCAAATTGCAGCGAGAGTTGTAGGTTGTTCAGCATGTTTTTGGCCGCTGGCGCAGGTGTATTCTGCACAAGCAGCTATCTAATTTATAGCGTTAAACAGTTTTACGGGTACGCACGGCCAGGTCCGATTTGCCGCGCGTGTCGTAGGCGTCGACGATGCGCGCCACCAGCGGGTGGCGCACCACGTCGGCGCTGGTGAAGCGGGTGATGGCAATGCCCTTGGTACGGCGCAGCACCTGCTCGGCGTCGATTAGGCCGCTGAGCTGGGTTTTCGGTAGGTCGATCTGGCTGACGTCGCCGGTCACCACGGCCTTGGCGCCGAAGCCGATGCGGGTCAGAAACATCTTCATCTGCTCGGGCGTGGTGTTCTGCGCCTCGTCCAGGATCACAAAGGCGTTGTTCAGCGTGCGTCCACGCATGAAGGCCAGCGGCGCCACTTCCAGCGCGTTGCGCTCAAAGGCCTTTTGTACTTTCTCGGGCCCCATCAACTCGTACAGCGCGTCGTACAGCGGGCGCAGATAGGGGTCGATCTTCTGGTTCAGGTCGCCGGGCAGAAAGCCCAGGCGCTCGCCGGCTTCCACCGCCGGGCGGGTCAGCACGATGCGCTGTACCGCGCTGCGCTCCAGCGCGTCCACCGCGCAGGCCACGGCCAGGTAGGTCTTGCCGGTGCCGGCCGGGCCGATGCCGAAGGTGATGTCGTGCTGGGCGATGTTGTCCAGGTAGGTGGTCTGGTTCGGGGTGCGGGCGCGCAGGTCGGTGCGGCGGGTCTGCAGGCTGTGGCCGTCGGCGCCCAGGTCGGCATCGCTGGCCAGCATCAGCTGCACGGTGTCGGGCTTGATCGGGCGGCCCGCCTGTTCGTACAGGGCCTGCAGCAGCTCCAGCGCCTGGTTGGCGGTGGCTTTGGGGCCGTCGATCTTGAACTGTTCGTGCCGGTGGGCGATCTTGATCTGCAGCGCGTCTTCGATGGTGCGCAGATGCGCATCCATGGGGCCGCAGAGGTGGTCGAGCCGGGTGTTGTTGGGGGGCGAGAAGGTGTGGCGAACAATCATGGCTGTATTGTCGCCTGTACGCTGTGTTCAGGCGCTTGTCCTACGCGCAGGTGCGGGGGCGGCTTGTTAGGATGCGCTGCACACCATGGCCCAAGATTCACCGCCCCATATCGACAGCATCTCCCCTGCAGACAAGCCCGATGCGCTGACCGCCAGGCTGCTGGGCCGGTGGGCGGCGGCCGATCTGGCCGTGCCGGCGCAGTGGCGGGCCGCGACTTCGGCCTTGCAGGCACAGCCGCCGTCTGCGCACTGGGATCTGCAAAGCGTGGAGCGCTTGGACCATGTGGGTGCGCAATTGCTGTGGAACTACTGGGGCCGTCAGTGGCCAGCGCAGATCGACCTGCTGCCCGAGCAGCGCAGCCTGCTGGAGCGTGTCGCCAAATTCTCGTGTGAAGCGCCCCCCAGCCACGACGCGACCTGGGCGCAGTGTTTCGACGCGCTGGGCGCCTGGGTGCTGGCGGGCCTGGCGCAGGGGCTGGACTTGTTGCGCATGCTGGGGCAATTGGCGTTGGATCTGCTGCGCCTGGCGCGCCGCCCGCAGGCCGGGCCGTGGCGGGATGTTTCGGGCCATCTGTACCAAATGGGCACCATGGCCCTGCCCATCACCGCGCTGGTGGGCTTCTTGATTGGCGTGGTGCTGGCCTACCTGACATCGCAGCAGCTGCGCCAGTTCGGGGCCGAGGCTTTTATCGTCAACATCCTGGGCATGTCGGTGGTGCGCGAGCTGGGGCCGATGTTGGCCGCGATTCTGATCGCAGGGCGCTCCGGTTCGGCCATCACCGCGCAGATCGGCGTGATGCGCGTGACCGAAGAGCTGGATGCCATGCGCGTCATGGGTATCCCCCTGAGCTACCGGTTGGTGATGCCACGCGCCATGGCGCTGGCCATCGCCATGCCGCTTATCACTGTTTGGACTTCGCTGACCGCGTTGGCCGGGGGCATGCTGGCGGCGGACCTTTCGCTGGGCATCACGCCCGCATTTTTTTTGCAGGCCTTGCCCGATGCCGTTGGCGTGGCCAACCTGGGGCTGGCGGTGTTCAAGTCGGCCGTGTTCGGCCTGTTGATTGCGCTGGTGGGCTGCCACTGCGGCCTGCGCGTCAAACCCAATACCCAAAGCCTGGGGCAGGGCACGACGGCTTCGGTGGTGGCCTCAATCACTGTGGTGATTCTGGTCGATGCCTTGTTCGCCATCGTCTTTAAAAACGTGGGAGTCTGATATGGATGCAGACACCATCGTCGATATCCAAGGCCTGCAGACCGCATTTGGCAGCGGCAAGAAGCGGGTCGTCATCCACCAGGACCTGGCGCTGACCGTGCGGCGCGGCGAGATTTTGTCCCTGGTGGGTGGCTCGGGTACGGGCAAGACGGTGCTGCTGCGCCAGATGCTGGGGCTGGAGCAGCCCGCCCAGGGCCAGGTTACGGTGCTGGGCCAGCCCGCAGCCGAGCTGGGCCGGGCGGGTGCGGCCAGCCGGGTGGGCATGCTGTTCCAGCAGGGGGCGCTGTTTTCGGCCTTTACTGTGTTGGAAAACATTGGCTTTCCGCTGCGCGAACTCAAGACCTTGCCCGAAGCCTTGGTGCGCGACGCGGCCCTGGTCAAGCTGCAAATGGTCGGCCTGAGCCCGGCCGATGCCGACAAGATGCCAGCGGATTTGTCCGGCGGCATGGTCAAACGCGTGGCCCTGGCCCGCGCGCTGGTGATGGACCCGCCGTTGTTGCTGCTGGACGAACCCACCGCCGGGCTGGACCCGAATGGTGCGGACGAATTTGTGGCCCTGCTGCGTGCCCTGCACCAGGGCCTGGGCCTGACGGTGGTGATGGTCACCCACGACCTGGACACTCTGTTTGCGCTCAGCACCCGGGTGGCCGTGCTGGCCGAAAAAAAGGTGCTGGTGACGGGCACGCCCGCCGAAGTGGTGGCCTTCCCTCACCCGTTCATCGAACATTTCTTTCTGGGCGAACGCGGGCGGCGCGCTTTGGCGCCGCTACCCCCTTCACCCATTCCTTCAGGAGAGAGTCCCCATGGAAAATAAATCCCATGCGCTGGCGGCGGGCGCGTTTGTGCTGGCTGTCACCGCGCTGTTGGTGGCGCTGGCGGTGTGGCTCACGCGCGATGCGGGCAGCAGCCATCCGTATGAACTTTCGACGCGCGACCCTGTGACGGGCCTGCAGCCCCAGGCCGCCGTGCGCTACAAGGGTGTAGCCGTGGGCAAGGTGACCCATATCGGTTTCGACCCCGACGTGGTGGGCAATGTGCTGATACGTATCGCGGTGGACGACACCACGCCGCTATCACCCACCGCCTTTGCCAGCCTGAGCTACCAGGGCATCACCGGCCTGGCCTTTGTGCAGATCGACGACGCGGGCCAGGCCCAGACCCCGATTCCGCCCGGCCGCAGCGGTGTACCACGCTTGCCGCTGGAGACCTCGCAACTGGGCAAGCTGACCCAGCAGGTGCCACACATCCTGGAGCAGGTGGACCAGGCCACGCTGCGCCTGAACCAGTTGCTGAGCGATGAGAACCAGAAACTATTCACCGGCGTGCTGACCAATGCCGACCATGCCACCACTAGCCTGGCCCAGCTCAGCGCCCGGCTGGAGCAAACCGTCACCCAGCGGCTGGACCCAGCGCTGGCGCGCATCCCGGCGATTGCCGACGACACCCACCAGGCGATGCGCGCGCTGCAGACCGCCGCCAACACGGCTGACAGCAGCTTTGTCGCCATCGGGCAGACGGCTGCGAGGCTGAATGAAAAAGGCGGCGTGATGGACCGGCTGGCCGAAGGTTCGGGCGCGCTGTCGCACGCGGCGGACGCCTTGGGCAATGCCACCTTGCCGCGCATCAACCGGGTGGCCGATGACGCTTCCCGTGCGGCGCGGCAGCTGGGCCGTACTGTCAACGGCATCAGCGAGCAGCCGCAATCGCTGATCTTTGGCGGCGGCGCGGTCGTACCCGGCCCGGGCGAGCCCGGCTTTGTGGCCCCTGCCGCACAACCATGAAAACGGCTTACAAAGGATTTGCTATGAAAATAAGAGCTTCTGGCGCAGGTGGAATGTGCGCAAAGTGCCTATTTGGCTTGGTAATGGGCTCGGTGGTTTGGGCCCTGGCTGCCTGCTCGGCCTTGCCCGATAAACCCGTGCGTGCCACACAGTATGACTTCGGCCCAAGCACCACCACGGCCAACAGCCCGTTGGCCACGACCAGCTTGCCACCCCTGGCGTTTGCCGAGGTAGAGGCACCTGGGTTGATTGACGGTGGCACAGCCATCCTGTACCGGTTGGGCTATGCGGACGCGCAACAACTGCGCCCTTACACCCAGGCCCGCTGGAGCGTGCCGCCCGCGCAGCTGGTGGGCCAGCGGCTGCGTGATGTGCTGGGGCAGCGCCGGGCCGTGCTGGCTGCCAGCGACAGTGCTGCACTGGCACGAACCACTGGGCCGGCGCCGCGCTTGTTGCGCTTGGAGTTGCAGGAATTTACCCAGCTGTTCCAGTCGCCCACAGCCAGTACCGGCCTGGTGCGGCTGCGCGCCACGCTGGTGGAAAGTACGCCGCTGGGTGACAGCTTGCTGGCCCAGCGCACGTTCAGCTTGCAGCGCCCGGCCCCCAGCGCCGACGCACCCGGCGGGGTGCGGGCGCTGGCAGCGGCCACCGACGCCCTGGCGCAGGAGCTGGATGCCTGGCTGGAGACGGTGGGGCGTTGAGCCCCAGCCGAAGTGACTCAGGCCGCGATGGCCTGCAGGTCCGCTTTCACAGGTGCGGCTTTGCTGGTGCCGAAAGCGATTTCGCCAGACAACTGCCCACCTTCTTCCACCACCAGCTTGCCGTAGCGCACGGTGCCGGTGACCTTGCCGGTGGAGTAGATCACCAGCTTGTCGCGTACCGTCAGCACGCCGTCGAAGCTGCCATGGATTTCGGCAATATCGATGTCGGCAGCGCCCTTGAAGGCGCCGTCGGCGGTGATCTGCATCAGTCGGGAGTCCATGGTGGCTTCGACGATGCCTTCGACCACCAGGGTGTCGCAGTCGGTGATCTCCACACCCTTAAGCTTGATGTTCGGGCCCACGGTCAGGGTACTGCCGCCGGTCTTGGTGGCGGAATTGGTGCTGGTGGAGGTTGCGGGTGTAGAGGCTTGCATAGTGCTTACTTCGCTGGGGAGGGGGGTGGAGCTGGCTGACGATGTGCTGGTGGTGTTCAGTGGTTTGCCCAGGGGGGCTTGCTGTGCATGCGAGGGGCTGGGGCGCAGGCCCAAAACGGCCGGTTCACGCTTGCCAAAAAACGGGGCTTGCAGAGCCATGGTGGATTCCTCCCAAAAGAGACCAATGGTAGGAGCCGATCCCGTTACATGCCGGGCGAGGATGCAAGAGCTGTAAGAACGTGTGTGTGGCGCATTGGCGGTGCTCGTCGGGGACAATCGCGCTTTCACCATTCGGAAACCCCATGATCGGACGACTCCAAGGCCTGCTGGCCGCCAAGAACCCACCCCAGGTGCTGATCGACTGCCACGGTGTGGGCTATGACGTGGATGTGCCCATGAGCACCTTCTACAACCTGCCGGGCTTGGGCGATCAGGTCACGCTGCTGACGCATTTCGTGGTGCGTGAAGACGCGCAAATTCTGTACGGCTTTGCCACACCGGGCGAGCGCGACGCGTTTCGCCAGCTGATCAAGATCAGCGGCGTGGGACCGCGCACGGCCTTGAGCATTTTGTCCGGCATGGGGGTGGACGACCTGGCCCAGGCCATCACATTGCAAGAAGTAGGGCGGCTCAAGAAGGTGCCCGGCATCGGCCCCAAAACCGCCGAGCGCCTGCTGCTGGAGCTCAAGGGCAAGCTAGGCCCCGATATCGGCGTGCGCACCGGTGTGACCAGCGATGCGCAGGCCGACATCCTGCAGGCCCTGGTGGCCCTGGGCTATAGCGACAAGGAAGCGGCGCTGGCGCTGAAGGCCTTGCCGGCCGGCGTGGGCGTCAGCGAAGGTATCAAGCTGGCGCTGAAAGCGCTGGCCAAATAGGTCGTAAACAGGCTCTTACATGCCTTCCCGGACCACGCGCCCGTTCAGGGGCTGTACCGGGCGGTTGTTGCGCGGGTAGAGCTGGGCGAACAGGCGCAGCTGCTCGGGGCTGATTTGTATCGGCTGCTTCAACACCATCCACAGCACGTTTTCCGAGCAGGGTGGCGTGGTCAGCGAGCCTATGAACTGGTAGTAGCGCTGGTCTTGCGGCAGAAGCTCGTTTAGGTCCAGCAGGCCGGACGGCATGCGCACGCGGTCGCCCACGTCAAGCGGCATATAGGTCCAGACCTTGTTCACCATGGTGTTGGGCTGGCCTGGGTCCATCAGCACGGCGACGATGGCAATCTGCCCGTCGATGTTGCGGTGGATCAGGTGGGCCGCCATGGTGTAGGCCCGGTCGTTGATGCGCTCTTCGCTGGGGTGGTGGAACTGGATGTTGGTCAGCTTGTAGGTGGAGCCGCGCACGGTGAGGGTGTTGTCACCCACCACGTCCACTTGTATGGTGCGGCCGGTGTTGACCACCATGGCGCTACTGGGCTGGTAGTGGAACTGCAGCGGTTCGGCCGGGCCCTGCAAGGTGTTGCCGTCCTGGATGTGGATGGGCGACTGGCGCGTGCCGGTGGCGCACTGGCCGTATTCGGGCCGCAGCCGCGACCAGGCTTGTGGGCCAAATTCACCGTCGTAGGTCCAGCGGGTTTCGTCGCTGCGCGCCATGCCCAGGTTGTCACGGGACACCGTGGTGCGCGGTGGCAGGCCGGCCACTTGGGCCATGGCGGCTGCGCGGCTGTCCACCGGGTTGGGGATGGCACCATGGGCACGGGCGTAGGCGGCCGCTATGTCGGGCGGTGCCGAGGGCGTGCCGCGTGCGCCGGATTTTTTGGGCTCGGCCTCGATGGTCAGCGTGATCTTTGGCGGAGTCTTGGCGGTCTTGCCTTTTTTGCCTTTGGCTTGCTGGTTGCTGGCGTTGGCTTGCTCGACCAGTTCGCGTACCTGGTCGCCCATGGATTCCTTGCTGACGGTTTCCTTGGTCTTGCTGGTTTCGGCTGCCTTGCCTCCTTCTTGCGATGCCGGCTTGGCGGGCAGGGTGATCTTGCCGATGGAGGGGATTTTTTCCGCCGGCGCATCGGCCGCCCAGCCGCTGGCGCTGGCACACAGCAGCAGTCCCAGGGCACTGTGGCGAACGCCTTGCCAGCCAACAGACCAGTGTGCAGAAGGGGGGGAAGCAGAGGGTGTGGGCGTCATGGGCAATAGGCTTAAAAGAAACAAGCAAGGGTGTAACAGCTACCGCATTGCTATGTAAAGTGTTGCAGGGTCCACTATAGCCACAAGCCAGCCGTCTCCTCATTCAAAGCGGCGGCCCGTTTGCATACAGTCGGGCGCCAGGCGCTATAGTGGCCGCTCTGTTTTCAACCCTCTTCTGACCTGCCTGCCGTGTCCATCCAGACTGATGATTTCGCGCCGACGCCGCCCAAGCGCGTTGTCTCCGCCGTGCCCTCTTCGCCCCAGGAAGAGGCGATAGAACGCGCGCTGCGCCCCAAGCTGTTCGACGAATATGTGGGCCAGACCAAGGCGCGCGAGCAGCTGGAGATCTTCATCGGCGCGGCCAAAAAACGCAGCGAGGCGCTGGACCACGTGCTGCTGTTCGGCCCGCCCGGCCTGGGCAAGACCACGCTGAGCCACATCATTGCCCACGAGCTGGGCGTGAATATGCGCCAGACCAGCGGCCCGGTGCTGGAAAAGCCCAAGGACCTGGCTGCGCTGCTGACCAATCTGGAAAAGAACGACGTCCTGTTTATCGATGAAATCCACCGCCTCAGCCCGGTGGTGGAAGAAATCCTGTACCCCGCGCTGGAGGACTACCAGATCGACATCATGATCGGCGAAGGCCCGGCGGCGCGCAGCATCAAGCTGGACCTGCAACCTTTCACCCTGGTCGGCGCCACCACCCGCGCCGGCATGCTGACCAACCCGCTGCGCGACCGCTTCGGCATCGTGGCGCGGCTGGAGTTCTATACGCCGGACGAATTGGCGCGCATTGTGAAGCGCAGCGCCGGTCTGCTGAATGCGCCGATGGAGGCCGACGGTGGCTTTGAGATCGCACGCCGCTCGCGCGGCACACCGCGTATCGCCAACCGCCTGCTGCGCCGGGTGCGCGACTACGCCGATGTGAAGGGTAACGGCACCATCACGCTGGACATCGCCAACCGCGCGCTGGCCATGCTGGATGTGGACCCGCAGGGCTTCGACCTGATGGACCGCAAGCTGCTGGAGGCGGTGATCCACCGCTTTGATGGCGGCCCGGTGGGGCTGGATAACATCGCCGCCAGCATCGGCGAGGAGCGCGACACCATTGAAGATGTGATCGAGCCCTATCTGATACAGCAGGGCTTTCTGCAGCGCACGCCGCGTGGCCGCATCGCCACGCTGGCCGCCTACCGCCACCTGGGCGTGAACCCGCCGCAGGCCGAGGGCGGGCTGTTTGCCGCGGAGTAAGGAAAAATTCGGGCTTGCTATTTAATTGGTAGCTGCCTGTGCAGGTGCTATCTGCGCAAACAGTTGATTTGGATGTAAACGTGACGGCGCTGCCGGCCTACTTCACGCCACGCAGGTCGCGCCATTGCGCCCGCACAAACCAGGCGCATACCACGGCCAGTGCCAGGAAGAACCCCTGCTGGCCCCAGTTCAGCGCCGGAAATTTCAGCAGGCCTATGAGCACAAACAGGATGCTGATGGCGCACAGCAGGCCCGACAGCAGCAGCCAGACCAGTGCCAGTGCGCGTTCCACGCCGGTTTTTACGGTGCCCAGCGCGGTTTGCGTTTGCTGCCAGGCATCGGCCGCGTCTTCCAACGGGCCTCGTTGCTGTTGGTCCAGCGCTTCGGCAATCGAGTGGTTTTGTACCAGTGCCGCAAAGTCGCCCTGGCGGGGCCGCGCAGCACGCTTGCGCCACCAAAAAAACACAAACAGCAACACAATGGCTGCAACGAAGAGGCCGGCGTACAGTAATTGCTCCTGCCACGAGTATTCGCTTGCGTGCATCAAGTAATGAAGCATGGTCTGTTCCTCAAGCGCTGGTTTCGTCCAGTGCGGTGTCGGCTTCCAGGTGCTGGGTATCGGCCCAGCCCACCAGGTTCAGGCCTTGCGGGGTCCACAGCAGGCGGTTGATGGCGGCATTGCCCAGGTTCCAGGTACGCGGTGCTTGCAGGCCCTGGCCGGTGGCGGCGCGGTACAGCACATCCATCACGCCGCCATGGGCCACCAGGGTGATCAGCTCGCCGGGGTGGCGCGCTGCCAGCAGGTCTACGCAGGCCAGTATCCGGTCGCGGAATCGGATCAATGATTCGCCACCTTCAGGGGGGCTGAAGTCGGGGTCGCGCTTGCGCCAGCGCAGTGCCAGTTCGGGTTGGGTGGCCTCAATCTCCGCGAAGGTGTGACCCTGGAAGGCGCCAAAGTCACGTTCCCGCAAGCCTGGCGCCTTGGCGATGTCCACGCCCAGTGCGTTGGCGACAGCTTGCGCCGTTTCATAAGCCCGCAGCAGGTCGCTGGCATAGATGGCGGTGATGGGTTCTTCGACCAGGGCCTGGGCGGCCCGCTGTGCTTGCCAGCGGCCCGTGGCGTTCAGCGGGATGTCCAGGTGGCCCTGGATGCGGGTGTCTACGTTCCAGGCGGTTTCACCATGGCGGATGGCGATGATGCGGGTGGCGTTCATAGGTGTTCTTAGTGTTGCGGTGGCTGTATGCTGATCGTGCGCAGGCCCGCTGGCGGGTTGGGGAAGCCTTGCAGGGCGGCCTGGAACATGGCCGGCAGCACGTCTTCAATGCGGCCGCCAAAACCTTCGTGCACGGCCCGGCTTTCAAAGACTACCTGGCCGCCGTCCACGGCGCGCAAGACTAGCTTGAGCTGGTGCTGGTAGCGGGTGGGTTCGGGCATCCAGAGCTGTGGGCGCCCCGGCCAGCCCCAGCGGCCCGGGCCATACCAGAGGGGACCTGGGCCCCAGCGCCCGGTATCCGGGTAGATGACCAGGGTCTGGATGCCTAGCTCCACGTTGAAGCGCGGCGTCGGGCCCGGTACCAGGCCCACCTGGGCCAGGGCGGGTGTCGCGATGGCTTCGAGTGCGTTCTGCGTTGCGGCGTCGGCCTGTTGCGAGGGCAGGCGGTCAAAGCGGATGGTGGTGCCGGGGGCGACCGCACCCAGGGTGGAGAAGCTTTGCACATCGCTGTCCACGCGCCACATGGAGGCACAGCCGGACAGCCACACGCAGCTTGCGAGCAGCAGGGTGGACCAGCGTGCCATGGCTATATCTCCTAGAGCTGTACGACCTGCAGGCCGGGTAGGCCGGCGGGCGGGAAGCTGGGTGCGTCAAATGCCTGGTCGCCGTCCTCCGAGGCCACGCCCGTGGGGCGCAGGCCCTTGAAGTCGTAACGGCTGCCGTCCATCAGATGCGAGGGCACGACGTTTTGCAGCGCGCTGAACATGCTTTCGATGCGGCCGGGGAACTTCTTTTCCCATTCCTGCAGCATCTGCGAGATCTGCTTGCGCTGCAGGTTTTCCTGGCTGCCACACAGGGTGCAGGGGATGATGGGGAATTGCTTGTGGGCGGCCCAGCGCACCAGGTCTTTTTCGGTCACGTAGGCCAGCGGGCGGATGACGATGTGCTTGCCGTCGTCGCTGACCAGCTTGGGCGGCATGCCCTTGAGCTTGCCGCCGAAGAACATGTTCAAAAAGAAGGTCTGCAGCATGTCGTCACGGTGGTGGCCCAGCGCGATTTTGGTGGCGCCCAGCTCGTCGGCCACGCGGTACAGAATGCCACGGCGCAACCGGCTGCACAGGCCGCAGGTGGTTTTGCCCTCGGGGATCACGCGCTTGACGATGCTGTAGGTGTCCTGGTTCTCGATGTGGAAGGGCACGCCCAGCGCGGTCAGGTAGCGGGGCAGCACGTCCTCAGGGAAGCCGGGCTGCTTCTGGTCCAGGTTGACGGCAATGATGTCGAACTGGATGGGCGCGCGGGCCTTCAGTTTGAGCAGGATGTCCAGCATGGCGTAGCTGTCCTTGCCGCCGCTCACGCAGACCATGACCTTGTCGCCCTCTTCGACCATGTTGTAGTCGACGATGGCTTTGCCCATTTCGCGGCACAGGCGTTTTTCGAGCTTGTGCGTTTCGCGCTCGATCTTGAAGTCAGTGGCGGTGGGGGTGACGGGGGCGGCCTCGTCGGCGGTCCATACGGCGCTCATAAAGGGGGCAATCTTGGCTGGGAAAACCCCGATTATCCCGTGCCGCGCCTTTATGCGGTCAAAACAGGGCTTTCTTACGCCGTGTTTTGCCGTGATGGGCGAATTATTTGGCGTGGGTGGCCGGGGCCTCCATGATGCGCCGCACCGTGCCGTTGGCGCGCAGTTGCTCGAACGCCGCCTGGGTTTTGCTGACCAGAGCCTCGGGAGTGGAGTTGCTGTAGGCCATGTATAGGCCGGTGGTCATTTCATCCAGGGTCAGCACTTTTTCCAGTTTTGCGCAGTCGAAATGGGCGCTGCGGCACAGGGGGGCGGTTTCCCCCTCGGTCAGTGGCACCATATCGACCTGGCGGCTCAGGAGCTTGGCGAAGTTCTCACCTGCCTGTGCCGAGACCACCAGGCGTGAAAAGCCCTGGCGTTGCAGGTATTGCTGGCGTACATCGTCGCGTATCACGCCAATCACATGGTTGCGCGCGCCGTCCAGTTGGCTGGCAGCCACATCGGCGCGCTCGCGCAGCTTGTACAGGTGGTAGCGCATCTGCATGAATTCGCCCACCCACTGGAATTGCTTTTCCCGGGCGGGCGTGCGCGCAATCAGGAAGATCAGCACATTGGGTTCATTCAGTGCCATGTCATAGGCACGGGCCCATGGATACAGGTTGACCCGGTAGTCGGCTATGCCGGCCTGCTGCAGGGTTTTTTCCAGTACCTCGGTGGCGATGCCCGCGACCTTGCCGCCCGCCATGAAGGTATAGGGCGGCGCATCTTCGGTGACCGCGCGTACCGCTTGGGCTCCAGCGTGTAGTGAAACCAGGGTGGTGGCACAAGCCAGTAGGCGGAGGAGTACTTTTTTCATGGTCTGGTAGGTGTTGCCTGAAAAGAATAGCTGCGGCTGGCCTAGGCCAGCGGCCTTCCATGTGCTACGACACGGTTGCGGCCGTTGCTTTTGGCTTGGTACAGCGCCTGGTCGGCTTGTTCAAACAAGGCGCTGAAGTTGTCGGTATGTTCGGTGTCCAGTTGGGCCAAGCCGATGCTGACTGTGACATGCGCGGCCGCCTCGGAGTCCCGGTGTGGAATCGCCAGTGCGGACACGGCATCCAGCAGGCGGCTTGCCAGTTGGGTGGCGACTTCTGCGGTGGTGCCCGGCAGCAGCACGGCAAATTCCTCGCCACCGATGCGGGCCACCAGGTCGCCGGCCCGGGCGTTGCATTTTTGAATGGCGTGGGCCACGGCGCGCAGGCAGGCGTCGCCGGCAGGGTGGCCGTAGGCGTCGTTGTAGCGTTTGAACGCGTCGATATCACACACCAGGAGCGACAGCGGAAGCCCTGAGCGCAGGGCGCGGCGAAACTCGATCTCCTTGGCCTCGTCAAAGTGGCGGCGGTTGGCCAGGCCGGTCAGTGGGTCGGTGCGGGCCAGGCTGTCCAGCAGGGCATTGGCATTCTCCAGCCGGGCGTTTGTGGATTCCAGCGCGCTGGTGCGCTCGCGCACCATGTCGGCCAGGTGGTCGCGGTGGCTGGCCAGCTCATGTTCATAGCGCTGCTGCTGCTGCAGGTAGCTGGAGAGGTTGCTCTGCAACTGGTTGACCCCTGTCTCCAGTAGCGTGAGCTCGTCTTGGCGGGCGGGATCTCGGTCCAGCCGCAGCTTGTGGTCTAGGTTGTCTGGCGTCAATTGACCCAGGTGCCGTGCGATGCGGCGCACATGCACGGTGACCAGTTTGCTGAACAGCAGCATGATCAAGCTGGCCAGTAATAGTGATTGTGTAACCTGGGTCACCAGAATGGCCAGCACCTCGGTGCGTAAACGTGCCCACAGAATCCTTTCGTCGCCATAGAGCGCGAATTCGCCTACGGTTTCCTTGCTGCCAGCGAATGCCTCGTAGTCAAGTTTGACGCGCAACATAGGCGCGCGGGTAGATGCTTTCCAGCCGCTGTGCGTTCGGCGGAATATTTCCGGGGGGCGGTTGACCGACTGCAGCGCGACTTCGATCTGGCCTACCGATTCCACATTGGCCACGCTGTCGATGTTGGTCTGTAGCGATTCGCGGTCCATTTCCCAAATGGATTTGGACAGTGTGCGTTGGTAGACCTGGGCGATCAGTTCCAGCTCTGCGGACATGGTTGCGACATTGTTTTGCCAGGCCGACCATGTGCGCAGCGCGGCCACCGCCACCGTGAACAGCAAACAAAAGCCCAAGGTCGCCATCACCATGCGGCTGCCCAGCGCACTGGTGCCGCGGCTAATCTCGGTGTTGAGGATGGGCGGGCTTACAGCCATTTTTTCTGTAGCGCGTCGTAAATACCGTTTTTCTTGATAATTTCCAGGCCCTTGCGGAAGCGCTCCACCAGGGCGTCTGAGGTTTTTGGTCCAAAAGCCATGTAGTTGCCGCCGCCGCTAAGCTCAGGAATGCGCAATGATTTCTGCAGCACAGTGGTCGGGTCGTCTCCAGCCTGGCGGGCGATGTAGTACGCGCTCAGTTCGTTCATGACCCACAGGTCGATCCGGCCCAGCTTGAGCTTTTCATAATTCAGCTCGTATTTGCTGCTGGACTGCAGGTTGTGCCCAACGACAAAACCCTGGGATGCCAAAAACTGCTCGCCCACGTCCTGGTTCACAGTGCCGATTTGCAGGTTTTTCGCGCTGCCCAGGTCTGCCAGCTGGATGTTGCGGCTTTTCAGCGAGAACAGATAGAAATCGGTAGGGGTGATCTGACCAACCCACTTGAACAGCTTTTCGCGGTCTTTGGAACGGTTGATCGAATAGATCAGCACGTTCTCGCTATTCTGGGTGGTTTCATAGGCCCGGGCCCAGGGCACAGACTGGAACTGGCCTTCGATATTGATTTCTTTGAGCACCGCTTGCACCACCTCGGTTCCCAGTCCGGTGATCTTGCCTTTGTCGGTGTAGTTGTAAGGCGGGTACTCTTCCGTGAGGATCTTGATGGTTTCGCCGGCATGCGCCGGCAGCAAGCAGGCCAGCAGCGCCATCTGCAGGGCTGTGCGTCGCGCCAATGCGGTGGTGCCGGGCAAATTCATGTGGCCTTCCTTGGAGTAAGTAGGTATGCCAAAGCTTATCAAATAACAGTTGGTTGCTATCGATTTTAAATGCTCAAGGGCTTACCACTGCCCGGTCTCGATCCGGATAGCGACTTCGCAGTCCTCAAAGATTTCCAGCTTGGCTATCCGCACGCGCACACCTAGCACGCCGGGCAGCTGCATCAGCCGTTGTGCCAGCTTGCCGATCAGGCTCTCCAGCAGGTTCACGTGTTCGGCGGTGCAGTCGTCGATGATGATCTGGCGCACCTTGCGGTAGTCGAGCACGTGGTTGATGTCGTCGTCGCTGGGTTCCAGTGGCTGCGGGCCGAGGTTGAGTTCGGCATCCACCTGGATCGGCTGGGGAGTGGTCAACTCGGACTCCAGAATGCCCAGGTTGGCATCGAAGCGCAGCCCGGTGAGTTGCAGGGTTTGGTTTCCAGAGGTGTGGTGCATGGCTTTGAAAAGAGTTACATGAGCGAAAAATCGCGTTCGAACTGCATCAGGTGCTGGCCGCCATCCACCAGCAGAGTGGTGCCAGTGATGGACGCGTTCTCCAGCGCAAACTTGACAGTGGCCGCCACATCGGCGGCTGTGCTGGAGCGGCCCAGCGGGGATATCTTGTGCAGGGCGGCAAATTGCTCATCGCTCAGCATATGGCTTTTCAGCGTCAGGCCGGGTGCCACGCCCACCACCCGCAGTTGGGGTGCCAGCGCCTGGGCCAGCATGGTGTTGGCGACTTCCAGCGCGGCCTTGGACAGGGTGTAGCTCAAGAAGTCCGGGTTCAGGTTCCACAGTTTCTGGTCCAGCAGATTAACCACTGCGCCGGTGCTGCAGCCACGTGCCACGACATGCTTGTGCAGGGCCTGGGCCAGCAGAATCGGCGCGCCGGTATTGCTGCGCAGGTGCAACTCCATGGCGGCAAAGCTGAAGTCGGCGGCACTGTCGTGTTCGAAGGTACTGGCGCTGTTGACCACCGCGTCTACCGTTCCGAATTGCGCCAGCACGGTCGGCAGCAGGGCGCGTACCTGGGCTTCATCGGCCAGGTCTGCCTGGAATGCAGCATGTTTTAGGCCGCTGGCGCTTGTAATACCTGCGCAGTCAGCTACTGTTTTAATAGCGTCCTGTTCCGAGCGGCGGTAGTGCACTGCCACCTGCCAACCCCCTTGGGCCAGGGTCAGGGCGATCTCGCGCCCCAGCCGTTTGCCGGCCCCGGTTACCAAAACGGTACGAGCTTGTCGAGGGTGCGGAGATACAGGCAACATTCAGCGGACAATCCGAGGGTGGAAAAAACAGCCCCCAGTTTAACGAGCGCATTGCAGACGCATATCCAGCAATTGATCCAGTCCTCCGGCGGCTGGATCGGTTTTGACTATTTCATGGCGCTGGCCCTGTACCAACCCGGCCTGGGTTATTACGCCAATGACCGCCTGAAGTTCGGCGCCATGCCCGAGGCCGATCCAGGTGCAGATGGCAGTGACTTCGTCACCGCCCCCGAGATATCGCCCTTGTTCGGCCAGACCCTGGCCGTGCAGGTCGCACAGGCGCTGGACGCGACGCAGACCTGCGAGGTCTGGGAGTTCGGTGCCGGCTCGGGTGCCTTGGCCGAGCAATTGCTGCAGGCCCTGGGTGACAAGCTGCAGCGCTACTGCATCGTGGATCTGTCTGGCAGCCTGCGTGCGCGCCAGCAACTACGCCTGCAGCCTTTTGTCGACAAGGTGCAGTGGGTTACCGAGCTGCCCGCCAGCTTGCAGGCCGTGGTGGTCGGCAACGAGGTGCTGGACGCCATGCCGGTGCAGCTGCTGGTACGCAAAAGCGGCCAGTGGTTTGAGCGCGGTGTGGTGTGGACTGGTGACGCCTTCGCCTGGGACGACCGCCCCACCAGCCTGCGCCCGCCGACCGAGATCGATGGTCCGCACGACTACCTGACCGAAATCCATCCGCAGGGCGAGTCCTTCATCCGTACCCTGGCCGACCGCCTGACCCAGGGTGCCGCCTTCTTTTTGGACTACGGTTTCCCTGAAGCCGAGTATTACCACCCGCAGCGCAGCACAGGCACGGTGATGTGCCATTACGCCCACCGCGCCGACCCCGATCCGCTGACCTATGTGGGGCTGAAGGACATTACCGCCCATGTCAATTTCACTGGCATTGCCCTGGCCGGACAAGAGGCCGAGCCCAGCCTGAATGTGCTGGGCTATACCAGCCAGGCGCGGTTTTTGATGAATTGCGGGTTGCTCCAAAAAATGGAGCACGCTACGCATGCAGAACGTGCGAATGCGTTGAAATTGATCTCCGAGCACGAGATGGGCGAGCTGTTCAAGGTGATTGCCTTTGGTGCTGGCACACCTTGGGAGCCGCTGGGTTTTGCCCAGGGTGACCGCAGCCATACGCTTTGATGTATGGCGCGCTGGCTGCTGGTTATCTTTCTCGCCCTGTTACTAATTGACTGGTTTTCCCCGTTGTTGCGCAAGTTAGGCTTTGGCAGACTGCCCGGTGATTTGCGTTTCAGACTATTTGGCCGCGAGTGGTTTATTCCATTAACCACCACTCTGGTTTTGAGCTTTCTCGCTAGCCTTGTTTCCAAACTCATTTAAGAGAATAAATCCCATGAAAGCATGTATCGATATTGGCGGCACCAAGGTCGCTGTCAGCCTGGCTGTTGGCAACGACGATTTGCCCAATTTGCAGGCGCGGCGTACCGAACCCACCGCCAAGACCGGCAATAACGATGCTCTGGCCGTGCAGATCATCCGCATGGTGGACGAGGCCTGTGCCGAGATCGGTGCCAACCCGGCAGACGTGCAGGTGGCAGGTGTGTCGTCCTGCGGTCCGTTCCTGATCCGCGACGGCCTGATTGAATTGACCGCGCCGAACATCTGCGGCGGCATGGCCGGCCCGGCACGTGGCTTGCCCAATGACTGGGATACGGCGCTGTTGGAAGCGCCCCTGGGTCACCGTTTCGCCCGGGTGCGTATCGAGAACGACTGCATTGCCGCACTGGAGGCCGAGCGTCGCTGGGGTGCCTTGGTGGGCGTGGACCACTGTGCTTATGTGACCTGGAGTACCGGTATTGGTATGGGTCTGTGCGTGGATGGCCATATCCTGCGCGGCAAGAATGGAAATGCCGGCCATGCTGGCCATATGTTCGTTTCGGATAACCTGGACGCTTTATGCGGCTGCGGGAATATCGGCGATGTAGAGGGTTTGGTTGCCGGCAATGCGATTGCCCGCCGATTTGGCCTGGATGCCGCCACATTATTCCAGGCGGCCCGCGCCGGAGATGCAGATGCGTTGACCAAGGTGGATGATCTATGCCGGGTATTGGGGCGCTCTTTGTATAACCTGGTGATCACGCTGGATTTACAGCGCATTAGCTTGGGCGGCAGTGTTTTTTGGCACAACCGCGAATTTCTGCTGCCACGCCTGCAATCCCATATTGATGGAAAATTGCCTTCATTAACCACGGGGGTGACCTTGGTGCCCGCTGGTTTGGCCGACAAAGTGGGTGACTACGCCGCCGTCGCATTGGCCTGATCGGTGTGCATATTGGCCTTGGATACTGGTATTTCTGCCTATATCCATGCCAATGTCCATGTGGAGACCAAGGGGTTCGATGATTCTGTGGCGAAGTTTTTTCTAACGTGCGGGTTATCTTTAAATTGGCTTTACACAAACCCGTATTTGTGGGTTTATAATTAAGCGTCAATAATTCATTTTCGAAGTATTCGGAATACAAAGATGCCTACCTACAAAGAACTTTTGCAACAGCGTGAACTCCTTGAGCAGCAAATCAATGCTGCACGCGCCACGGAAAATGCCGCCGCCATTGAAAAAGTCAAAACGCTGGTCGCTGATTTCGGTTTGACCGCGGAAGACATTTTTGCTGCTGGTAAGCCCCGCGTTAAAAGCGGAGCCAAGGTTGCTCCTAAATACCGCAATACAGCTACCGGTGATACTTGGACTGGCCGTGGCAAACCGCCAAAGTGGATCCAAGGCCAAGACCGCGACCAGTTTCTGATTGCTGGCTAACTTAATGCCGTTTTTTACCGTGGCTTAGTTGCGGTAATCATTTTTATCAAAAAGCCCAGTCTTCGGACTGGGCTTTTTGCATTGGGGGGCTGAAACTATAGTCCGGCATCAATCGCATGGATTCTTTGCATCAATAAACATCTGAACTTCGGGTAGGCTGTCATTCTTTGTGCCCAGGGCTGTATTTGAGAATGGAGTCTACGGGTGGGTGCATTTATTCAGTGTTGTTTTAAGAGGGATTCCATGCGCAAGCTTTATATCGGCAATAAAAACTATTCGTCTTGGTCCATGCGTCCGTGGGTGCTGTTGAGGCAGGCCGGCATCCCGTTTGAGGAAATCAAGGTCCGATTTGATTCATTTGCGGCGGAGTCGCAGTTCAAGGCGACCATGGCCAAGGTGAATCCGGTGGGCAAGGTGCCGGTGTTGGTCGAGGGCGATCTGGCCGTCTGGGATACCTTGGCGATTGCCGAAACCTTGGCCGAACAGTTCCCTGAAAAAGCCTTGTGGCCGCAAAGCCCCCAGGACCGTGCCCGTGCCCGCAGCGTATGTGCCGAGATGCATTCGGGCTTTACCGCTCTGCGCAGCCACTGCCCCATGAACATCGAGGCTTCTTTGCCCGAGGTCGGGCAATTGATCTGGCGTGACCAGGCCGGTGTGCGCGCCGATGTGGAGCGCTTGGTCGGCATGTGGAGCGCTTTGCTGGAGGCGCATGACGGCCCCATGTTGTTTGGCACGTTCAGCATTGCGGACGCGTATTTCGCCCCGGTGTGTATGCGTCTGGTGACCTATGCCCTGCCCGTGCCGCCAGTGATTCAGGCCTATATCGAGCATGTGAGTGCCTTGCCAGGCGTGCAGGCCTGGGTGGCTGATGCACGGGCAGAGCAGGACTTTCTGGACTTCGAAGAGCCCTACCGGGTGGCCCGCTAGCGCGCGGGCGTGACGCCGGCTGCTGCGCTGCACTCTGGATAAACTCCAACAATGGATATTTTTCTTGTCGGCGGTGCGGTACGCGACGCCTTGTTGGGGCGCCAAGGTGGAGACCGGGACTGGGTGGTGGTGGGGGCGAGTCCCGAAGCCCTGTTGGCCCAAGGCTATCTCGCGGTGGGCAAGGACTTCCCGGTGTTCCTGCACCCCCGCACCCATGAGGAATACGCCTTGGCCCGCACCGAGCGCAAGACCGCACCCGGCTACCGGGGTTTTGCCGTGCATGCAGCGCCTGATGTCACCCTGGAGCAGGACTTGGCGCGGCGCGACCTTACTATTAATTCAATAGCTGCCCCCGCAGGAAATATAAGCGCTAGCGGCAGTTTTGATCTAAATCCCCAGGCCTTGGTGGACCCCTATGGTGGCCAGCGCGACCTGCGCGACAAGGTGCTGCGCCACGTCACAGATGCCTTCCGTGAAGATCCCGTGCGCATACTGCGTGTGGCCCGTTTCGCGGCCCGTTTTGCCGACTTCCATGTGGCCCCAGAGACCCAGGCCTTGATGTGCGAAATGGTGGCGGCCGGCGAGGTGGATGCTTTGGTGCCCGAGCGTGTCTGGCAAGAGCTGGCACGCGGCTTGATGGAGGAGCGGCCTTCGCGCATGTTCGAGGTACTGCGCGACTGCGGTGCCCTGGCACGCCTGCTGCCTGAAGTGCACGCCCTGTGGGGTGTCCCTCAGCGTGCGGACTACCACCCGGAAGTGGATACCGGTGTCCACGTGATGATGGTGCTGGATATGGCGGCCCGCCTGCAAGCGCCTTTGCCTGTGCGCTTTGCCTGTCTGGTCCATGATCTGGGCAAGGCGACTACACCGCCCGATGTTTTACCTCGTCATATCGGACATGAGGCCCGCAGCGCCCAATTGCTCAAGGGCCTATGCCAACGTTTGCGCGTGCCGACCGATTGCCGGGATCTGGGTGATTTAGTGGCGCGTGAGCACGGCAATATCCACCGTGGCCAGGAGTTTGGCGCCGCGGCGCTGCTGCGCTTGCTGGAGCGTTGCGATGCCTTGCGCAAGCCACAGCGCTTCATGGACGCTTTATGGGCCTGTGAATGCGATGCCCGCGGGCGCCTGGGGCTGGAAGAGCAGGCCTATGCTCAGCGCGGCTACTGGCTGGAGGTGCTGCAGGTTGCCCAATCGGTTGCCACGGACGCCATTGCCCGCGAGGCTCAGGCGCGCGGCATCGAAGGCAAAGCCATAGGGGAATTGGTGCATGCCGCCCGCGTGCTGGCTTTGCGGGCCGTGGCCAAGGCGGATTGAGAACAGGGTCTACGGCAGTACGGGCGGTCCGTCGCTGTCGCCAATTTCCAACTCCGGCATGCACAATTTTTGCAGCGTATCCAAGGGGGCGTTGCGCATGCGCGCCAGTGTCATTTCCGCCAGCGTGACGCCGGTGGCTTCTGGGGTGGGCTGCATGACTGCTGTCACACGGGCGCGCACTACCGAATCTGGGCCTACGCCGTCATAGACGATGATGGACAAGTCACGTCCCAGCATCAGCCCGGAGTGCATGGCTGCATGGACAGCGCCAATGCCCGCCAGGTTGTTGTCTACCAACACGGCGGTAGGGCGGTTAGGCAGCGCCAGCAGGTTCTGCATCGCGGCATAGCCTGAGCGGCGGTCCAAGGCCACACGCTGCACTGCATCGGTGGCGATTGTGACGTTTTCTGCTTTCAAGGCGCCGCAAAATCCATTAAATCGCTGGTCTGCAAAGTTGTATTCGGGGTACGCACCGATATAACCGATACGCCGGTGGCCCAGGCTCAACAGGCGTTCTGCGGCCATGCGCGCACCGGCCAGATTGTCAAAGTCGAACCAGGCGTAGGGCTCGGTCAAGGTGCTGCTGCGGCCGTAGGCCACGAACGGAACATTGCGGCTTTGCAGCAGCTGCAGGCGGCGATCCGCCACCCGCGTGCGTGGTACTACAAATACCCCGATATGCCGGCCGGTGATGGCGCGCTCATAGGCCGCCAACTCATCGTCTGCCGAGGCTGACACGATCAGCAGGTCCATGCTTGCCTGGGCAAAACGTTTGCCCATAGACGAGGCAACCTGCAAAAACTGTTGGTCACCCAGGTCGCCAGTGGTGATGGGGAACACGATGCCTACTGCATCGGCGCGACCCAGGGCCAAGCCTCTGGCGCGCGCGTCAGGCCGGTAATGCAGGCGCGCAGCGGCTTCCATGACCTCGCGGCGCGTTGTTGCCGCCACCTCGGGGTAGCCGTTCAGCGCGCGGCTGACCGTGGTCAGCGACAAGCCGAGTTCTTCGGCAATCCGTTTCAGTGACATCTCTTTGCAATAGCGTGTAAGTGTGGGGCGTAGGGGTGGCGCGGCAATGGTAGCCCATCGATGGACGGAGGAATGTGCGCACCAATGCTGACGTATGTCTACTCTGGCATCGTTTTTGTCGCAATTTTGCAACAAAAAAACGATTCGGGTGTCGTGCGATTAGTTCCATGAATGAACTAATTTTTTTGCTAATTTTTTGTATTTGTGAACCTTGTGTAAACCACGCGGGATGCTCGTCTTAAAAGTACGGTTTTCATTGGGAAAAACAAGAAAAGCAAAGGGGGATTGTGGACGGAGGTTGCGGGCTTTAAAAGTCCTACAAATAAAGCTTCGAAATCGCTGTTTTGGTAACCAATTTGTAACTTCTTCGAGGGTAATTGCTTATCACTGAGAAAACGGAGCCCACAAAGAATGCAGCCAGGTTTGCGGTCCTCTTCAGAGTCTTGGGGGAAATGAAGGCCCCCGTAGAGAGCGCAAAACCTGCACAAAACTTAAATTACTACAGGAGATTCCTTTGAGCCAGTCCATGAAATTTGCCTTCCGGGCAACCGCTGTCGCCGCCATCGCGATGGTTTCCGCTTCCGCTTTCGCAGCTGCTGACTTCGATGCCAACATCGAGTTGGATAGCAAGGTTGAAAACTTGGCACGTGGTGCATCCCAGTCCGGCCGTGTGGAATTGAACGCCAGCAAGAAGATGGGTTCTAAATACTTCATCGCCGGTCGTGCTACCTATTTGGCCCATCCAGACGGCACTGCTGGTGTGGATGACATGTGGGCGCAAATGGGTAGCGATGTGGCTGACGTCAAGTTGGGCCGCTTCGAAGCCGCTAACCTGTTCCAAACCCCTGGCGACGTGCTGGTCGAATACGCGGGTAATGCTCCTTACCAAGCCAACGTGCTGCGCGGCCGTCAAGGTGGCGTGAACGTGGTGCCTAACGATAGCAATCTTGCTGCCTATGGTGCTGGCGTGTTCCACGCAGCCGGCACCGTGCAACTGGGCGGCGGTCTGTCGCTGGAAGTCAGCGGCGTGTCCAGCAAGGGCACGGGCCAAGCCAACGGTATCCGTCCTGTGTTGAGCTACGCGAATGGTCCTCTGCATGTGGCAGCTGGCCTGGAAGGCATCCAGTACCACACCGGCCTGGCCAAGCGCACCACCGGCTTTGGCTTGACGGGTGACTACAACTTCGGCGATGTCGTGCTGACCGCCAACTTCGCCTCTGCCAAGAACGACCAAGACTTCAAGCAAAACACCTTTGCTGTGATGGTCGGTTTCGGTGGTCTGACCCTGGCGACTGTGCAAGGCAACACCAAGACGGCTGGTGAAGACTACAAGGTCTCGACCTTCTGGGCTGCATACGCCATTCCATTCTTTGATGTGAAGGGCGCGACGATCACTCCCGCAGTGTCCTTCTCCAAAGGCAGCGGCTCCAACACCACCAGGGATTCGTCCGGTTTCGCTCTGCGCGTGCACTACGACTTCTAATCCATGCAGCAGTAGCTGCATCGAGCCAATACTCTCTTTCGCGGGTTAGAGAGTGGCAAACCACTTCATGCCCACAACGGTCTTTCTGCCTGTTGTGGGCTTTTTTGTTTCTTGGATTTGGAGCTTGTCGTATGCCGACCTGAGGGCTTTTCAGGGCCTCCCCGGGTAAACCCAGTATTCTTTTCAAAGCGCTTTGAATTTATACTGCACTGGCTTTCACCGGCGACCCAAAAGCCTGCGAACGGGGCCTAGCAGCTCCAGACTTGTGCAGGTGGACCTCGAATAAACCAGGAGACTACATGACAGCAATTACAAAAACTGCGGCCGCTGTGCTGCTCAGCATCGGTGCTTTGGGCGCGCATGCCGCCGGAGTCACGCTCACCATTTCCTGCGGCTCTGTGGGGCAGGATTACGAGTTCTGCAAGAAGGCCGGCGATGAGTGGGCCAGCAAAACGGGAAATACGGTGAAGCATCTGAGCATTCCGCAGTCCACCAGCGACATCCTGGGTTTGTTCCGCCAAATGTTCGCCGCCAAATCGACCGAGGTGGATGTGATCAACGTGGACGTTGTGTGGCCTGGTCTTCTGAAAGACCATTTGCTGGATCTGACGTCGTACACCAATGGTGCTGAAAAGGCCCATTTCCCGGCCATCGTGGCCAACAACACCGTGGGTGGCAAGTTGCTGGCCATGCCGTGGTTTACCGATGCGGGCGTTCTTTATTACCGCAAAGACTTGCTGTCCAAGTACGGCGAAAAGGCTCCCACCACCTGGGCCGAGTTGACTGCCTCCGCCCAGAAAGTCATGGACGGAGAGCGCAAGGCGGGCAATGCGGACATGCAAGGTTTTGTTTTCCAAGCCAAGGCTTATGAAGGTTTGACCTGTGATGCGGTCGAATGGGTGTCCAGCTTCGGTGGTGGCAATATCGTGGACAGCACCGGCAAGATCACCATCAACAATCCTGCTGCAGCCAAGGCCTTGAACACGGCAGCCGGCTGGATCGGCACCATTGCACCCAAGGGTGTATTGAACTATGCGGAAGAAGACGCGCGCGGCGTGTTCCAAAAAGGCAATGCGGTGTACATGCGCAATTGGCCGTATGCCTGGTCGCTCAGCCAGGGGGCAGACAGCCCGGTCAAGGGCAAGGTCGGAGTTGTTGCTCTACCCAAGGGTGATGGAGGAAAGACGGCTGCAACCCTGGGTGGTTGGCAACTGGCGGTGAGCAAGTACTCCAAGAATCCCAAAGAAGCGGCTGATTTTGTGATGTACCTGACCAGTGAGGCTGTGCAGAAGGATCGTGCCATCCGCGGTTCTTACAACCCCACCATTGCCTCGTTGTACAAGGACAAGGAAGTGTTGGCCGCCAACCCGTTCTTCGGCGACCTGTATGACACATTTGTTGGGGCCGTTCCTCGTCCGGCCACGGTCACGGGTGCCAAGTACAACGAAGTCTCCGCAGCGTTCTGGAATGCCACGCACGAAGTGCTGTCGGGCAAATCCACGGGTGAAGACAGCGTGAAAAAGCTCGAGGGCAAGCTGGATTCGATTCGCCGCGGTCCTAAGTGGTAAGCCTTTACAAGTGGTAAGCCTTTACTGTTGAGCCCAGGGGCTGCCAGGCTAAACAGCGTGGCAGCCCGTTCAGCACATCGATCCCAGGAGTCGCCATGCGCAAAAAAACATCCGAACTTACCCGCGAGCGCACACGCAGTGCCTGGATATTTCTGGCGCCAACCTTGCTGGTGCTATTGCTGGTGGCGGGCTGGCCGCTGGGCCGCACGATCTGGTTCAGCTTCACAGACGCTACGCTTGAGAACATCGGCGAGTCCTCTTACAACATGGTGGGTTTGCAGAACTATTTCGGTAAATACGGTGTGTTCAATCTGGAAGCGGTAGAGGGTTTCTGGAACACCGACTGGGGTATGGCCATTCGCAATACCTTCAAGTTCTCGATAGTTTCGGTGGTTATTGAAACCATACTGGGCATCATCTTTGCGCTGGTGCTGAACGCGAATTTCAAGGGCCGCTCGTTTGTGCGAGCGGCCGTGCTAGTGCCTTGGGCCATACCTACCATTGTGTCGGCCAAGATGTGGGCCTGGATCATGCACGACCAGTTTGGCGTCATGAATGCCATGCTCAAGGGTGCGGGCATCATCGACCACAACATCGCCTGGACCGCTGATCCCGACTACGCGCTGTGGTCGGTCATGCTGGTGGACGTGTGGAAGACCACACCCTTCATGGCCCTGCTGACCTTGGCGGCGCTGCAGATGCTGCCAACCGATTGTTATGAAGCCGCCCATGTGGACGGCATCCACCCGGTGCGGGTGTTCTTCAAGGTCACCCTGCCGCTGATCTGGCCGGCTCTGATGGTCGCTGTAATCTTCCGTTTGCTGGATGCGTTGCGGGTGTTCGACATCATCTATGTGATGACCTCCAACAGTGTGGACACCATCAGCATGTCGGGCTTTGTGCGGCGTGAAATCGTGGATAACAACTATGTGGGTTATGGCTCGGCCGCTTCCACTGTGTTGTTTCTCATCATTGCGGTGTGCACTCTGCTGTACCTCAAGCTGTCCCGGGTAGACCTGGGTGGCAAGAAATAAGGAGCTTCGGCATGAACCACACTTTCCAAAAAATACTGGGCTCCATCGGCCTGTACGCCCTGGTGGCAATCATCTCGCTGTTTTGCCTGTTCCCGTTTTATTACGCCATCGTCACTTCATTGAAGTCGGGTACCGAGCTGTTCAGCAGTTCGCTATGGCCCGCCGCACCTTCGCTGAAGAACTACATCGCCATGTTTACGGTGGCAGAGCACCCCTTTGGGCGCCACATCCTGAACTCGGTGGCGGTATCGACCATGGTGGTCATCGCCTCGTTGTTCCTGGGCGTGACGGCGGCTTACGCGCTGGGCCGCATCCAGTTCCGCGGTCGCGGCCTGCTGCTATTGACCGTGCTGGCCGTGTCCATGTTCCCGCAGGTGGCGGTGCTGTCAGGCATGTTCGAGCTGATGCAGGCTTTCGGTCTGTACAACCACTGGTGGGGCCTGACCCTGCCGTACATGGTGTTCACGCTGCCGTTCACCGTGTGGGTGCTGACCACCTTTGTGCGCGACCTGCCCAAGGAGTTGGAGGAGGCCGCCATCATGGACGGCTGTACCCCCTGGGGCATCATCGTCAAGGTGTTTTTACCGGTGATGTGGCCGGCGCTGGTGACCACCGGCCTGCTGGCTTTCATCGCTGCCTGGAATGAGTTCATGTTCGCCCTGACATTCGTCCTGAACAACAACGACCGTACCGTGCCGGTGTCCATTTCCCTCATCAGCGGTGCCGACAAATATGAAATTCCGTGGGGCAAGATCATGGCGGCCTCGGTGCTGGTGACCTTGCCGTTGATTGCCCTGGTGCTGATATTCCAGCGCAAGATTGTGGGTGGTTTGACCTCTGGCGCAGTGAAAGGCTGAGCATGGCGCAGGCAAATGGGTGGTGGCGTGGCGGGGTGATCTACCAGATCTACCCGCGTAGTTTTCAAGATAGCAATGGCGACGGCATTGGCGACCTGACTGGCGTGGTGCAACGTCTGCCCTACTTGGCCGAGCTGGGTGTGGATGCAATCTGGCTGTCGCCGTTTTTCCAAAGTCCGATGAAGGACTTTGGCTACGACATTTCGGACTACCGCCAGGTGGATGGCATTTTCGGCACGCTGGCCGACTTCGATGCCGTGGTGGCCAAGGCCCATGCTTTGGGCATCAAGGTGCTGATCGACCAGGTGCTCAGCCACTGCTCCGACCAGCACCCCTGGTTTGTGGAGTCTCGCTCCAGCCGCGACAACCCGCGCGCCGACTGGTTCGTCTGGGCCGACCCCAAGGAAGACGGCACACCGCCGAACAACTGGCTGTCCATCTTTGGCGGCAGTGCCTGGCAGTGGGATACCCGCCGCTGCCAGTACTACATGCACAACTTTTTGGCCAGCCAGCCGGACCTGAACTTCCACAACCCGCAAGTGCAGCAAGCGGCGCTGGAGAATATGCAGTTCTGGCTCGACCGCGGTGTGGACGGATTCCGCCTGGACGCCGTCAACTTCTGCATGCACGACGCGCAGCTGCGCAACAACCCGGCGCGCGGCATGCCGACCGACGACCCGTCGGTGAACAAGGTCAACCCCTACGGCTGGCAGCACCACCAGTTTGACAAGAGCCAGCCGGAAATGCTGGACTTCCTGCGCCGCATCCGCAAGCTGCTGGACCAGTACCCGGATCTGATGACCGTGGGTGAAATCGGCGATGACGATACCGCCGCCCGTATTGCGGAATACACCAGTGGTGGCGACAAGCTGCACACCGCCTATGCGTTTGACCTGCTGGGTCCGCGCTGCGATGCCCGCTTTGTGCACTCCGTGTTGCGTAACCTGGAGGCCGTCAACCAGGACGGCTGGGCGTGTTGGGCACTGTCCAACCACGACTGCGTGCGTGTGGCCAGCCGGTGGAAGCAGCCGGGCGACAACCATGCTTGGCAACGCCTGGTGTTTGCCATGCAGCTCAGCCTGCGTGGCTCGCCCTGTATCTACCAGGGCGACGAGCTGGGTCTGACGGAGGCGACCCTGGCCGTGGAAGATTTGCAGGACCCGTATGGCATTGCCATGTGGCCCGAATTCGTGGGGCGCGATGGTTGCCGTACGCCCATGGCCTGGGACGTTAATGCAGCCCATGCCGGCTTCAGCACGGCAGCCAAAACCTGGCTGCCGATGTGGCCCGAGCATTTGCCGTTGACGGCGCGCAGCCAGATGGCGGACCCGGATTCGCTGTTCCATTTCTACAAGGCCATGCTGGCCTGGCGCCGTGGTTTTGAGGTGCTGCGCACCGGCAGCATCGAGCTGCTGGCGGAGCACGATGCCGTGCTGGCTTTTGTGCGTCGCAGTGGCGATGCTGCATTGCTGTGTGCTTTCAATATGGGGACAAATGCCGTGCGCTATGCCTTGCCCGCAGGCCTGCAGGTACACAAGGTGGAGACGCCGTCTGGCTTGCCATCCGGCCGCCAGGACGGCCAGGACCTGGTGTTGCCACCGTATGGCGTGCTGTTCGCGACGCTTTAATTCAGAAATAAGTAGGAGACAACCATGTCAGAAATCCGCTTCCGTGACGTGCACAAGCGCTACAGCAGCAGCGTGCCAGACACCATCCGCAAAGTAGACCTGGATATTGAGCGCGGCGAGTTCGTGGTGTTTGTCGGCCCTTCGGGCTGTGGCAAATCCACATTGCTGCGCATGGTCGCCGGCCTGGAGGACATTACCAGCGGCGAGCTCAGTATCAAGGGCCAGCGCATGAACGAAACCCCGCCTTCGCGCCGGGGCGTGGCCATGGTGTTCCAAAGCTATGCGCTGTATCCGCACATGAGCGTGTACGACAACATGGCTTTCGGCCTGAAGCAGGCCAAGACCGACACCGCCACGGTGGAGCAGCGGGTGCGCAAGGCATCCAAGATTCTGCAGCTGGATCCGCTGCTCAAGCGCCTACCCAAAGAGCTGTCCGGCGGCCAGCGCCAGCGG
Source organism: Rhodoferax sp. GW821-FHT07F03 (assembly GCF_059418745.1). Taxonomy (NCBI): domain Bacteria; kingdom Pseudomonadati; phylum Pseudomonadota; class Betaproteobacteria; order Burkholderiales; family Comamonadaceae; genus Rhodoferax; species Rhodoferax sp. GW821-FHT07F03. Next base: position 211,208 of record NZ_JBWKQM010000002.1, read on the forward strand.
GTGGCGATTGGCCGGGCCATTGTGCGCGAGCCGGATGTGTTCTTGTTCGATGAGCCGTTGTCGAACCTGGACGCTTCGCTGCGCGTGCAGACCCGGCTGGAGATCGCCAAGCTGCACAAGGACATCGGCACCGCCAGCATGATCTACGTGACCCATGACCAGGTCGAGGCCATGACCTTGGCCGACAAGATCGTGCTGCTGAACGCCGGCGAGGCGGTGCAGCGTGATGGCAGCGTGGCCCAATGCGGCGCGCCGCTGGAGCTGTACCACCGACCAGTCAACAAGTTCGTGGCCGGTTTCATCGGCAGCCCGAAGATGAACTTCGTGGAAGCCCGCTTGAGCCACGCCTCCGGCGCCGAGGCGGTTGCCAAGGTGGCCGAGGTGGATGTGCATGCCGCGGTGGATGCATCGCGCATTGCGGCGAACAGTGCCGTGACCTTGGGCGTGCGCCCCGAGCATGTGCAGATCGTGCCGCAAGGTGGCGCCAACGTGGTGGCCGGCCTGGTGGCATTCCTGGAGCAGCTGGGCGAAGCCAGCTATATCTATGTGCGGCTGGCCGGTGGCGAGCTGGTCACGGTGCGTGAAAACGGCCAGACCCGCTGCAGCGTGGGCAACCACGTGCACCTGTACTTTCCGCCGCACTGCATACATTTGTTCGACGCGGAGGGCGTGGCCGCCAAGCGTACGGCCGACCCGGAAATCCTGGGTCAGCCCATGGTCGCCGGTGTGTCCATTTCGCGTGCGGGTGCCAGCGCCTGAGCACCAACAGGCCCGCAGGTTTCATATAAAAATAGCTGCTAGCCCAGGTAATTCCTGCGCTAGCAGCTATTTTATTTGTAGCGGTTGGTTTTAGACTTCCAGGTTGTCGATCAGCCGGGTGCTGCCCAGCCGCGCGGCGGCCAGTACCACCAGGGGCTCGTCGGCCACGGGGCGTTGCAGGTCGCTGCGTCGGCGCGCCACCACATAGTCGGGCAGCCAGCCGCGCTGGCGTAGCGTGTCCATGGCCTGGGCTTCCAGGCCGGCGATGTCTGTGCCGCCCTGGCGTAGGGCTGTAGCCAGGGTGCGCAGTACGCCAGATAGTTGTACCGCCTCGGCGCGTTCGTCTGGGCTCAGGTAGCTGTTGCGGGAGGACAGGGCCAGACCGTCCGCAGCGCGGCAGGTGGTGCCGCCCAGCACCTCCACCGGCAGTGCAAACTGCTGCACCATGCGGCGTATCACCAGCAGCTGCTGGTAGTCTTTCTGGCCGAATACGGCCGTGCGCCGGCCCTGGGCCTCGGAAAAAACGCACTGGAACAGCTTCATCACCACGGTGCATACGCCAATAAAAAAGCCGGGGCGGAAGTGACCTTCGAGCAGGTCGGCAATTTCAGCCGGCGGGTGGACCTTGAAGCTTTGCGGCTCGGGGTAGAGTTCTTTCTCGTTCGGCGCAAACAGCACATCACAGCCCGCAGCCTGCAGTTGGGCGCAGTCTTTGTCCCAGGTGCGCGGGTAGCTGTCGAAGTCTTCGTGCGGCAGGAACTGCAGCCGGTTCACGAAGATGCTGGCCACGGTCACATCGCCCAGGGGCTTGGCCTGGCGCACCAGGGCCAGGTGGCCTTCGTGCAGATTGCCCATGGTCGGCACAAAGGCCGGGTGCTGGAAGCCGCCCAGGTGGGCGCGCAGTTCTTCAATGGTGTGGGCGATGAACATCGGCAAGAATCAAAAATGGAGCTTATGGCCGGTGGATAGGCGGGCTGGGTGCCCGTCCGGTCCGCCCGACCTGCGCCTTATAGCTACTACCAGGCGTGCTGGCTGTTGTCTGGAAAACTGCCGTCTTTCACGGCGCGTACATAGGCTTCCATCGCGCCGCGCACGCTGGTGTTGTCCAGCATGAAGTTGCGTACAAAGCGCGGCATCTTACCTAAATTGATACCCAGCATGTCGTGCAGTACCAGCACCTGGCCGGCCGTGTCCTTGCCCGCACCGATGCCGATGGTGGCGCAGTGCTTGAGTTCGGTGGTCAGCTCGGCCGCCAGTGGGGCAGGCACCATTTCCAGTACCACCATGGCGGCGCCTGCATCTTGCAGCGCATGGGCGTGCAGGCGCAGCGTGCTGGCCGCCGCGTCGGAGCGGCCCTGTACGCGGTAGCCGCCCAGGGCGTGCACGGTTTGCGGCGTCAGGCCCAGGTGGGCGCAAACCGGTATGCCACGCTCGACCAGAAACTGCACGGTGTCGTTGGTCCAGCCGCCGCCTTCGAGCTTGACCATGTGTGCGCCAGCCTGCATCAGCACCGCCGCACTGCGCAGGGCTTGCTCACGGCCTTCGTGGTAGCTGCCAAACGGCAGGTCGGCAATCACCCAGGCAGTGGCCTGGGTACGTTGCAGGCCGCGCACCACGCTTTCGGTGTGGTAACGCATGGTCTCCAGGCTTACGCCCACGGTGTTGTGCAGGCCCTGGCAGACCATGCCCAGTGAGTCACCGACCAGCAGGCATTCCACGCCGGCGGCATCGGCCACGGCGGCGAAGGTGGCGTCATAGGCCGTCAGCATGGTGATCTTTTCGCCACGGTCGTGCATTTCCGCCAGGCGGGGCAGGCTGATGGGTTTGCGTTGCGCCAGCGGGCTGGCCGGGGGCAGGGTGCCGTAGGGAGAGGCAGCGGCGACGGTGGAGGTGTTCATGGCAAGTCCTTGATGGGCTCGACCGTATTCGGGTCGAGGGGGCCGATGTTACCCAGGCGGGCCTTCAGCGACTGGGGCTGGCCTGTCAGGATGGCGGCGTAGTTGGTGGTGTTGGACAAGACCTTTTTCACATAGTCGCGGGTCTCGGTGAACGGCACATTCTCGGCCCATATGGCGGCCTCCAGCACCGGGCCATTGCGCCAGCTGCGGGGCCGGCCCGGTCCGGCGTTGTAGGCTGCCGCAGCCAGGGCCATGGAGCCGGTGAAATCGTCCAGCACCAGCTTCAGGTAGCCGGTGCCGATGGTGATATTGGTGTCGCGGTCGTTCAGCTGGTCGGCGGTGAAGCCGGCCAGGCCGATCTTCTTGGCGGTCCAGCGGGCGGTGGCTGGCATCACTTGCATCAGGCCGGAGGCGCCTACGCCGGAGCGCGCGTCCATTACGAAGCGCGACTCCTGGCGTATCAGGCCGTAGACAAAAGCCGGGTCCAGGTTGATCTCGCGGCTGCGCCGCACCACGGTATCGCGGAAGGGCATGGGGAAGCGTTGGTCAAAATCCATCACACCCCGGGTGCGGTCGCTGGTGTTGATGCAGCGGTCCCATACTTCGCGCTGGCAGGCCAGCTCGGCGGCGGCCAGCAGCTCGCGGTCGTTCATGCCGCCGGGGCTGTGCAGATTGGTGGTGTAGTTCCATTCGCGGTTGCCTTCGCTGCGCAGGCCCAACTGGATGGCCGCCAGGCTGCGTTGCAGGCCGAGGTTGGCGCGGGCCGTGTCACGTTCCTCTGCCGTGGTGCTGGCCGGGCGCGGCGGTACGCTGATTTTCTGGCCCAACTCTTCCAACGCCAGCTGTTCGTAGAAGCCGCGTACGCCAGCAATGCTTTGCAACAGGCGCTTGGGCTCTTCGCGGTCCAGGTCGGATTTGGCCAGGGCCTGCAGTGCGCGTGCGCGCCAGTACACCCAGGTGGCGTCCTGTTGCCCGTCGTCGCCCATGGCTTCGGTGGCGTTCAGCACGTCTTTCCAGCGGCCCATGCGCAAAGCGCTGCGGGCCTTCCAGGCCAGCATGTCATCGGTCAGGTCACTGTCTTTGCTGACCTTGGCGAAGTAGTCCGGCGCGGCCAGTGATAGGCGCATGGCGGCCTGCTTGCCGATCACGCCCCAGGTCCAGTTGCGTTCCTCGGCATTGAGCTGCGAACCCCATTTGGCGTCCAGTACCGTGGCGGCCGCATCGGCATCGTTGATCGCCATCTTGATCACGGCCAGCATGATGATTTCGCGCCGCGTGCGTGACAGGGCGGTGACCTTGCTGGTCAGAAACTTGGCGGGGCTGTCGTTCAGGCTGTTCAGCAGGGGCAGCGATTCGGGTGCGACGATTTCCACAGCTTTGGCGGCCATGCGCGGGCGGTTGGCCTCTACCGCCAGCCGTGCCTTGCGCCAGATGTCCAGGTCCTTGAATTTCTTGGCGGCGTAGAGCTGGCCTGCGGCCTGGGTGCAGCCGTCGTCCGCGTCGCGCTGGGCGTACCAGTTGCGGCGTATTTCGTCCGCCAGGGCGGGCGGTGAATCGGCGCCTTGCTTGATCTGCTCGATCAGCAGGGCGTAGCAGCGTACCTCTCGGTCGTCCACCATGCGGTAGCGCGCGTGTTCGTCTTCAAACGTGGTCCAGTCTCGGCGCTGGCCCAGCAGCAGCAGCCAGTCGTTGCGCAGGCGGTCTTCCTGGTAGCTGGCCGGGAAGCGGCTGCTGAAGCTCTGCATGTCCAGGGGGGTCATTTCGTCCAGGCGCAGCCGCTGGTCCCAGTAGGCAGCCCAGGGCTCCAGGATATGGCCATGTACCTGGGGCAGCAGGGCAGCTACGCGCTTGCGGTCACCACGTTTGAAGGCTTGGTTGATGTCCACCATGGCGCTGTCGGCGACAGGATCGGACTTGGGTTGGCTACAGGCCGAGCCTGCGAATACGATACCGAGGGCGAGCGTGAACGATGTCAAAATGGCTGGAACTTGCATGTGGGGATTATGGACAACTCAATGAACGACAAGGCACTGGACAAAAAAGCCCTGCGCGAGGCGCTGGTCGCACAACGCCTGGAGATGCCCGACCGCTTGGAGCGTGCCGATTTGCTGCAAAGGGTGATGCGTATCTGGCTGGTGGGCCGGCCCGACACCGTGATTGGCGCCTACTGGCCCATCAAGGGCGAGTTCGATCCCTTGCCCGCCTTGCACCGCTGGAAAGAAGACGGTGAACTGCTGGATGGTCCGCAACTCAAGCGCATTGGTCTGCCCGTGGTCAACAAGCAGCACAAGACCATGACTTTCCACGCCTGGTACCCGGGCTGCCCCATGGAAGAAGATGCCTACGGCATTCTCAAGCCGCAGGCTACCGAGCTGGTGTTTCCCACGCTGCTGTTTGTGCCCTGCGTAGGCTATGCCGCCGGGGGCTACCGCCTTGGCTATGGTGGTGGTTTCTATGACCGCATGCTGGCCAGCCTGGACCCCAAGCCTTTCACGGTAGGTTTGGGCTTTACCCAGGGGTATTTGGATGAATTCGAGCCCGAGCCGCACGACGTGCCGCTTGACGCGATCCTGAACGATAACGGCGTCGTCTGGCCAGCTGGTTGAACACCCCCGGCCTTGCCCGCTTTGCCCCGACATCGGCTTGAAAAACCGAAGGCGCATGTGGCCGCCAACCCCCCTCGCATCGGTTTGTAAAACCGATGCGACATGCAGGGGGCGCAACCAGCGGCCTGGCCAAGCCAGTTCCGCGGTTGTTCTGGAACAGGTTTCGCTGTGCTCGCCCTACTGCGAGAAGGAAACCGGGTTTTTCTAGTTACGCCGGCTTGTAGGCAATAACGTCGATTTCCACCTTGGCGTCCACCATCAAACGGGCTTCGGTGGTGGAGCGAGCGGGTTTCTTTTCTCCAAAGTAGCCCATGTACACGCGGTTGAAGGCGCCGAAATCGCGGGCGTCTTCCAGCCACACCGTGGTCTTGCACACATCGTCCAGCGTGCAGTCTGCCAGGGCAAGCACTTGCGTTAGGTTCTTCATCACCTGGCGGGTCTGCGCTTCAATGCCACCGGCCACGATTTCGCCTTTTTCATCAGCTGGCACCTGGCCGGATACATAGATGAAGTCACCTGCGCGCACAGCGGGCGAGAAGGGGCGGGGTTGCTGGTCGGACGCGACGGGTGGGTTGCCTAAATGGATCAGCGGCATGCGGGGGGCTCCTGTGGGCGGGTTGGTTCAGGCCCCATTCTGGCACGCAGCGCGGTTTTTGCACCTCTTTGGTGAAAGTATTTTTCATAAAACAAGGGTGTTCACCTATTTTTTGGTGATTTTCCTTGGCATATTCTTTGCGTTGTGAAAATTACTTTCAATCCAAAGGATTCGCGATGAAGCCCTCCACCCCCGCCTTGCTCCGCCGTACGGTTCTGCTGCTGTCCATGGGCGCGGCTTTATTGCCTTGGGCCGTGCACGCACAGGCACCCAAGTCTGCCCTCAATCTGGCCATGGTGGCCGAGCCGCAAACCCTGGACCCGATGGCCAGTAGCGCCGATCTGGTGGGCACCATCATGCAGCACGTCTACGAGCCGCTGTTCACCTTTGATGCCAAATGGAATGTGGTGCCTATGCTGGCCGAAGCCATGCCCAAGGTATCGGCCGACGGCAAGCAATACACCATCACGCTGCGCACCGGCGTGCAACTGCACAACGGCCGGGCGTTGACTGCAGACGACGTGGTGGCCAGCCTGAAGCGCTGGATGGAAGTTTCGCCGCGCGGCAAGGCTCTGGCCAAAGAAGTCGATGACCTGTCTGCCAAAGGCCCGCTGACCATTACCATCAGCCTGAAAAATCCGTACGCACCGCTGCTGCCGCAGCTGGCTTTGCCATCGGGCATGGCGGCCATCATGGCCAAGGAGTCGATTGCCCAACCCTTGAAGGAATTTGTCGGTACCGGCCCTTACAAGTTCAAAGAGCGCCACCCGGATCAATACGTGCTGTTGACGCGTTTTGACGGCTATAGCGCACGCAAAGAAGCACCGAACGGCTACGGCGGCAAGAAGACGGCGGTGGTGGAAGAGTTGCGTTTCATCCCGGTGCCGAATGCCAACACCCGGGTCGAAGGCTCGCTTTCCGGCCAGTTCCAGTTTGCAGATCTGTTGCCCATCGAAGCCCTGCCGCGCCTGGAAAAAGCTACCGACAAGGTGATACCCATCATGACCCCGTCTTTTGGCTTCCCTTACCTGGTGTTCAACACCAAAGAAGGTGTGATGGCCCCGCTGGCCGTGCGTCAGGCCGTGCAAGTGGCGCTGGGCGAGGGCGAGATGCTGGCTGCCGGTTTTGGCGACACACGTTTCTTCACCGCCGAAGGCAACCATTTCCCCAAAGGCACGCCGTTCTATTCTGCTGCCGGTGCGGACCACTACAACGAACGCAACCCCGCCAAGGCCAAGGCGGCCGCCGCGGCGGCCGGCTACAAGGGCGACCCCATCCGCATCCTGACCAGCCGCCAGTATGACTTTCACTACAACATGGCCTTGATCATGGCCGAGCAGTTGAAGAAGGCCGGCTTCAAGGTGGATCTGAATGTGGTGGACTGGGCCACCCTGGTGCAGCGCCGCAACGACTCCAAGCTGTGGGACATCTATGTGACCCATTCCGGCCAGTTCCCCGAGCCCATGCTGTCGCCGCCGCAACTCGGCGATGGCGCGCCCGGCTGGTGGTCCACGCCCGCCAAGCAGGCCGCGCTATCCGCGCTGAACCAGGAAACCAACCCCGCCAAGCGCGCCGCGCTGTGGGGCAAGGTGCAGCAGGTGGTGTACGACGAAGTGCCTTACATCAACGTGGGCAAGTTCAACAGCCTGTCGGCCAAGTCGCCGGCGCTGGAGGGCTATACGCCCGCTACTTGGCCGTTCTTCTGGAACACCGGCTTGAAGAAGTAAACCGGGGCGGCCTGGTGCCGTCCTGATTCCGCCCCGTCCCGTCCCTTCCACCCATTCACAGGAAATGCCATGCCATCTCGTGTTACTGACCAGGAATTGCACTATGACCACACCGCTGCCAGCCGCAGACACTTTCTTAAAGCCACGGCCGTCGTTTCTGGTCTGGGAGCTTGGGGTTTGACCGCGCTGAGCACGCAAGCCGCTAGCTCTGGCCCGGTGTACGCGTACGTCGGTACTTACACCGATGGCGGCAAGCCCTGGCGCGGAGGCCGTGGCCTGGGCGTGCACCAGTTCGCGCTGAACAGTGCAACCGGCGCGCTGATGCCCATCGCCGGTGCACCGGCAGCGGTATTGAATACCGGCGACGCGGCCAGCAAGCTGCGCAACCCGGCCTCGTTGGCACGCCACCCATCGCTGCGCATGCTGTATGCCGGCAACGAGTTCTCTGCGGTGGCCGGCCCGGACAGCGGCGGCTCGGTATCGGCTTACCGCATCGAGGCCAATGGCGCGCTGTCATTCGTCGCCGAGATCGCCTGCGGCGGCAAGGACCCGGCGCACATCAGCGTCCACCCGGACGGCCGCTTCTTGTTCACCGCCAACTACTCGAGTGGCGATGTCAGCGTGATCGCGCTGCGCACCGATGGCGGCTTTGATGCCGACAAGCCAGTGGCTGTCTACAAGGATGTGGATGCCTGCGGCGGCACGCAGTGCAAACCCGGCGCCGATGTGGTGCCCAAGGCCGCACTGTCCCATGAGGGCTTTGCCACCAGCGACCACGACGGTCCGCATGCCCACATGGTGCACAGCGACCCGGGCGGCAACTTTGTGCTGGTGGCCGATCTGGGCCTGGACCGTGTGATCTCCTACAAGTTCGACCGCAGCACGGGCGTGCTGAGCCAGCCCAGCAGCGTGGCGGTGTCGGAAAGCTCGGGCGCGCGGCATTTCTGCTTCCACCCGAATGGCAAGTGGCTGTACCTCGTGAACGAAGAGGCATCGACGATTGCCTTCATGCGCTACCACAGTGGCACGGGTGTGCTGACCCTGGTGAGCGAAACCTCGGCCTTGCCGCCGGGCTTCAAAGGCACCAGCTATGCGTCCGGCATCCGCATGCTGCCCGATGGCCAGCACTTTGTGTCCTTGAACCGCTTGCACGACTCGATCTCGCTGTTCAAGATCAATGCTGCTGGCGAGCCTAAGCTGGTGCGTGAAGAGTGGACGCGTGGCAACTACCCGCGCAGCTGTACCCTCGACCCGAGCGGCAAGTTCTTGTACGTCTGCCATAACAAGCAAGGCGACAACGTGACCATCTTCCGGGTAACCAAGGGCGACATTCAATTCACTGGCCAGTACGTGGCGGTGGGCAGTGCATCCTCGATAGAGTTCTCTGCGTAGGTTTTTTGAAAATATCCGCAGCGGGCTTTCGCTGCTGCGGCTGGTTTGCTTGAGGAGAAATTCTGTGTATCGCTATATTGCCTCCCGCATCGCGGGCATGCTGGTGGTGATGGCGCTGGTAGCGGTACTGGTGTTCATCCTCACGCGGGCCGCGTCCGGCGACCCGATCTCGGTGCTGCTGGGCGACCAGGCCACGGCCGAAGACATTGTCCGCGTGCAGCGCGAATACGGGTTGGACCAGCCCCTGGTGGTGCAATTCGGCTACTGGCTGAAAGAGCTGGCGCACGGCAACCTGGGCCAGTCCATCTTCTTGCAGCGCCCTGTGACCCAGGCGCTGTGGGAGCGGGCCGAGCCCACCACCTTGCTGGCCCTGCTGGCGGTGGCCATTGCCGCATTGATCGGCGTACCTAGCGGCATCGTTTCTGCGGTGTACCGCGGCAAGTGGATCGACCAGGTGGTGACCGGGCTGGCCATGCTCGGTGCCAGCATTCCCAGCTTCTGGCTGGGCTTGGTGTTGATGCAGATTTTTGCCGTGGCGCTGGGCTGGTTCCCGGTGTCTGGCTATGGCGATCCGGGCGCGACGCTGGGCGAGCGCCTGCACTATCTGGTGCTGCCGGCCACCGTGCTCGGCGTATTGAATTCGGCGCTGATCATCCGCTTCACCCGCGCGTCCATGCTCGACGTGCTGGAAGAGGACTATGTGCGCACCGCCCGCGCCAAGGGCCTGACCGAGAAGGTCGTCATCCTCAAGCACGCGCTGCGCAATGCGCTGGTGCCCATCGTCACCGTGCTCGGTCTGACCACGGCCCTGATGATCGGCGGCGCGGTGGTGACCGAGACCGTGTTCGGCCTGCCTGGCGTTGGCAACCTGGTGGTGAACGCCGTGTTGCGCCGCGACTATCCCGTCATCCAGGGCGCTCTGCTGGTGATCGCCGTGATCTACGTGGTCATCAATTTCCTGGTCGATCTGCTTTACATGCTGGTCGATCCACGTGTGAAGTATTGAGCTTGTTCCGTTATGAAAATCCCCCACGTTCTCCAAAAACTATTCCGCCGCCGCATCGTGCTGGCGGCCGCCATCTGCTTGCTGCTGGTGGTCATCGTGGCCATTTTTGCCAGCGTGCTGACGCCGTTTGACCCGAACGACACAGCAGTCAGCCAGCGCCTGTCCAAACCGACGATGGAGCACATCCTGGGCACCGATGAACTCGGCCGCGACCTGTTCGCCCGTATCGCATTTGGCGGGCGTTATTCGCTCACCATCGCCGCACTGACTGCGGGAGGCGCTATCGTTTTTGGTACCTTGTTCGGTCTGCTGGCCGGCTTCTTTCGCAAGCTGGATGCGCCGGTGATGCGGGTGGTGGACGCGATGATGTCCTTCCCTGACATCCTGCTGGCGATCGCCTTGGTGGCGATCCTGGGCCCGTCGATGCTGAACGTGGTGCTGGCCCTGGTGCTGGTCTACACGCCACGGGTGGCGCGGGTGGTGCGTGCCTCGACGCTGGTGGTGCGCGAGCTGTTGTTTGTCGAAGCCGCACGTGCGCTCGGTGTCTCCACCGGGCGCATTCTGTGGCGGCATATCCTGCCGAACCTGATGTCGCCGATCCTGGTGCAAACCTCGTTCATCTTTGCCTACGCCATCCTGGCCGAAGCCGCCTTGTCCTTTCTGGGGGTCGGCGTGCCGCCCGAGATTCCCACCTGGGGCACGATGGTCGCCGGCAGCCAGCAGTATGCGCAGCAGGCGCTGTGGATCGTGCTGTTCCCCGGCCTGGCCATCATCCTGACGGCGCTGTCGCTGCAACTGCTGGGCGATGGTGTGCGTGACCTGCTGGACCCCCGGCTGAAGAAGTCCCTGTAAAACTATGTCTATCCCCACGACCCCCCCGACTCCCAGCCACACACGGCTGGATGTACGCCATCTCAGCACCTTTTTTGACACTGACGAAGGCCTGATCCGCTCGGTGGCCGATGTCAGCTTCCAGATCCACCCGGGCCGCACCACCGCGCTGGTAGGCGAGTCTGGTTCGGGCAAGTCCGTCACCAGCCTGACCCTGATGCGCCTGCTGTCGCGCAGCGCCAGCACCCAGGTCAGCGGCGAGGCGCTGTTCACCCAGCGCGACGGCCGCACGGTGGATCTGCTGCAGCTGCCTGAGTCGCAGATGCGCGCCATCCGCGGCAACGAGATTGCAATGATCTTCCAGGAGCCGATGACCAGCCTGAACCCGGTCTTCACCGTCGGTGAGCAGATCGCCGAATCGGCCCGCCTGCACCTGGGCCTGGACGCCGCTGCCGCCATGGCCCACGCCCAGCGCATGCTGGAGCTGGTGGAGATTCCGGCTGCTGCCCAGCGCGTCAAAGAGTATCCGCATCAGCTGTCGGGCGGCATGCGCCAGCGCGTGATGATTGCGCTGGCCATGGCTTGCAACCCGACGCTGCTGATCGCCGACGAGCCGACCACCGCACTGGACGTGACCATCCAGGCGCAGATCCTGGCGCTGATGCGGCGCCTGCAGGCCGAGACCGGCATGGGCATTCTGTTCATCACCCACAACCTCGGCGTGGTGGCCCACCACGCGGACGAGGTGGCGGTGATGTACGCTGGCCGCATCGTCGAGGCGGCTCCCGTGGTCGAACTGTTTGCCCAGCCGCGCCATCCCTACACCCAGGGCCTGCTGGCCTGCCTGCCGGCGCAGCAGCGCAAACGCGCGCTGAACGCAGACGGCAAACGCCGCCTGTACGCGATCCGAGGCCAGGTTTCGAGTCCCTTGTCACCGCCACCCGGCTGCGCGTTCGCACCGCGCTGCGATCTGGCGCTGCCGCTGTGCCAGCAAGCCATGCCGACGCTGAATGCCGAAGGTCCGGGTCGCTGGGCCCGCTGCGTGCTGCCGATAGAGCAGCGCAACGTGATGCAGCACAAGGAGGCCGCATGAGCGAGGCCCTGATTGAGGTGCGCGGCCTGCACAAGTATTTCGGCGCCAGCACGCGTCCGGTGCGCGCGGTGGACGACGTGTCGTTCGCCATTCAGCGCGGCGAAACCCTGGGCCTGGTGGGCGAGTCGGGCTCCGGCAAAAGCACCATAGGCCGAACCCTGCTGCGCCTGGTGGAAAGCACGCAAGGCCAGGTGCTGTACCGCGGCGAAGACCTGGGTAAAGTGTCCGACAGCCGCATGCGCGCGCTGCGCAGCAAGCTGCAGATGATCTTCCAGGACCCGTATGCCAGCCTGAACCCGAAGATGCGCATCCGCGACATTCTGGGTGAAGCGCTGCAGGTGCATGGCCTGCATGCCGGCAAGCAGGCGCGCGCCGCGCGCATTGCCGAATTGCTGGAAACCGTGGGCCTGCGGCCTGAGCACGCGGCACGCTACCCACACGAATTTTCCGGCGGCCAGCGCCAGCGCATAGGCGTGGCCCGTGCCTTGGCGGTGGAGCCTGAATTCATCGTCGCCGACGAGCCGCTGTCGGCACTGGACGTGTCCATCCAGGCCCAGGTGGTGAACCTGCTGTGCGACCTGCGCGACAAGCTGTCGCTGACCATGCTGTTCATCTCGCACGATCTGGACGTGGTCGAATACCTGTGCGACCGCGTGGTCGTGCTGTACCTGGGCCGGGTGATGGAGGTGGCGCCTACAGCCGATCTGTTCAGCCAGCCGCTGCACCCGTACACCCAGGCGCTGCTGGCCGCATCGCCCAAGCCCGACCCGCAGCACAAGAGCGTGCACGTGCCGCTGCAGGGCGACATCCCCAGCCCGATCGACCCGCCGTCTGGCTGCGTCTTCCGTACCCGCTGCCCGCACGCGATGGCGCTGTGTGCCGAGCAGCGGCCTGAACTCAAGGACATGGGGCAGGGCCGTTTCAAGGCTTGCCTGCGCGATGATCTACCCCTGGTGAACATGGAATGAATATGACTCTGCAAGATATCCTGGACCCCCAACTCGACGCCTCGTTCAAAGGCTTTCCGCAGAACACGGCTCCGCTGCGCCGTTCTGCCGTAGCAGCACAAGGCTGGAATGTGCTGGACGGCGATCTGCCGCTGCCGCTGGCCATCGTCAAGCGCGACGCGGTGACGCACAACCTGTCGTGGATGCAGCGCTTCGCCACCGAGCGCGGTGTCGACATGGCGCCGCATGGGAAGACCACCATGTCGCCCCAGCTGTTCCAGCGCCAGCTGGATGCGGGCGCCTGGGGCCTGACCTTTGCCACCGTCAGCCAGGTGCGTGCCGGCGCCACCACCGGCGCACGCCGCTGCCTGATCGCCAACCAGGTGCTGACCGCCTCCGATCTGCAGGGCATACAGAGCCTGCAGCAGGAATTCACCGGTCTGCGGATTGCCTTTTTGGTGGATTCGCTGGCCCAGCTGGATCTGATCGAAGCCTGGTTCAACGCCCACCCGCAAGCCACTCCGTTTGAAGTGATGATCGAGATCGGCGTGCCCGGCGGCCGCACCGGTTGCCGCAACCACGCCGATGCGCTGGCCCTGGCCGAGCGCCTGCACCAGAGCGCGGCAGTGCGCCTGGTCGGCATCGAATGCTACGAAGGCGGCGGCGCCAGCGGCAAGACCGAGCCCGACAGCGCCTACGCCGATGCGCTGATGCAGCGCGTTGCCGCCATCGCCCAGGCCTGCGATGCGGCAGGCTGGTTTGCCGACGACGAAGTGCTGATCACGGCCGGCGGCTCGGCGATTTTTGACCTGGTGGCCGAGCAACTGAAGCCTGCGCTGTCGCGCCCGGTGCGAGGCCTGCTGCGCTCGGGCTGCTATGTGACGCACGACCACGGTTTTTACAAGCGCATGGTGAATGCGGTGAACCAGCGCCTGGGCTGCGAGGACGGCCTGCACCCGGCGATCGAAGTCTGGGCCAGCGTGCAGTCCTGCCCCGAACCGGGCCTGGCGATCCTGGCCGTCGGGCGGCGCGACCTGTCGTACGACCTCGATTTGCCCACGCCGATTGCCTACAGCCCGCGCGGCGGCCGCAGCATCACCACCGCACCTGCCGACTGGACTGTCAGCGCTTTGAACGACCAGCATGCCTATCTGCGCTGGACCGAGGCTGGCAGCGCGCTGCTGCAGGTCGGCGACCGTGTGGCGCTGGGGATTTCGCACCCTTGCACCACCTTCGACAAATGGCGCTGGATGCCGGTGGTCGATGCCGACTATGGCGTCTGTGATGCGCTGGTCACCTGTTTCTGAAAGCCTGCATGTCCTCTGGCGTACTCCAAAAAATCGCGGCCCTGATGGTCAGCGCACCGGCCGGCCGGCGCAAGGTGCTGGCCCTGGTGCTGCAAGACCCCGAGCGCGTGCTCGATGAAAGTTTTGAAGCCCTGGCCCAGCGCGCCGGCAGCTCGGTGCCCACCATCATGCGCACCTGCCGCGACCTCGGTTATCCGGGCCTGCGTGAATTCAAGCTGGCGCTGGCGCAGGAGATGGCGGTTGGCGGCTCGCCCCTGCACCGCAAGGTGCGGTTGGAGGACGATGCGGCCCAGGTGATCACCAAGGTCATCAAGGGCGCGGCCTCGGCCATCAACAGCGTGCCTGCCCAACTGAGCGTGGAGGCGGTGGAAGCCGCGGCCCGCGCCATGGCGGCGGCCACGCGGGTGGATTGCTACAGCGTCGGTGCCACATCCAGCTTCATGGCATCCGACATGCAGGCGCGCTTGTTCCGCCTGGGGCTGGTGGCGAATGCCTATCTGGACATGCATCTGCAGCTGGTGTCGGCCGCCACGCAGATGCCGGGCGGCGTGGTGTTTGCCATCTCGCATGTGGGGCGCATGCCCTCGCTGATCGAGGCGGTGGATGTGGCGCGCAGCCAGGGCGCCACGGTGATTGCGCTGACCCAGCAAGACAGCCTGCTGGCCCAGCATGCCGACATCGTGCTCGGCATCCATGTGCCTGAAGACCCGGTGATGCATGTCGGCACCGAAGCCTATCTGGTGCATTTGACGGTGATCGAAATTTTGACGGTACTGGTGGCCCAGCGTTTGGGCGACCAGGCGGTGAAGCGTCTTAGTGGTGTGCATGAAATCCTCAGCACCCGCGGCGTGGATATGCGGCACCACCCGCAGCTCAGCTGGGGCGTAGACCCTGCCGAGCCCGGAGACGGCGCATGACGCAAGCCGCTGTGCTGCTGGAGCAGGGCCGCATCATCGACGGCACGGGCGCGCCCGCCTGGGTGGGCGACGTGCTGCTGCAGGGCGACCGCATCGCCGCCATGGGCCCCAAGCTCGCCATAGATCTGCCCGGGCTGCAGCGCGTGGACTGCCGCTACCGCGTGATCGCGCCCGGCTTCATCGACGTGCACACCCACGACGACAACCTGGTGCTGCAATCGCCCGGCATGTGGCCCAAGTTGTCGCAGGGTATCACCACGGTGGTGACCGGCAACTGCGGTATTTCGCTCGCGCCCTACCAGGTACAGCAGCCGCTGCCGCCGCTAAATCTGCTGGGCCATGACGCGTTCAAATACCCGGCTTTTGAGGCCTATACCGTGGCGGTCGACCAGGCCCAGCCGGCGGTGAATGTGGCTTCGCTGATCGGCCACACCACCTTGCGCTTTGCCTGCATGGCCGACATGGACCAGCCGGCCAGCGCGGAGGAGCTGGAGCGCATGTGCGCGCTGCTGGCCGACTGCATGGCCCAGGGCGCGACGGGCTTGTCGTCCGGCCTGTTCTACGAGCCGGCGTTTGCCGCGCCCATGGAGGAGGTGGTCCGCCTGGCCCAAGTGGTGGCGCAGTTCGACGGCGTCTACGCCACCCACTTGCGCAGCGAGATGGCGGCCATCATCGAGGCCTTGCATGAGGCCGGCGACACCGCCCACATCGCCGGCGTGCCGCTGATCATCTCGCACCACAAATGCGCGGGCCCGGCCAACTGGGGCCGTACCTTGCAGACCCTGCCGCTGATCGAGAAGCTGGCCGAACGGCAGAGCGTGGCCATGGACGTCTACCCCTACCTGGCCGGCTCCACCGTGCTGCGCGAGGACCTGGTGGACGGCGTGATCGACGTGCTGCTCAGCTGGTCGACCCCGCACCCGGAGATGGTGGGCCGCCTGCTGGCCGACATCGCGGCCGAGTGGGGCGTAGACCAGCAAACCGCCTGCCAGCGCCTGCAGCCCGGCGGCGCCTGCTACTTCCAGATGCACGAGGACGATGTCAAGCGCGTGCTGGCCCATCCCTTGAGCATGATCGGCTCGGACGGCCTGCCGCACGACCAGCATCCGCATCCGCGCCTGTGGGGCGCGTTCCCGCGCGTGCTGGGCCGCTATGCGCGCGACGAGCAGCTGTTCACACTGGAGCAGGCGGTCTACAAGATGACGGGGCTGTCGGCGCGCAACTTCCGCCTGCAGCAGCGCGGCCAGCTGCAACCCGGCTGGTTTGCCGATGTGGTGGTGTTCGACCCGGCACGGGTGCAGGACATGGCCAGCTACGCGAGTCCGCTGGAGCGCTCCATCGGCATCGAACAGGTGTTCGTCAACGGCCAGCTGGCCTGCGAAGCCGGTGCCGACGGCGTGCTGCAGCGGGCTGGGCGCATGCTCACGCGTCAGTCGAAGTGATCTACCGTATCCGGGTCCGGCGCATCGCCTATGGCTTTGCGGGTCGCCAGGGCCTGTAGCTGCAGCCAAGCGCAGAAGGCCTTGATTTCGGGCCGGTCTGCGCTGCGCGGGCCGACCACCATCCAGTAGGCCACGGGTGAGTCCAGCCGCATATGCGGCAGTATTTCCACTAGATCACCACTGGCCAGGCTGTCGGCAATCAGCGGCATGCGCGCCAGCGCGATGCCTTGCCCGGTGAGCGCGGCCTGGGCGATTTGATGGGCGTAGTTGAAGAACATCCAGCGTTTGGGTTCTATATGCTCCAGCTGGTGCACCTCAAACCAGCGCCGCCAGGACAGCCATTCCAGGTGGTTCGCACGGTGTGCGTCACCAGCCTCGATCAGTGCGAAATGCGCCAGATCTTCGCCGCGCACCAGGGGCTGGCCGGTTTTCAGTAGCCAGGGGCTGGCCACGGCGGTCAGCTGTTCGCCAAACATGCGTACCGCGCCTGGCGGCACCATGTCGGCCTTGGCGTAGCGCAGGGCCAGGTCCACATCGGCGGTTTCCAGGTCGATCAGGTTGTCGGTGGCGTCGATGCGGATGTCGATGTCCGGGAATTCGTTCTGGAAGGCCTCCAGCCGGGTGATCAGCCACATGGACGCAAACGAGGCCCAGGTGCTGACGGCCACGCTTTTGCGCCCCGCGCTGCGGCGGATCATGCGCACCGTGCTGTCCAATTGCTCCAGCGCGTGCGTCACGCTGCGCATCAATTGGGAGCCCGCGCCGGTCAGCTCGACAGCCCGGGTGTGGCGCAGGAACAGCGGTACGCCGACTTCTTCCTCCAACGCCTGGATCTGTCGGCTGACGGCCGATTGGGTGAGTGCCAGCTCTTCGGAGGCGGCGCGGAAGTTCAGGTGCCGGGCCACGGCGGTGAAAGCGCGCAGCTGGCCCACGCTGATGGGGCGGGTACGTAAATGGGTTTGCGGTTGGAGCATGGGGGGAGTGTGCCATTCATGCGGTTTGGGAATCAATAACCCGGTCCGATTTCATTGGACCCCGTGAACGACAAGAACGATGATTCATTCCCAAAACGACATTATCTGGAGTACACCATGTCTACCACCCTTGCATTGCAATCCACTCTTTCTGCGGCCGCTCTGACGGAATGCTGGAAGCTGGATGCGGGGCACGCTACCACGTTGCAACCGCGTCAGCCTGGCGTGTTCCGTGTGGCGCAGGGGAAGATTTGGGCCACCATGGACGGCCCGCACACCGGCCACACCATGGTGCTAGGCGATCACATCCTCCATGCCGGCGATAGCCTGACGCTTCAAGCAGGCCAGCGCCTGGTGGTTGAATCCTGGTACCTGGGTGCCCAGGCTAGTCAGGCGGAGGCTGCCTACTTCAGCTGGGAGCCACAGACCGAGGCGGTCTGGGACGGCCGTCAGGAAGCCGCCAGTGCCGGTGCCCAATGGCGCGGCGGTGTGGTCCAGCCGGGCCGCGACCTGGCATTGGCCCTGCGTTCCGCCGCCGCGGCTGTCGGGCGTTTGGCCATGGGCCTGGTCGGCCTGGGCGACACCCTGGTGGCCGGGCGTGGCCGCACTGCCTGAGCTGGGTTGCTATTAAATATGTAGCTACTTGCGCAGGTATTTCCTGCGCTAGGGGCCGATTTCTTATAAATCCACCCTATGGGGCGCTGCCGTGATGCAGCGCCCTTTTTTATTTGGCGTAGGCCTTGCGCGAGCCGTCTTCAAACACCTCGTCGTCGTGCAAGAGCTTGCCGTCGTCGTCCCAGTCGCGTTCGCGGCTGATGCGGCCACGGCTGTCGTAAATGGCTTCGCCCACCAGCTTGCCTTGGGCGTTGAAGGACTGGTGGGTGCCTATAGGGGTCTGGTTGTAGCGGTCGGTCTGGATGTAGCGCCCGGTGCGAGATGGCTTGCCGCTGTCATAGAAGTCGGTTTCGTCCACGTAATTAGTGTTGCCGTCGCGGCTATACAGCATGCGGCTCTTGGGCTGACCGTTCAGGTAGAAGCTGGCGTCGCTCACCGCGCGGCGCTCGGCCCATTTCTGCTCGCGCACTAGGCTGCCTCTTTCAGAGAATTCGCGCTCCAGCGTCTTGCTGGAGGTTTTGCCGTCCAGCTGCCACAGGGTTTCGCGGCGCAGCACGCCGTCTTCGGCAAAGCGGCGCTCGGAGCGGTTGCCGTCCTTGGTTTCTTCCACGCGCTCCGGCTTGCCGCTGGGGTACAGGTCCTCCAGCCGCTGGCGCTGGCCGTTGGCATAGCTGGCGCGCATCTGCAGCACGCCGGTATCGTTGAACATCTCTACCTGGGCGGGTTTGCCGCCGAAGCCGCAGAGCTTGGCGTCGTCCACCAGCGGCGCCAGCAGCGGTTTGTCGCCGCAGCGCAGGGCGCGCAGCTGGCCGCGCGGCGTCAGTTCGGCATAGGCCAGTTCGCCCTGGTTACCGGTGCCGTAGTAGGTGGCGCGCATCAGAGTGCCCGTCGGGTGGTTGCGGCGCACCAGGCCGACTTCGCTGCCGTTGTCGTAGGTGGACTCGCGCAGCAGCGTGCCGTCGGGGGCGAATTCGCGCACCAGGCCGTGGTTGTTGCCGCGTTCGTTGACATGGCGTTCGCGCAGCAGCTTGCCGTTTTGGTAGAAGCGGTCCAGGCCGATGGAGCGGCCGTTCTGCAGCTCTTCTTCGCGGGTCAGCTGGCCGGTGTCGCGGTCCTTGCAGCGCATGATGCCGGTCTTGCCGGCGGTGGTGCTACCGTTGTCGGGGTTGACGGATTGGCCGTTGAGTTCGCAGTCCTGGATGGCGTGGGCCGCGCTGGCGCAGAGCAGGGCCGCGCACAGGGCGGTGAGGGAGGGGAAATGCATTTTGCTATTGAATATGTAGCTGCTTGCGCAGGTTGTATCTGCGCTAGCAGCCTGTTTAAGCCTTGGTGTCGAAGCGGAAGCTGGAGGCGGTGACGCCGCCGTACATGGCATCCTCGTGGTAGACGCAGGTGGCCGGGTCGTTGAAGGCGGCGCCCACAGCCACCATCAGCGGGATCAGATGCTCTTCGCGCGGGTGCGCCAGGCGGGCCGAAGGCGCGCCGGCCCAGGCCAGCAGGCGGGCCTCGCGCTCGGCCGGGGCGGCGGCCACGGTGTCCTGCAGCCAGTCGTCAAAAGCCTTGGACGGCGCTCTGGCCGCCGGGCCGAACATGCGCAGATTGTGGTAGCTCAGGCCGCTGCCAACGATCAGCACGCTCTCGTCGCGCAGCGGCGCCAGGGCCCGGCCCAGCGCCAGGTGGATGGCTGGGTCCAGCCCGGTCTTCAGCGACAGCTGCAGCACCGGCACATCGGCCTGCGGGTACATCACCACCAGGGGCGAAAACGTGCCGTGGTCAAAGCCGCGATGCGGGTCGAGACGCGCGGGCAGGCCGGCGGCGGCAACCAGGTCCACCACGCGCTGGGCCAGTTCCGGCGCGCCGGGCGCGGGGTAGACCACCTTATAGGTGTGGGGTGGAAAACCGCCGTAGTCGTACAACATGGGCGGCTGGGGGCTGGACATGGCGGTGAAGGCGCTTTCCTCCCAGTGGGCCGAAATGCACAGCACGGCCTTGGGGGTGACACCGATCTGCCGTGGCATGTCGGCCAGCGACTCGGCCAGCACGCGCATCATGGGGCGCATCTCTTCCATGTAGGGCCAGGGGCCACCGCCATGGGAGATGAAATAGGTGGGCAGGGTGGTGGTCATGGGGCGGGAGCTTTCTGTGGGCGAAAGGCGTTTTATAGCGCAGCTGCTCACTAATTGCAGGAAAGCCCCACGGAGGGGGCTTTCAGATTTGTGGTTGCTATTTTATTGATAGCTGATGGTGCAGGTAATACCTGCGCTGGAGGCCTCTTTGGCTTGCATCAGCCTGCCGGTGGTTCGGCCAGTACCCGCAGCGCCGGCAGGCTGGGGAACATCGTGTACAGCGTGCCGCGTGTCGTGACGAACGGTGTGAAGCCGGTCAGTGGCTTGTTGACGCCGCCGCCCATGGGAATGTCGTACTGGCCGCCGTCGCCTTCGTGGTTGCCGATCAGTGGGTCTTTGGCTGTGCCCTGGATGCCGGTGCCAAACGGGTTCTTGTTGCCCCACTCGGACACCAGGTGCTCGAACTGGTCCTCCAGGCTGGCGCAGAAGAACAGGCCTAGCAGGCCACGGTCGCTGTCGGCCCCACCACCTGCCGGGCCGTAGGGAATGCCACGGCGTAGCAGTGGACGTCGGCGGAACGGCACGACCGGATCGGCACGCGGGTTCATGCGCCGGATGTGCGCGCCGAAGGGGCAGCCCAGGCCTTGCTTGTCGGTCGAGAAGTCGAAGTCGTTCAGCTCGGCGTTTGTCTGCGGCGTGTGGTCTGGTCCGGGCTGGTTGGGTGAGCTTTCGTCTAGTACCCGGCCGTCGTGCCAGCGGCCCAGCAGCTTGGCGCGCACATAGTCGGCCGAGGGGGCATCGCCGGCTGCCTTGTCCACAAAGGACTCGAACGCCGCGGTGTCTTGCGCCATCTTGCGGAACACCGAGAAGCTGCCGTTGGCAAAGAACTGGCGCACCGGCTCGTCTTCGCTGCTGAGCAGCCAGCGGTTATAGCCCTCGTCGTTTTCATGGCCCAGCAGGAACTCGCCGGGGGCGTGGAATTGGGGCGGAATCTTCAGCTCGGCATAGTGGGCGGCATGCGGGTGCAGGCCGTTGACCAGCGGGTTGGTGATGCCGTCCAGATAGCCGAAGTGGATGCGGCGTTTTTTGCGGTCGTGGTTCAGGTGGCCGCCCTGGAAGGCGGCGGTCCAGCCTTCGGGCGCGAACGCGTCGTCGGCCAACTGCTGCAGCGTGGCCTGCGCTTGGTCCAGCTCGGCCACGGCGTCGGCATGCAGGGTTAGGAACAGGTGCGCGGTGTTGGGGCGGAAGCCGTCCTCCCACAGCTCGGCGGCGCTGGGGCCGGTGTCGGCCAGGCGGTGCGCTGCGCGCTGGTAGGCACCCTCGGCAAAGGCCGGCGCACGGTCCTGGAAGGCGCGCAGATACACCGAGGGCAGCTGCAGCTGCTGCAGGCCTTTGAAAGTGAAGCCTATGCCGACCGGGCAGCGCTGCAGGGCCTTCAGCCGCGCGGCAGTGGCACGCGAGGCGGTGGCCGAAACGACCCAGCCGCCGTCCAGCAGCGCGCGCAGAAACTGCCGCGCCGTATCGACCTGGATGATGCTCAGCACAAAGTAGCGGCTGTGGTGGAAGTCGTAGCCATTGGCCACGATGTTCTGGATGTGGGCTTTCTCAAGCCGGGCGGTGTGCGGCATTTAGCGGACCTCCGGGCTGGCGTTGATGTCGGCCACGGTGCGCATCGGGTAGGCGCTGTAGAAATAACGCCCGGCGGGCTGCTTGTTGTGCAGGCGTATCGCGTCGATGAATTCCTTGGGGAATTCGGCCACCGGCAATGGCGGAGCGTTTTCGATGTGCTCGAACAGCAGGTCAAACAGCGGCCCGATCTGCAGCGCGAAGTGTTCGATGTAGGCGTCGAAGTCGCCGTCAAAGATGGTGTGCAGCACCAGCTTGCTGTCGTTTTCCAGAAATTCGAAGAACGCGAAGTGCACATGGCGCGCCTGCTGCAGCCGCAGCTCGATGCGTGGCGCGCCGTAGACGATGATTTGCTTTAGCGCCTCGGCGTGCACGGCCAGGGGCTTCTTGAGCTCCATCACCACGTTTAGCGACTGCTGGATGACGCGCTTGTCCACGGTGAACTGCAGTGGGAAGCTGCTGCAGTTGAAACCCCAGTGCTTTTGCAGCCGGTTCGGTTCACCGGTGGTCGGGTCCAGCGTTTGCGCCAGGCCGGGTAGCAGCAGCACCTGCTGCACCACCTGAGCTACCAGTGGCATCGCGATGTACTTGCCCAGGCATTGGTGCAGGTGGTCGCCGGGGTCACCGCCGAAGATCAGCGGATCGTCCTTAGTGGCCGTGGCGCGGAACTCGTGCGGATGGGGCTGGCCGTCGTTGCGGGTGGCAGCGCCCACCGCCAGGATAACGAGGGAGCCGGCCGGGACGCGCACGCCGTCCGTGTCGCCAAATGGGTTGTCCTTCAGCACGCGGCGCGGCAAAAATGGCGCGGGTGGCTGCAGGCGCAGCGCTTCCAAAATCAGCGCGCTGAGCGCACCCGCATCGGCTGGATTTTTTGCTGCGCGCAACGCGGCGGCCTGGGCCAGTGGCATTTGGCCGAGCGTGAAGAACTGGCTGATGGCGATGCTGACGCTGGCCTGCACATTGCCGATGATGCCGGCGATGGAGCCGACCACGATGGCCGCCAGCTCGGTGCCCGAGTACTGTGCCGCCGTGCGCGCCAGCCGTGGCAGCACGGGCTCGAAATCCTTCAGCAGCAGCGCGCCCTGGGGCGGGAAGGCAAAGGTTTGCAGGTCTTTCAGCTCCTGCTGCAGGGACGCGACTTCATCCTGCTCTTTTTTGCCGATAGCTTTCTGGTACTGGTCGATCAGCTGGCCGACGCGTACCAGCAGCATGCCCATCGCGCCCGAGGCCTGGGGCACGGCGAAAGGGTTGGCGACGAAGTGGCGGGCAAACATCTGGTAGCTCATGCCGTTGTAGGCCAGGCGCATGGTCTGCTCCAGCAGGCCTATGTCGGACTGGGCAAAGCCGAACAGGAAGCCGACAAAGCGCAGCGCGGCTTGCTCGCTCAGATAGGCCAGGTCGAACTCCCGGGTTTTCAGCGGCAGTACGGCGGCGGCCTGGTAGGCCAGCGCCGATAGCGCGGCGATGGTGCGGCCGTCGTACTTGAAGGCGCTCATCGCAAACTGGCGCTGGGCCTTGTGCTCGTCGGTTGCGGGTGTGGGCTGGTCCTTGTCCAGGCCCAGCATGAAGGTACCACTGCCCAGCGCCAGGTAGGGCGAGTTGCTGAAGCATTCGGTGTTGGTCAGCGCCTGTTCGATGTGCGTGCGTTGCGACAGCAGGTAGACCTGCTGGTGGTAGACCGAGTCGCCAGCGTCGCTGGCGTGGATCTTGGTGTCGGCGCAACTGGTGAACTGCAGCACGCGCGGGGTTTGTAGTAATTCCTGGTACAGCGCGGCACGCTGTTGATCGTCATTGAGCCAGGAGAAAAGCAGGCGGTTTTGTTGGAAAGCCGAGATCTGCGCGTCGTCAAAGGCGGCGAGTAGTGGGGTCATGGGGGCTCCGTTGGTGACTGGTTGCCCATTCACCAACTGCGAGCTTCAGGCGGTGGCGAGGGGGTCGTATTCGGCTGGCAACAAAGGCTCCAGCAAAGCCCCGGCAACCTGCACGTCGCGAGTGTAGAAACCTTCCGATACGGCGTCATACTCACTTTTGAGTACGATTTTTGCCTCTGATGAGCGGCCTTGTGCTACCTGTAGTTGCGACAGGCTGGTGGCACAGCGCAGGGCTGCGGCCCGATGTTGGCGATTACGGGCAAAGTCCAGCGCGCCTTGCAGCCATTGTTCAGCTTCCTGTTGTCGGTCTTGTCCGTGCAAGGCGGCGGATTGCAGCAGCAACTCGCCCGTGAGCCGGCGGATTTCGGCCTCGTGGTAATGCTCCTGGTACTGGCAGACGATTTCGAACGCTTGGTACAGCAGGGCCAGGCCTTCATCGGGTTTGCCGGCCAGCGCTAGGCCTTCGGCCTGCATGGCAAGGTACAGCGGACGGGTGACGACGGCGCCGGTGGATACCCACATGCGGTAGGCTTGCTGCATTTCTGCTACGCCAGCCTCGGGTTCGCCCAGCTCGGCCAGCAGGCGTCCATGCAGCAAGGTGGAATACGCGAGCCAGACGGCAAATCCGCCTTCCTGGCAGATGCTTTTGGCCTGCTTGGCGCAGTGCATGGCTTCGGTGATCTCGCCCCGGAATAGGTGTATGGACGCACAAAAAGCAAATGCTTCGCCCATGCTGAATTTGTGGCCGAGTTGTTCGGCCAGGGCCACAGCCTGCCTTGCCCGCTCCAGGGCCTGGTCGGCCAGGCCGAGTTCCCACACGGCCCAGGCGGAATAGCACAGGCTCATGATGCCGGGGTCTTGCACCACGCTGGGATGGTGCTGCAGTTGTCGGTAGTCGGTGAGGCAGGCGTCCAGGTGCGCGAGGGAGGCCACAAAATCACCCTTGTGGAACAGGATGTTGCCTGCCGCCCATTGCACCTGGATTTTGCGCATGGGGTCGGCAGCCTCGCCGATCAGATTGGCAGCCTGTTGGGCAATCTCATGCGCGCGGTCAAAGTCGGCGCGCATGAAGTGGTAGCCCTCCAGCCCGAGCAGGGTTTTCATTTGCGCGGTTTCGTCGCCTACGCGCTGGCAAAGTTCAGCCGCACGCTCATAGGCGTGCCCTACCTGGTCGGCGCCGTAGCCGTGGGTGGCGATGAGCTGGCCGGCTAGTAGCAGCTGCAGCCGCAGTTCGGCGCGGTCACGCTCGGATACCGGCGGCAACCGCAGTAAAACGGCCAGACCGCTGCGCAGGTGGTTGATGGCTTCCAGATGGGCGGAGCGGGTGGCGGCTCTGCGGGCGGCCCGTTCCCAGTATTCCAGTGCCTGTGCATCGTTGCCTGACTGCGCGAAGTGGTGGGCTAACAACTCGGGCTGGCTTTGTGCCAGGTCCTGGAACTGCTCGCGTACGACGTTGGCGATGGTGCGGTGCAGGCGTTTGCGGTCGCGTTCCCAGAGGGATTCATAGGCCGCATCGCGCACCAGCGCATGCTTGAAGTAATAGTGGGTGCCCGCAGCGTCGGTGGTCTCAATCACCAACCCGGAGCGCACCAGCGCTGCAAGGCGTGCGGGCAGATCATGCAGCCCGATGGGTGAGGTTTCGTGTGCCACGATGGCCTGCAGCAGCGGCAGGGAGAACTCGCGTCCTATGGTGGCGCCCACCTGCGCAACTTGTTTGGCGGTGGCCAGGCGGTCCAGCCGCGCCATCAGCAGGTCATGGATGGTGGCTGGCACGGTGAAGCGCGCCGCCATGGCCGCATCGTGGCTGTGGGCTTGCACCCCCAGGTCCATTACCATGCGGGCCGATTCTTCGATGAACAGGGGGACACCATCGGCCTTGGCCGCCAAGAGCTGCACCATTTCGCCCGGCACGGCGGAGGGGCCGCAGGCGCCCAGAATCATGGCCCGGGTGGATTCGGGCGACAAGCCCTTCAGTGGGACTTCGTGCACCACAAAGCCGGTGTCCTGTACCGGGGACTGCTCGGTGCGCAGGGTGAGCAGTACCATCAGGGGGCGCTGTTTCGCCTCGGCCATGGCGCGATGCAGAAATTCACGTGTTGAAGGGTCAACCCATTGCAGGTCTTCCATCAGCAGGCAGACCGGGCCACGCTGCGTGGCATGCAGCAGCCAGGCCACCAGCACGTCCAGCGTGCGTTCGCGTTGTTTTTCCTTGGTATAGGACAGGGCTGCCAGTCTGCCGTCCATCGGAATCGACAGCAGGGCTGCGACCAGTGCCTGGGCATCGGTCTGTAACAGGTCTTCGGGCAGCTGCGCCTGGATCTTGCGAAGCTTGCTGTCGGGTGATTCCTCATCCACGATACGCAGCTGTCGGCGCAGAAAATCGATCAAGGGATGGAATGTGCTGTGCACATGGTCCGGCGTGCAGCGGCATTCCAGCACCGCCAGTTTGCGGGCCTGCAGGGAACGACGGAACTCGCTGGCCAGACGTGATTTGCCGATACCGGCCTCGCCCGACACCAGCACTGCTCGTACACCTTGGGTGCAGACTTCATTCCAGTGCTGTTCCAGCGCGCCGATTTCGGCATTACGGCCTACAAATGGGGTGCGCCGAGGCGCGGACTCCTGCGCAAGCTGGCTGCCATTGGGTACTTCGCTGACCACGCGGTAGGCCGCGGTGGCGGGGGCGAATCCTTTGAGCGGCGGCAAGCTTGTGAGCCGCTCGAAGATGAATTTTTCTTTGACGATTTGCCGCGTGGAATCGCTGGCAACCATGGTGTTGGGTTGGGCGATGGATTGAAGCCGTGCGGCCAGGTGCAAGGAAACGCCAAAAGGTTGTCCGGACCGCACCACCACATTGCCGGTCACTACGCCAAGTCGTACCTGTACTCCCAACTGGGTGACGGTTTGGATGATTTCCAGCCCGGCGCGTAGTGCGCGTGCCACCGAGTCTTCATAGGCCAAAGGCACGCCGAAGTAGCACATGATGCCGTCATCGCCCTGGGGGGTGTCTGAAATGCCACCCCAGCGCGACACCACGCCAGCGCACACTGTGTGGTAGGTGTCCAGCACCTCGCTGTAGCGTTCGGCCCCCCAGGTGTCCAGTAGGTGGGTAGATCCCACCAGGTCGCAGGACACCGCCGTGACCTGTCGCAGGTTGTCGTCCAGGCCTGCGCGTTCCATGGAGGGGTGTAGAACCAATGCAGCATCGCCGTACAGCGCACAGGTCCACGGGAGGGTTTCTGTGGACGTCTGCTGGTGGTGGCGGTTATGCCGTGCATGCTGCACGGCGGCCCCAAGCGTACTGCCCTGGGCCAAGGCCTGGTAGAACGCCCGCATGCCGTCGATATGCAGCGGTGCGTCGTCTACATCCTGGTGTATGAGTACGTTGGCACCATACCGCAGCATGCCAATGTGACTGCTGGCACGGTCGGATATCCAAAGTTGCGCGGCGTTGCTGGTGTCCTGGTGGTCGGGTATTGCGTGAAGGTGGTCGTCAGTGCCTATGCTGTGCACCACGTCGCTGTCGTGCACGAGCTTGAGCAAGCTGGTGGGTTCAACGGTTTGGGTGTGCACCAGCGTGGCTTCCAGGCCCTCGATAAAGAGAATGCTTTCGGCCAGCGTTGCACAGTACGCCTCTTGTGCTGGCGAGCAGTGTGGCTTTCGTAGTAGCAGGACGCGCAGAGATTCCCTGCGTGGCGCTGCGCGGCCAGGGCGTTTGGGGGGGGCGCCTGACAGCACGCGGCGGGTAATCTGGAATTTTTCACCTAAAAACTGGCTGCCATCAAAAGCCATTTCCCATGGAATGGCCAACAAGCTTTCGTCCAGTTGTAAATAGATGGCGCGTGATGCGCTCTGTTGCAAGATGTTGCGTATTCTTGCTGGGAATAATTGTTCGAACAGGAGAGCGCCCTGCGTGAATGGATGGCCCTTCGGGGCCTGCAGGGTCCGCATTTGCTCATCGCTGATGGAACAACTGGCGATATGCCCCATGGCTTGTGCATCTGACAGCGCCATGGACAGTTGTGTACCGTCCACCACAACCGTCAGGGTAAGGGTGGGGGCAGCGTCTGGTACTTGCACGGGTATTCCTGCCGGGGGTATCAGGAGATATATCCGGCCCGCTCTGGCAGTACCAGAGTAACGTCGGAGGTGGGGTAGGCCACGCAGGGCAGGATGTAGCCATCACGCTTTTCTTCCGCACTCAGGCCAGGCCAGGCGATGCGGTACTGGACGCCGCCGCTGGCCAAGTGGCAGATGCAGGTTCTGCAGGTGCCGTTGCGGCAGGAATTTGCCATCAACAAGCCAGCATGTTCGGCCGCGACCAGCAGGGGCAGATCTGGCGGTGCATCGAAACCACTTTCTGCGGGTAGCAATAGGGCACTGAAACAAACGGTATCTTGCTGCATGGTGTGACCAAGTTTAGTCGTAGCTTTCCGTCAAAAGCCTGCTTGGCAGGCTTTTGCGGCGACAATCCCTGTCCCCCGAAATGTTTTCGCTCTCTGGGCTATAGGCCCATTTCTTTCTTTTCGTTCTCTTCCCATGACCAGTTCATACATTTTCGATGTGCGTCCCGCAGTTTTGCGCGAAGCCCAAGACATCGCCAATCTCCACGTTATTGCGACGGCCGCCGCCTACCAGGGTCTGGTGCCTGATGAGCATCTCAACACCATGCCCAGTGCCAAGCGCTTGAATCTGTGGCGTGAGGCCATCGAATACGGAGATCCGCAGGTGCAAGTGGCCCTGGACGGTGAAACCATCGTGGGTTTTGTAGGCTTTGACCGTTCGCGCGACAAGGGCACCAAGAACACCGTGGGTGAAGTTTGGTCCATCTATGTTGCCCCTAGCCACTGGGGCAAGGGTGTGGGCCTGGCTTTGTGGGATGCGGCCCGTGAAGCCTTGGTAGACGAGGGGTGCACCACCGTCACCATCTGGATTCCGTTGCGCAACGAAAGAGCTTTGCGCTTTTTTGACTTGGCGGGCTTCAAGCGGGAACTCAATACCGCCAAGACCGTACCCATGGGCGACATCAAAATCGAGGAAATTCGTCTCAAACGCGCCTTGGATTGATGCTGCGCCGTGTGATGCGCCTTGTGCCAGCAGCAGAGGGGCGCAGCACATGGTTCACCACCGTGCTGGTAGGGCTTGCAAAAGCGTGATCTGGCGCTTGTCTACCCGCACATAGCCACCGGTTTCCAGGTCTTTCAGGATGCGGCTCACCATTTCTCGGCTGCAGCCGGCCCGGCTGGCAATTTCCTGGTGCGTGATGCGTTCGGCAATCAGCAGGGTTCCGTCTGCTTGTGGTGTAGCCAGGCCCTGCAGGCATTGCACCAGGCGCCCATACACATCCACAAAAGCCAGATTGCGCGCACTATTGGTGGCCATGCGGGCTCTGCGTATCACCTTGGATAGCAGGTCCAGTGCGAATTCGGGGCGTGTAGCAATGAAGCTCAACAAGGTTTTTCGCGTCAACAGTGCGCAGGCGGTCGCCTCCATGGTTACCACGCTGGCCGACCGGGCGCCACCATCCAGGGCCATTTCACCGAAGTAGTCGCCTGGGCCTATCACGTCAAACGTGATTTCCTTGTCGTTGTCGTCGGTACAAAAGACTTTGACCCGTCCATCCACCACGACAAACAAGGTGTCGCCGGTGTCGGCCTCATGGATCAGGATGGTCCCTTTTCGATAGCGCCGGACTTCGCCCAGAGGCACCAACTCCCGCACCAACTCTGGCATGGAGTTGTCGTTGCAGAAAGTCTCAGTCAGGGTATCAATTGCGGGTTTCATGGATAGACGGCTGCGTACTGCGTACGCGCCAGTCTATGCCATAGCTATGGTCAGAGTCACATTCGGATACACACTTGTGTATCCGAATGTATCAAAGTTTTCTGGAGTTAATGCTGCAATGCTGTCATGTGGCGCGCCATAGGCGGCAGGATGGATACGGTTTCCACCAGTTGCCGGATGGTATCGCAGCGGGTTTTTACCCGAATGCTACGCAATTGGCTGCGAACGGTAGATATCTGCACACCATGGCGTTCGGCGATTTGCGTGGGGCGCATGCCGCTGCAAACCGAGGCCAGCACATTGCTTTCGGCGCTGGTGAGCCCGCGCTCGCGTGCAAACAGTGCGATGGTGGAGCTGTCGCACAGCTGTTGCTTGGCAAATACCAGCAAGGCAAACGGGCCTGCACCGGGGGCAGTCAGCGGGACCACTGCTACGCTGGTCGTGCAGTCTTCGCCACCCAGGCTGATCAACGCGCGTACGCCGGATTGGGCACGTAGCAGGGCGTGTTCCAGTTGGGCTTCATCGGAGTTGAGCAAGGTAGTCAAGCGACCATCGGTAATGCACAGGCCGCTGCGTGCACTACCGGCGCCTTGCAGGCTGCTATAGGCAAGCCGGTTGGAAAAGCGGATTTGCCGCGTCACCATGTGGACCAGCGCCAGGCCATAGTCCATTTGTTCCAGTACGCATTGCATCAATACCAGTGCGTCTGGTGACGAGGCCGCTGCGCTGGACAGGGGCTCATCTACATAGCTGAGAGTGTCGGTGACGGAATCAGAAAAATCGGTGTGCAGCATGGCGTTATCCCTCAAACCTGTTGTTCCCGCGAAATGCAGGTTGGTGTAGCGTGTTGCAGCGCACAACAGGATTGGGTAGAAGGATAGGCAATCGGCTTGTTTTTAGGTGGGTACTTTGCCCGCCAAATTTTGTGATGCATGCACCAAAACTTGGTGCATGCATTCAGCTTTGGGCTGCCAACTCTCTGAGTAGTTTTGCGTAGCCGGCCAGCCAGCGGACGGCGGCGGAGCGTTGGGCAGGCGTGGTGCTGTTGTGCAAGGCGGCGATGTTCTGGCAGTCTTGCTGGCGCAAAGCTTCTGTGTACGTGCGCTCCGAGGGGGTGTTCGGATGCAGGCTGCGTGCCATCAAGTCATGGATGGCGCTACGTGCATCAGGGGCGCGGGCCGATTGGCGCAGTGTTTGCAGCATATCGGTCTGGCGGCGCAGGCGCTCGGCTTGCGTGCGCTGCGGGTCGAACAACGACTGCTCCGATTGCTGGCGCAGCAATGCTTTCTGTGCTGCATCTATGCGTCCATAGACGGTTTCGGCGCGTTCCAGTACGGTATCGAGGCGCTTGGCCCGCAGCTCGGCCGGCTCCAGAGCCAGCCATTCCTTGCGGTAGTCGGTGTTTTTGTCGGCAAACTTATGCTCCAAATGTTGGAGCTGCGCCGGGCTCAGGCTCTGGGCCAGTGTGGTTGCTGGGCCCTCGGTGCTGAATACCAGAGCCTCTACAAAGCTGCGTAGCTGCTGGCCTGTCGCGCAGACCTGCTCGGGCGTGGTGTCTTGTGCGGCTTGGCCCTGGAGTTGCTGCAGCCAGTCGGCGTAGATGGGCAGTTGCTGCTGTCGCTGGATGTGCTGCAGTGCACGCAGGTCTTCGCGCACCTGTTGCGCCTGGGCCTTGTCCAGATCCACATAGCCGTTCAGCCACCAGACGCCCAGGTGTTCGCCCTGGTTGTAGGCCAGCTTCAGGCTGGTGCAGGCGGACAGCAGAAAGCTGGCCAACAACAGGCTGATAATCCCAATCCATTTACCTTTGAAGAAGCAAGACATGGCAGAAATCGACGTAGTCATCATGGCCGCGGGCAAAGGCACCCGCATGAAAAGCAAGCTGCCCAAAGTGTTGCACTCTTTGGCCGGGCGTGCGTTGCTGGCCCATGTTGTCCACACCGCCAGCAGTCTGCAGCCCCGCAATGTGGTGGTCATTACCGGTCATGGCGCTACAGAAGTTGAAGCGGCCAGCGCAGGATACACAAGCGCTGGTGATACTTTTCCTATAAATTTTGCACGCCAGGAGCCGCAGCTGGGCACGGGCCATGCGGTGCAGCAGGCACTGCCCCAGCTGGCCGATGACGGCGTGGTGGTGATTCTGTCGGGCGACGTGCCCCTGACCCAGGCCGACACCCTGCGCCAGCTGATCGCCGTGGGCGCTGGGAGCAAGCTGGCCCTGCTGACGCTGGAGCTGCCCAACCCCAGTGGTTATGGCCGCATTGTGCGCAATGGAGATGCGGTGCAGGCCATCGTCGAGCACAAGGACGCCACGGACGAACAGCGCGCCATCCGCGAGATCTACAGCGGCATCATGGCGGTGCCCGCAAAGCATCTGCGCACCTGGCTGGGCCGTTTGGACAACCGCAACGCCCAGTCCGAGTATTACCTGACCGACATCGTCAAGATGGCCGTGGTCGATGGCGTACCGGTGGTGGCCCACAAGATCAGCGACGAGCTGCAGGTCGCAGGCGTCAACAGCCCCGTACAGCTGGCCGAACTGGAGCGCGCTTACCAGCGGCAGCAGGCGCTATCACTCATGGAGCAAGGCGTGCGCCTGGCCGACCCTGCGCGGCTGGATGTGCGCGGCAGTTTGCAATGCGGGCAGGACGTATCGATTGACGTGAATTGCGTGTTTGAAGGCCAGGTCAGCCTGGGCGACGGTGTACGCATAGGCGCCAACTGCGTGATCGCCAGCGCCCAGATCGCCGCCGGTGCGGTGATCCACCCGTTCACCCACATCGATGGCGAAAAGCTGGGCGTTTCGGTGGGGCCGGGCTCCTTGATCGGCCCGTTCGCCCGTTTGCGCCCGGGTGCCCAGCTGGGTGCCGAGGTGCATATCGGTAACTTTGTGGAGGTGAAGAACTCCACCCTGGCCAACGGCGCCAAGGCCAACCATCTGGCCTACCTGGGCGACGCCACCGTGGGTGAGCGCGTCAATTACGGCGCTGGCAGCATCACCGCCAACTACGACGGCGCCAACAAGCACCGCACGGTGATTGGTGACGACGTGCATGTGGGCAGCAACTGCGTGCTGGTGGCGCCCATCACCATCGGTGCGGGCGGTACGGTGGGCGGCGGCTCCACGTTGACCAAGGACGCCGCGCCTGGTGCGCTCAGCGTGGCGCGTGCGCGCCAGGTGGCGATTGCCAACTGGAGTCGTCCGAAAAAGGCCAAACCTTGAGCGGAGCCGAAGCCATCATCGCCGATCTGCAGGTCCGCCTGCAGCGCAGCGAAGCGCACAACGCCGCGCTGCAGGCCGAGCTGGAGCGTTTTGCCCACACCGTGTCGCACGACCTGCGGGCACCGCTGCGCCATATCACCGCCTATGCGCCGCTGGTGCGCGAGATGCTGGCCGAGGGCGAAGACCCCGCGCAATGCCTGGATACGCTGGAGCAGGCGGCACGCAACATGGCCCGCATGCTGGACGCCGTGCTGGAGCTGTCACGCCTCTCGCGCGTGGCTTTGCAGCCGGTTGTGTTGCCCATGGCCGCGCTGATAGCTGAAGCCCAGAATGCGCTGGCACCAGCGGCGGCGGGCCGCCAGGTGGAATGGCAACTGCCTGACAACTGGCCCGAGGTGCATGGCGACCCCGCACTCATACGCCAGTTGTGGCAGCAGCTTTTGTCGAACGCACTGAAGTTCACCCGGCCGCGGGCCCAGGCACAGATTGCGCTGGGCTGGGAGCCGCAAGTCGGCGGGGTGGTGTTTTGGGTGCGCGACAACGGCGTGGGTTTCAATCCTGCGGCCAGCGGCTCCATGTTTGACCTGTTCCAGCGGCTGCACACCACGTCGGAGTTCGAGGGCGCTGGCGTGGGCCTGGCCCTGGCGCGCCAGGTCGTATTGCGCCACGGCGGCAGCATCCAGGCTGAAGGCGCGCTGGATGGCGGCTGTACCCTGCGTTTCACCTTGCCTGTGTAGGGCGCGATAATGTTTGGCAGGTCGCTTCGACCCATCCCCTATTTTTCCAACTGAGAACCGACCATGAAAAAAACCATCCTCGCGGTAACTTTGCTTGCTGCAGCTGCTTTGGCGCAGGCGGAAATTAGCCCTGCCAAGCAAGAGTTGATCAACAAGGTGCTACAGCTGCAGCAACCTACGCTGGACCAGATGTCGCGCCAATTGGCCGAAGGGGATGCCTTGCGTTTGATGCAGAACGCCATGTCGGTGATCCAGTTCAAGGCACCGCCTGAAAAGCGCGAAGCCCTGGCCAAGGACGTGCAAGGTGATGTGAAGAAATATGTGGACGATGTACGCCCCATGCTGCGTGACCGCCTGACCAAGCTCGCACCCAGCGCCATTGGCCCGCTGCTGGATGCACGCTTCAGTGAAGACGAGCTGCGCCAACTGATTGCCGTGATTGACTCGCCGGTGTTGCGCAAGTTCTCTCAACTGGGCCCCGACCTGCAGAAGGCGGTGTTCGAAAAGATTTCTGCCGACAGCAAGCCCCAGATAGAAACCAAGCTGCGCGCACTGGATGCCACCATCGTCAAGCGTCTGAACGCCGCGGGCGCCATGGGCACGCCTCCCGCACCTGCTGCCAGTAAATAAGAGTTGGCCATAAAAATAGCCGCTAGCGCAGGAGCTACCTGCGCTAGCGGCTATTTATTTGATAGCACCTCAGGCCAGCGCCATTTCTTTTTTGTTCTCCCGCGCCACCGAGCCGGCATAGGCCAAGCCTGCCGCAACGCTGGAGAATCGGTCGCCCGCCACCAAGCGAGAGTGGGGGAACAAGGCCTGCATGGCCTGCTGCAGCGGTGCCAGGGCGGATGAGCCACCCGTGAGATAGACCACGTCGGGCTGGGCCAGGCCGGCCATATCCACGCAGGCTTGGGCCGTTTGCACCACGCGTGCCAGCTGGGCCTGCAGCGCCTGGGCCAGGCCTTCGGGGGTAAGCAAGGCCGTCAAACCACGCTCTATGCAATCCAGGTCCATGGTCGCCTCCGCCCCGGACAGCGAGCAGGCAATCTTGCTGGCTTCCACATTGGCCAGGATGTGGTGGCCCACGCGTTCCTGCAGCACATGCACGAGCCGCTGGTATAGCGCGCGGTCCGTGTAGTCGTCGCGCAGGTCGGTGGCCTGGGCCAGGCTTTTGCGTGAATACGACTGGTGGATCAGGTGCCAGGTGGACAGGTCAAAAAAGATGCCGGACGGCACTTCGCGCCCGCTGGGTCCGGTATGGCCCAGGCCCAGCAGGGGCATGGCGTGGCGCAGATTCAGCAACTGGTCGAAGTCGGTGCCGCCGATGTGCACGCCGGTGGTGGCCAGGATGTCGTTGGCACGGTCGGCATGCAGCTGGCGGCCTGGGCCGACGCGCACCACGGTGAAGTCCGAGGTGCCGCCGCCAATGTCCACCACCAGCACCGTGGTTTCGGTGCTGACGCGGCGCTCAAAGTCGAATGCCGCGGCGATGGGCTCCAGCTGGAACTGCACGTCTTCAAAGCCCGCCGCACGTGCGGCCTGCTCCAGCGTGGCCTGGGCCAGGGCGTCGCGCTGGGCGTCGTCGTCCACAAAATGCACCGGGCGGCCCAGCATGGCGTGCTGCACGGCGTGGCCCAGGTGGGCTTCGGAGCGCTTTTTTAGTTCCTTGAAGAACAGTACCAGGATCTCGGTGTAGCTGATGAGCTGGCCGTTGACCACGGTTTTCTCTTCCATCAGCCGGCTGCCCAGCAGGCTTTTGATGGAGCGCATCAAACGCCCTTCGGTGCCTGCCAGATAGGCCTGCATGGCGGCGCTGCCATAGCTGGTGTGTTGGTCTTCATAGGAGAAGAACAGGGCCGTGGGCAGGGTGGGCTTACCCGCGTCCAGCGGGATGGTTTCCAGGCTGCCGTCGGCGCGCACCAGGGCCGCTACGGTGTTGGAGGTACCAAAGTCGATTCCCAGCATCATCCCTGTGCCGCTCCCTGAACAGACGGTAGAACAGACTGCAGAAAGCGGCTGATGTCCGCCACCTCCTGGGGGTGCACGCTGTGCGGCATCGGGTAGGTATGCCATTGCACTGGATGGCCTAGCGCGGTCAGCGCCTGGCGCGAGCCTTCGGCGCGGGCCAGTGGCACCACCGGGTCGGCCGTGCCGTGGGCCATGTAGATGGGGGTGTTGAAGTTGGCCGGGTGGCGCTCGGTAGCCAGGGTGTCGGCCAGCGGCAGGTAGCCCGATAAGGCCATGATGCCCGCCAGCCGCGCTGGATGGCGCAGCCCGGTGTGCAAGGCCATGGCGCAGCCCTGAGAGAAGCCCGCCAGCACGATGTGCTTGGCAGCAATGCCACGGGCGACCTCGTGGGCGATCAGGGCTTCGATGGCGCGGGCCGAGGCGTGGATGCCGGCCGCGTCTTCCTGGCGCACCAGGTCCACATTCTTGATGTCGTACCAGGCGGGCAT
This sequence comes from Rhodoferax sp. GW821-FHT07F03, assembly GCF_059418745.1. Classification (NCBI taxonomy): domain Bacteria; kingdom Pseudomonadati; phylum Pseudomonadota; class Betaproteobacteria; order Burkholderiales; family Comamonadaceae; genus Rhodoferax; species Rhodoferax sp. GW821-FHT07F03. The sequence continues at coordinate 247,080 of NZ_JBWKQM010000002.1, forward strand.
GGGGTAGCCGTTGTTGATGCTTACCGGCATGACGGGCGCGTGCGGAAACACGAAGCGGATGGGCGCGCAGCCGCGCAGGTCCAGCTCGGGCACGATGGCCGCAAAGTCGTCACCGCTGGCACCCAGGCCGTGCATCCAGATCACTGCGGCGGTGGGCTGGGGTGCGCTTTCAATTTCAATGCGTTGCAACAGGGCATTAAACGAGGCGTTAACGGGAGAAGTCATGGGAGTCCATACGGGTAAACCGCGGGTTTGCGGCGTCAGAAGGGGGTCGATTCTAAAGAGGTAGGCCAAAAGACGCCTGCAAGACGGGCAAAATCGCCCGGTGCCTTATCTCCGTATCCTTCTTCTGTTGTCTTTTTGCGCCAATCTGGGCCCGGCCTGGGCGCAGCCGGCAGCTAATCTGCCCGCCACCAGCAAGGACATGCAGATCGTGCAGCGCATAGACGACGTGCTGGTTGGTGTAGATGCGGTGTCGCTGCAGATCGTGGACCGCAGCCATGTCAGCGGCACCTATTTCCTGATCAATCTGCGCCAGCCCAGTCCGCTCGCCGGTAACGCCGACTTTGTGGTGGACTGCCAGGGGCCGCTGCGCATTGCCACGCTGGAATCGACCCTGCCGTCGGGCTCCCTGAAGACCGAGACCCCGCCGTTGCAGCGGCGCAGCGGGCCGCTGGACATGGCGCAGCTGGTGTTTGCGCCCGTGCACATGCTGGACGGCACCTGGCTGGTGGCCGAATTTGCCTGTCGCAGTACCAGCCAGCCGGGCCGGGCGCGCCAGATCGCACGCCAACTCCTGGAGCAGGGCGGGCCGCCCGACACGCGTACCCTGTACTGCGATCTGCGGGCCGACGGCAGCACCCAGGTGCGGCGCGGTGTGGAGCTGCGCTTCAGCGAGCAAGAGGACGCCGTGGCCGTGAACCGGCAGTGGCTCAGCTCGGGCTTTGTGGATGACAAAGAGGTGGTGTTTGGCAGCGGCGCCCAGTGGATCGTGGACCGCCAGGCCAGCCGCGCCCGGCTGGTGGCGCCGGGCGGCGAGCTGCTGTACGCCGGCCGGTGCGATAGCCGACCGCCTGTGCCTTGAGGGTTTAGCTCAGCAGGGCCTGCGCGAATTCGCGGGCGTTGAAGGTTTCCAGGTCTTCCAGCTTTTCGCCCACGCCGATGAAATACACCGGGATCGGCCGTTCCTGGGCGATGGCGGCCAGCACGCCGCCCTTGGCCGTGCCGTCCAGCTTGGTGACGATCAGGCCGGTGAGCTGGATGGCGTCGTCAAAAATCTTCACCTGGCTGACCGCGTTCTGGCCGGTGTTGCCGTCTATCACCAGCAGCACCTCGTGCGGGGCTGTGGGGTCGGCCTTTTGCACCACGCGGCGGATTTTCTTCAGCTCTTCCATCAGATGCAGCTGGGTTGGCAGGCGGCCGGCGGTGTCCACCAGCACCACGTCGCGACCCCGCGCCTTGCCGGCACTGACCGAGTCAAAGGCCACGGCGGCCGGGTCGCCACCGTCCTGGCTGATGATTTCCACCGTATTGCGGTCGGCCCAAACGCCCAGCTGCTCGCGCGCGGCGGCGCGGAAGGTGTCTGCGGCTGCTAGCAAAACACTAGCACCTGATGCAGACAGATGGCGCGTCAGCTTGCCAATCGACGTGGTTTTTCCGGCGCCGTTGACGCCGGTGACCATGACCACGGTGGGCGTGTGCTGGCCGATCACCAGGGCTTTTTCCAGCGGTGCCAGCAGGGCGGTGATGGATTCGACCAGCAGGGACTTCACGGCCTGCGGTTCGGTGGCCTTGGCGGCCTTGACGCGCTGCTTCAGGTCCGCCAGCAGGTGCTGGGTGGCTTTGACGCCGGTGTCGGCCATCAGCAGCGCGTCTTCCAGTTCCTCGTACAGCGCATCGTCGATCTGCGTGCCGGTAAAGACGGTGGTGATGCTGGAGCCGGTCTTGCGCAGGCCTGTCTTCAGCTTGTCCAGCCAGCCTGCGCGGGGGGCGGCGGGCTCTGCGACGGCGGCTGGTGCCGGTGTTTCCACGGGCGCGGGTTTGGCGGTAAACGGGTTGCGTAGCCAGCTGGCCGCAGGGGCTTCGGCGGCGGGGCTGGGGGGCGCCACGGGGGCGGCGGTATCGGGGACGGGAGGTTTTTTCTTGAAAAAGCTGAACATTTGGTGCGTTCTTAGAATCAGCCATTCTATGAAACGTCCTTTACTCCTGTTGTGCTGCGGCCTGAGTGCCCTGGCCCACGCCCAAACTGCAGCGCCCGCGGTCACGCGGTGCGACCTGCCGAATGGCATGGCGGTCATCGTCCAACCCGACCACCGCGCCCCCACGGCCGTGCACATGCTATGGGTGCGCGCCGGCTCCATCGACGAGGTGGACGGCACTTCGGGTGTGGCCCATATCCTGGAGCATATGATGTTCAAGGGCACGCCCAGCCTGCTGCCGGGCGAGTTTTCGCGCCGCGTGGCGGCCCTGGGCGGGCGTGAAAACGCGTTTACCGCCAAGGACCACACCGGCTTTTACCAGCAGATCCCCGCCACCAAACTGGAAGCGGTGATGCAGCTGGAGGCCGACCGCTTCGCCCACAACCAGTGGTCGGACGATGAATTCAAGCGCGAGCTGGAGGTGGTGAAGGAGGAGCGCCGCATGCGCACCGAGGAGTCGCCACGCGCGCTGCTGAACGAGGCCTTGAATGCCACCGTCTTCATGGCCTCGCCCTACCGCCGCCCGGTGGTGGGCTGGATGAGCGACCTGGACGCCATGACGCCCGACGACGCCCGGGCCTTCTACCAGCGCTGGTACACCCCGGCGAATGCCGCCGTGGTGGTGGCCGGTGACGTGGATGTGGCCCAGGTCTGCCAGCTGGCCAGCAAGTACTACGGCAGTATCCCGGCGCGTGCCGTGCCGCCGCGCAAGCCCCGGCTGGAGCCGCTGCAGGTCGGCATCAAGCGCATGGATTTCAAGGCCCCGGCCGAGCAGGCCTATGTGACCCTGGCTTACAAGATGCCCAGCCTGGCCGACGATAACGACGACGCCCTGGCGTTGACCGTGCTGGCCGCCGTGCTGGATGGTTACAGCGGTGCCCGGTTGGACCGCGCGCTGACGCAGGAGCACGGCCAGCCGGGCGGCCCGGTGGCCGACAGCGCTGGCGCCTATAGCGGGCTGGTTGGGCGTGGCCCGCAGCTGTTCATCCTGGAAGGCGTACCGGCCAGTGGCCACACCGCCGAGCAGGTCGAAGCCGCATTGCGTGCCCAGGTCGCCCTGGTGGCACAGCAGGGCGTGACCGAGGCCGAGCTGAACCGTGTCAAGACCCAATGGGTGTCCAGCGAGGTCTACAAGCTGGACTCGGTGATGAACCAGGCGCGCGAGCTGGGCAGCCACTGGGTGCAGGGTCTGCCGCTGGACATCAACCGGCGCTTGATCGAACGTCTGCGCGCCATCACCGGTGCCCAGGTGCAGGCCGTGGCCGCCCGCTATTTTGGCGACGACCTGCTGACCGTGGCGGCACTGTGGCCCCAGCCGCTGGACCCCAACCGTAAAAAGTCCCGTGCCCTGCCCACCGGAGATCTGCGCTGATGAAAACTATTAAAAAGATAGCTGCTGGCGCAGCATTTATCTGTGCTGGAGGCCTTTTTTGTCTGCAAACCGCGCAGGCCGCCATCCCCATACAGCACTGGACGCAAGGCGGCACCCAGGTCTACCTGGTGCCCAGCCCAGGCATCCCCATGCTGGATGTGCAGATCGATTTCGACGCCGGCAGCCGCCGCGACCCCGCAGCCCAGGCTGGCCTGGCCCGCCTGACGGCTGCCACGGCGGGGCGCGGCATACGGGCCAGTGCTGGCGGGCCCGCGCTGGATGAAAATGCCCTGGGCGAGGCGTGGGCCGACCTGGGCGCATCTTTCAGCAGCAGCGCCAGTGCCGACCGCATGGGCTTTTCGCTGCGCACCCTGACCTATCCGGACCTGCTGGACAAGGCCGTGGTCCTGGCCGCCCGCCAGCTGGCCGAGCCGGCCTTTCCGGAGGCGCTATGGGAACGCGAGCGCCCACGCATCCTGGCTTCGCTGAAAGAGGCGAACACCCGGCCGGCGACGATCTCCGGCCGCGCCTTTGCCACCGCCGTGTACGGCGACCACCCCTATGGCCGCGAGTTGACGCCCGAGACCCTGGCCCGTATTGGCGTGGCCGATATGCGCAAGCTGTACGCTAGCAGCATCCTGCCCTGCTATGCCACGGTCAGCCTGGTGGGGGCAGTGGATCGCGTTCAGGCGGAGCAACTGGTGTCGCGTCTGCTGCAGCGCCTGCCCCAGGCGCAGACTTGCGCCGAGCTACCGGCCGTACCGGAGGTGGCGCCCCTGCACCAGGCCAGCGAGCAGCACATCGCCTTTGCTGCGGCCCAGGCCCAGGTGCTGCTGGGCCAGCCCGGCTATGCGCGCGCCGACCCAGACTTCTTCCCGTTGCTGGTGGGTAACCACATCCTGGGCGGTGGGGGCTTTGGCTCGCGCCTGACCACCGAGGTGCGGGAGAAGCGCGGCCTGAGCTATAGCGTCTACAGCGCTTTTGCGCCCGGACGGCATGCCGGTGCCTTCAGCATCGGCCTGCAGACCCGGCCTGACCAGGCTGTGCAGGCGCTGCAGGTGGCCAAGGATGTGCTGGCCCGCTTCGTGGCCGATGGCCCGACCGCAGCCGAGCTGCAGGCCGCCAAGGACAATCTGGAGGGCGGATTCGCCCTGCGCCTGGACAGCAACCGCAAATTGCTGGACAACGTGGCTAACATCGCCTGGAACCATCTGCCACTGGACTACCTGGACCACTGGACCGAACAGATTGAACGTGTGACCCAGGCCGATATCAAGGCCGCGTTCGCCCGCGTACTGCAACCCGAAAAAATGGCCACCGTGGTGGTTGGAGAAAGCCCATGAGCACCCTGCAGCGCCCGGCCAAAGCCCCGGCCAAGAAGACCAAACCCCGCCCCTCGGACCCGCACCCGGTCGGCGGCAAGCCCGGCGAGGTGCGCATCATCGGCGGCCAGTGGAAACGCACCCGCCTGGCGGTGGCATCCAAGCCCGGCCTGCGCCCCACACCGGACCGGGTGCGCGAGACCCTGTTCAACTGGCTAGGCCAGGACCTGGGGGGATGGCGCTGCGTGGACGCGTTTGCCGGCACTGGCGCGCTGGGCTTCGAGGCCGCGTCGCGCGGTGCGGCCAGCGTCCATTTCTACGAGCAGGACCCGGCGCTGGTAGCACAGCTCAAGGCCACCCAGATCAAGCTGCAGGCCAGTGCCACCCAGATCCAGCGTGGCGACGGCGTGGCGGCTCTGCGCCAGCTGGCCCCGGCCAGCGTGGACCTGGTGCTGCTGGACCCGCCGTTCGAGTCCGACTTGTATGCCGGTGCCCTGACGGCAGCGGCGCGGGCAGTACAGGCCCAGGGCTTTGTGTATCTGGAGGCCCCCGCCAAGTGGACCGACGAGTTGCTGCAACCGCATGGCTTGCGCACCCACCGCTACCTCAAGGCGGGAGCGGTGCACGCCCATTTGCTGCAGCTGCTGGCGGCCGGAGAGCCGTCATGAATCCGCCTATCGTTGCCGTCTACCCAGGCACCTTCGACCCCATGACCCTGGGCCACGAGGACGTGGTGCGGCGCGCCACCCAGCTGTTTGGCAGCGTCATCGTGGCCGTGGCGGCTGGCCATCACAAGAAGACCTTGTTCAGCCTGGAACAGCGCATGGAGATGGTGCGCGAAACGGTCAAGGTCTACCCCCAGGTGCAAGTGGAAAGCTTTTCCGGCCTGCTACGCGACTTCGTGGTGGCGCGTGGCGGCAAGGCCATGGTGCGCGGCCTGCGCGCGGTGACCGACTTTGACTACGAATTCCAGCTGGCCGGCATGAACCGTACCCTGATGCCGGATGTGGAAACCGTGTTCCTGACCCCCAGCGACGGCTTTCAGTTCGTCTCCAGCACCTTTGTGCGCGAGATCGCATTGCTGGGCGGCGAGGTGCATAAATTCGTCTCGCCGTTCGTGCAGCAACAGCTGGATGCGAAGGTGCGCAGCCTGGCAGCACCCTGAGTTTTTATGTTTTGCGTGGCGCCTGCGGCGCTGGTGTGATCACCAGGCGGTTCAGCCAGTCCAGCAGCAGGCAGTTTACCGTGGCGGGTTGCTCCAGCGTCAACATATGGCCGCACCGGGGAAGTAGATGCAGCTCCGCGGCCGGTACCAGGGCGGCGATTTCGCGGGACAGTTCGGGTGGCGTCATCAGGTCGTCAGCTCCGCACAGCACCAGCGTCGGGCAGCGGACTTGGCGCATGTGCAGGCGAGCGTCGGGGCGTTCCATCAGGGCCTGGTTCTGCCGTATCCACTGTGTCGTGTCGGCGCGCAAGACCAGCTCTTTGTAGCGCGCCGCCAGCACTTTGTTGCCGGCTTGTTCACGGGAGAAGGCCATGGTGCCGCTGGCGCGCACGAACTCTGCCACCCGCCCGTCTTTGAACATCTGGATGGCGTTTCCCCGCTGCCGCCGGTGGGCCTCGGTTTCCGGTCGCGCGCTGGTACCCAGCAGGGCCAGCCCCAGGATGCGTTCGGGTGCCTGGCGCGCGGCCTCCATGGCCACCATTCCGCCCATGGAGGCGCCGCACAGCAGTAGTTGGCCGCTATGTTCTTGCAGCAACGCCTGGGCCATGGCTTCGATCCGGGCGTGGCGGGTATGTACATCGGTCACCAGGGTACGCCAGTGCGGGGGCAGCGCGGCCAACTGGTCGCGCCATATTTCAGCGTCTGTGACCAGTCCGGGAATCAATATCAATGCGGGCATGCGGGAATCTTTTGGCTGCGGGGTGGCGTTGAAGGCGGATTTGGGCCTATGCTGGACTTTTCAAAGTTCGAGAGGATAAGCCATGAAAATTTTGTTGCCCCTGGATGGCTCCGACGTGTCTTTGCAGGCTGTGCGGCAGGTGATCAGCCTGGTGCGCCAGGGATTGCAGGCCAGCGTGGTGCTGGCCAATGTGCAAGAGCCTGCGCAGTTGTACGAGATGGTCATGGTCGCCGACCCTTTGCTGATTGAGCGGGCGAGTGCCCAGGCGGGTGCCCATGCGCTCAAGGCGGGTGAGGCTTTGCTGCGGGAGGCCCATATTCCATTTGAATGCGAGGTGGCCAGTGGCGATCCGGCGCATACCCTGATCGACATTTTGGAGCGCTATGGCTGCGATATGGTGGTGATGGGCGCGCGTGACAAAGGCAGCCTGCGCAGCGCTTTGCTGGGATCGGTATCGCATGAAGTCTTGCATGCGGCCAAGGTGCCGGTCATGGTGATCAAACCACAGGAGGACGCCTGATGCCCTTCAGACCCTGGGCCGGCAGCCTTAGGTCGTTGCTTGCGTTCACGCAATGCGGGGCGGTGCTGGCGGTCACATTTTTGGCGCTGTCGGCCCAGGCGGCCGGCTTTCCCAGCAAAACCATTAGCATCATCGTGCCGTTTTCGGCCGGAGGCCCCACCGATCGGGTGGCGCGTGATTTGGCCGAGGCCTTGCGTAAGCCACTGGGCGGCATCAGCATCGTGGTGGATAACGTCGCTGGTGCCGGTAGCTCGATTGGTTCGGCCAAGGCCGCACGCGCTACGCCAGACGGCTATACCTTGCTACTGAACCATATCGGCATGGCCACCATGCCCACCCTGGTGCGCAACCTGCCGTTCAAGGTGGAAACAGATTTTGAATACCTGGGCCTGGTGGATGAGGTGCCCATGACACTGGTGAGCAAGCCCAGCATGCCTGCTAACAACTACAAAGAGTTGGCGACCTGGATTGAACAGAACAAGGGCCGTATCAACCTGGGCAATGCCGGCGTGGGCTCGGCCTCGCACCTGTGCGGTCTGTTGTTTCAGAGTGCGCTGCAGGCTGATATGACCACCGTGCCCTATAAGGGGGCTGCACCGGCGATCACCGACCTGATTGGTGGCCAGATCGACCTGATGTGCGACCAGACCACCAACACCACCAACCAGATCGAGGCCAAAAAGGTCAAGGCTTTCGCGGTGACGACGGCCAAGCGTTTGAGCACGCCGTTGTTGAAGGATCTGCCGACCTTGCAGGAGCTTGGTCTGAAGGGTTTTGAAGTCACCATCTGGCATGGCCTATACGCCCCCAAGGGCACGCCGGCAGCCGTGTTGGCCAGGCTGCATGCGGCGTTGAAGGCTGCACTGAAAGACCCGGATTTCATCCGCAAGCAGGCCGACCAGGGGGCCGTCGTAGTGACGGACAAGCGCCTGGAGCCGGCCGAGCATAAGAGGTTCGTGGCCGCCGAGATCGCCAAATGGAGCCCCATCATCAAGGCCGCAGGCGTGTACGCCGATTGAGTTTGGCTCAGCCGTTAGAAGCTACCAGGTCACGTCGGCGTCTTCCTTGGCACAGCGGTGCAGCATGGCGATAAAGGGCATGGCACGTTGTTGTAAAGACACCGTGTCGGCCAGATGGGCCTTGGCTTCGGCGGTGGCTTCCTTGCGTTCCTGGATGTCTTTGGCGATGGCAGCGTTCAGCGCGGCCTCGGCCGCCGCAAACTCGCTGACCAGGATGATGCCGTGGGCACCTGGCGTCTTGCCGATGATTTCCAGTACCTGGCGTCCATTCGCTTCGTGCATGATGAGATCGCCGTCTGCTTTGGATTTGAATTTGTACAGCATGGAAAACCTTTTCAAAGAGGTGTCACTATTGTGCCCTTCTTGGGCGCAATAGACTGGCATCATCCGGCCTTGTATCCGGTTTGGAACGGATGTTTTCAGTCCTTTTTTCAGGAGTATCTTGGTGAGCGATATCCATATGCAGCGTGAACACACTTTGGGCTTGTTGAACGCCCGCAAACTGGTTGGCGAGTGGATCGAGCAGGCCGAAACCCGGCTGGGTATGAGCTGCAGCTACCAGCAAGGTGAGTCGAGCGACGAGATCAGCTTCCAGCGCCCGGGCGTGACCGGCTCGGTGCAAATTACCGAGGACCGCTTTGTGCTGGATGCGGAGCTGGGATTTCTGCTGAGTGCCTTCAAGGACAAGATTGAGTCCGAGGTGGCCCGGCGCATGGACAAGATGCTGGCGCAGGCGGTTTAGGCCGCCGTTTTATGGTGCTGGCTAGAGCTACGCCTCTAGCCGCTTAGGATCGCGTCTCTACATCTTGTGCGTGGCCCTGCGTACAGTGATGCCATCGTTTTTGAGATCGTTCATCTCTATTTTTGAGGATTTTCCATGGCCACGAAACAGCCCGGCGACAGCGGCACCACCCCGGAGGGCGGCTCTTCCGCCCATCCATCTGTCAAGGATTCGGCCCAGCAGATCTGGCTGGCGGGTTTGGGCGCATTCGCCAAGGCACAGGAAGAGGGCGGCAAGGTGTTTGAAGCTTTGGTCAAAGAGGGGCTGGGCATGCAGCGCAAGTCGCAGGTCATGGCCGAAGAAAAAATCACCGAAGCCGCCAGCAAGATGACCAACCTGGCCCAGGGTATTTCCGAGCGCGCCACCGGCCAGTGGGATAAGCTGGAGAACATCTTTGAAGACCGGGTTGCCAAGGCCTTGAAGAAGCTGGGTGTGCCCTCGGCCCGCGATGTGGATTTGCTGCTGGAGCGGGTGGACGCTTTGACCCAGGCGGTGGAAGCACTCTCCGCCCGCGTCGAGGGTGGCAAGCCTGCGGTCAAGCGGGCGACCGGGCGCAAAGCTGCAGCTGACGGCAGCTCTGTGGAATGAACCAGGAGCCCAGTGCTCCAAGACTGAAAAAGGGTGCTGTGGCACCCTTTTTTGTGGTCTGCGCACTGATGACCCTACTAGCGCCATCCCTAGTTTTATCGCCGCATGGCCTGGGGTAGAGTGGGGCATTCATCACAGGGAAGACATCCATGGCGAAAAAAGCGCCGCGCCGTACTGCAGAACGCATTCTGGAGGTTTCGCTGGATTTGTTTAACCGGTTTGGAGAGCCGAACGTCTCCACCACGCTGATCTCCGCCGAGCTGTCCATCAGCCCCGGCAACCTCTACTACCACTACCCGGCCAAAGAGGAACTGATCAACGCATTGTTCGACCGCTATGAGCGCGGGTTGACCGAATTGCTCAATGCCAGCGACGGCGTGCGCGATGTGGAAGACGCCTGGTTCTTCATGCACAGCTTGTTCGAGCTGATATGGGAATACCGATTTCTGTACCGCGACCTGAATGATTTGCTGAGCAACAACCGCCACCTGGAAACCCATTTCCAGTGGGTGTTGAAGAACAAGACCCGGGCCTTGCGGGCCTTGCTGGATAGCATGGCCCAGGCCGGTGCCCTGCAGATTGATGCCCGTGAGACCGAAGCTACCGCTACCAGCATGGTGGTGGTGCTGACGTACTGGCTGAGTTTTGAATACGTGCGGGACCCGCGCCACGCCATGGAGCCGGAAAGTGCGCAACTGGCGCCATTGCGCGGTGCCCACCATGTGCTCAATGTGCTGTTGCCTTATCTGGAAATGGGGCAGCGCATGCATCTGCTGAAACTGGTTTCTGCCTATAGTGATGGAGCTGCCAACGTAGCGGCCTGATTCCCCCAGCGAGCAACGCTGCCAACCCAGGAGACATGCCATGACCCAGTGGACGACTTTTCCTTATCCGGGCGCTTTTGCTTTTGATACGGCCAGCCTGGCCAAGAGCTGGCAGCGCCTGCACCAGCTGGATGTGGAGCCACCGCCAGGCGATACCCGTTTGCTGGAGGCCTGGGCGCTGTTCCACAACGGTGAATTCCAGCAAGCCACCGAAGCCGGCCTGGCGCTGGGGAATGCGGGTCTGAACGTGGCCAACAAGGCCTGCAGCATGTATGCAACCTATCTGGAGCCGCGCGAGAAGGCGCGGTTGGACCTGTTCATGGACGTGGCCAAGCGAGCACAAGCCCAGGTCGAGTCGGATCCGAGTAACGCCAATGCCTGGTACTGGCATGCCTATGCGCTGGGGCGTTACAGCCAGTGCATCAACGTGGCCAAGGCGCTGGCCCTGGGTTTGGGCAGCAAGGTCAAAGATTCTTTGGAGCGCACGATCCGCTTGCAACCGCACCACGTGGCGGCCCATGTGGCCCTGGGGGCCTTTCATGCGGAAGTGATTGACAAGGTCGGCCCCTTGATTGGCAGCATGACCTATGGCGTCAGCAAAGAGGAAAGCCTGCGCCTGCTGCGTGAGGCGCTGCGCATGTACCCTAACTCGGCGATTGCCTTGGTCGAATATGCGAATGCCTTGGTAATGCTGAACGGCGAGGCGGCCATACCCGAGGCCACGCGTTTGTACGAGCAGGCCTCGGCTGTAGAGCCGCTTGACGCTTCTGAGCGGCTCACCGCAGACCTCGCCCGCGCCGAACTAGAAACTTAGCTCGCGGTTTCCAGCAACCGGACTTCGCCGCGCAGCGAGAAGGACATGGCCTCGGTGATGGTGACATCCACCATCTGGCCGATCAGGCGTTCAGGACCCTGGAAGTTGACGGCCCGATTGCATTCCGTGCGGCCCATCAGCTCCAGACCATGGGCGCCGGGGCGGCGTGAAGGCCCTTCCACCAAGATCCGCTGAACGGTACCCACCCGCTGGGCAGCGATGGAACGCACGCTGTCGTTCAGCACGGTTTGCAGATGCTGCAGGCGCGCCAGTTTGACCTCGTGCGGCGTGTCGTCTGCCAGGTTGGCCGCCGGCGTGCCGGGGCGGGGGCTGAAGATGAAGCTGAAGCTGTTGTCGTAGCCCACGTCATGTACCAACTTCATCATCTTTTGGAAGTCTTCCTCGGTCTCGCCGGGGAAACCGACGATGAAATCGCTGCTCATGGCCATGTCCGGGCGGATGGCCCGCAGCTTGCGCACCGTGCTCTTGTATTCCATGGCGGTGTAGCCGCGCTTCATGGCCATCAGGATACGGTCGGAGCCGTGCTGCACCGGCAGGTGCAAATGGCTGACTAGCTTGGGCAGCTTGTCGTAGGCGTCGATCAGCCGCTGGGTGAATTCATTCGGGTGGCTGGTGGTGTAGCGGATGCGCTCGATGCCGGGAATCTCGGACACGTATTCCAGTAGCAGCGCGAAGTCGGCGATCTCGGCCGTGTCACCCATGCTGCCCCGGTAGGCGTTGACGTTCTGGCCCAGCAGCGTCACTTCCTTCACACCCTGGTCGGCCAGGCCGGCGACTTCCACCAGCACGTCGTCGAAGGGGCGTGAAACCTCTTCACCGCGTGTGTACGGCACCACGCAGTAGCTGCAGTATTTGGAGCAGCCTTCCATGATGCTGACAAAGGCAGATGCGCCTTCTACGCGCGCCGGTGGCAAGTGGTCGAACTTCTCGATTTCCGGGAAGCTGATGTCCACCTGCGGCCGGCTTTGCAGCGCGCGCTGGTTCAGCATCTCGGGCAGGCGGTGCAGAGTCTGCGGGCCAAACACCACGTCTACATAGGGCGCGCGGGCAATGATGGCCGCACCTTCCTGGCTGGCAACACAGCCGCCTACGCCGATCTGTACGCCTTTCTTTTTCAGGTGCTTGATGCGGCCCAGGTCGCTGAAAACCTTCTCCTGCGCCTTCTCACGCACCGAGCAGGTGTTGAACAGGATCAGGTCGGCCTCGTCCACGTTTTGCGTGGTCTCGTAGCCTTGCGCGGCATGCAGCACGTCCACCATCTTGTCCGAGTCGTACTCGTTCATCTGGCAGCCAAAGGTTTTGATAAAGACTTTTTTACTCATGGGGTACTTTCTGGGCGCGCGGTGTTAGCTCAAGGCCGCATGCCATTGCAATGCTTGGAATCGTGCTGCCGCCTGGGCTGGCGCCAGGTATCAGAAAAAGAAGAAGCGTTTGGGTTTGGCGCCGTTGCGTTCCAGGGCCGCCTCGGCCTCGGTCAGTATCCATATCTCGGACAGCAAGCCGCTGGTGTCCCGGGTGTAGTTCACCCACATGGTTTGTCCGACCAGGCTGCCGGATAGCACCAACAGATTGTTTGTGCCATGGATGCGCGCGCCGGGTGAGAGCTGGTCGGCTTTGCCGTCCATTTCTACCTGGGGTGGCAATGTGACTTGCAGCGATCCGCGCAATGCGCTGGCCGGGAAGTCGCGGGTCTGCGCCGCAGCATTTAAAGAAAAAATGGCGCTAGCGCAGAAGATGACTGCGCTGATGGCTATCAAAAATATAGCGGATAGGGAGCGTGATGGTGTAGGCATGCAGCGGTTCGTGGTGTACATCCAGAGGCTGGGTGGCCGCGATTTTACCGCGCGGCCTCGGCCGCCACCATGTGCGTGGTGCGCTGCGTAAAGATGGCTCGGATATTGCTAAATGTCATGGAATAGTCGCGGAATGGTCATAAACCGTCACTAGGATTGCGCAAGCAAAGGGGGGGCGCTAGTATGCAATCGAGGGTTTTGTTGTAATTGTTTAGTAATTCTTCAGACTCTTTGCCTCCAGCCTGGGCTGGGTGTTTGCAGTCGCCGTTGCCGTGGTGCGCGGGCCTGCAAGAACCCTGATCTTTCACTGTCAACTGTCTCTCTGCTAGATAACGAAAAGGAAGTGATATGCCTCGTCAAATGTTCAAGCTCCTCGCTGTGTCGGCTGCCGCTGCTGTGGCACTGGGTAGCGCCCAGAATGCCTCGGCCCAATCGGCCCAGCTCGTCGCAGCTGCCAAGGCAGAGGGCGAGTTGACCGTGATCGCGCTGGCGCGATCCTGGTGTGGCTACGGCAAGATGATTGATGCCTTCAAGGCCAAGTACGGCATCAAGGTCAACGAACTCAACCCTGACGCGGGTTCTGGCGATGAACTGGAGGCCATCAAGGCCAACAAGGATAACAAGGGTCCTCAAGCACCCGACACCATCGACGTGGGCTTGTCCTTTGGCCCGCAAGCCAAGGCCGCTGGCCTACTGCAACCCTACAAGGTCGCCAACTGGGCGTCTATTCCGAACGACTCCAAGGATGCCGATGGCTTCTGGTATGGCGATTACTACGGTGTGCTGGCCTTCGAGGTGAACACCGACCTGATCAGCAAGGTGCCCACCGACTGGAGCGACCTGCTGAAGCCCGAATACAAAAACGCTGTGGCTCTGGCGGGTGACCCGCGCGCTGCAAACCAGGCCATCCAGGGCATCTACGCCGCAGGTATCTCCAAGGAACCCAACGATCCTGCCAAGGCGGCTGTTGCGGGCCTGACATTTTTCCGCGATCTGAACAAGGCTGGTAATTTTGTTCCCGTGATTGGTAAAGCTGCATCACTGGCACAAGGTACTACGCCCATCATCATCCGCTGGGATTACAACGCTCTGGCCGACCGTGATTCTTTGAAGGGCAATCCCAATGTCCAGGTGGTGGTGCCAAAGTCTGGTGTTGTTGCGGGCGTTTACGCACAAGCCATTAGCGCGTATGCACCGCATCCGAACGCAGCCAAGCTGTGGATGGAGTATTTGTATTCCGACGAAGGCCAAGCGGCTTGGCTGGACGGCTACTGCCACCCCATCCGGTTTGCCGATCTGATGGCTAAGAAAAAGTTGCCTAAGGCCAGTTTGGATAAGTTGCCACCAGCAGCCGGGTATGCCAAGGCGGTTTTCCCCACGCTGGAACAGCAAGGCGTTGCCAAAGAAACCATTACCAAACAATGGGACACCCTCGTCGGTGCCGCTGTGAAGTAATCCAAAGCATTTGGACAGTGCTGGCCTGACCGGTGTCGGTCATGCCAGCTTCTTTTTGGCTTTCTCGCTTGCCTGAGGGCGCTGCTTTAAGTGGCTCATCGTGACTAATTCTTCAAGTATGGCGCCCTCTGCTGCGCTGCCCAAACCGGGGGGCAGACTCAGCTGGAACTGGCTGGGTGTTGCACCCTTCCTGGTCTTTGCCGCCGTGTTCCTGGTGCTTCCGACCAGCTATTTGATGGTCGGGGCGTTCCAGGACCCGGCCGGCCACTTCACGCTGAACAATTTGCGCGGCCTGTTTGACGACAACGTCATCAACGCCTACTGGATCAGCTTCCGTATCAGTGCCGCGTCGGCCATCGGTGGCGGTGTGATTGGCTTCTTGCTGGCCTGGGCTGCTGTGCAAGGCCAGTTGCCCGCCTGGATACGGCCTACGCTGATGACGTTTTCCGGCGTGGCCTCCAACTTTGCGGGTGTGCCTCTGGCTTTCGCGTTTTTGGCGACGCTGGGGCGCGTGGGCCTGGTGACCACGCTGATGCGCAAGTACCTGGGTTTTGACCTGTATTCCACCGGTTTCAGCATCCTCAGCTTTACCGGTTTGACCCTGACCTATCTGTACTTCCAGATTCCCCTGATGGTGCTGATCGTGTCGCCCGCGCTGGAAGGGTTGAAGCGCGAATGGCGCGAAGCCTGCGACTGCCTGGGTGGTTCTTCCTTCCACTACTGGCGCTACATCGCCTTGCCGGTCTTGTGGCCCAGCATCATGGGCGCGATGCTGCTGCTGTTTGCGAACGCATTTGGTGCGGTGGCGACCGCCTATGCGCTGACCGGCAGTTCGCTGAACATTGTGCCCATCCTGTTGTACGCGCAGATCCGTGGTGATGTGCTGCACAACCCCAATCTGGGCTATGCCCTGGCCCTGGGCATGGTGGTGATTACTGGCCTGTCCAATGCAGGCTACATCTGGCTGCGTAGCAAGTCCGAAAAGGGGCGCACATGAAACCCGCATCCCAATCCACATCGCGATTAGGTGCCTGGATCGCCATCGGCGTTGGCGCCAGCTATTTCCTGATTCCGCTGCTGGCCACGTTTGAATTCAGCCTGCGCATGCTGCGCGGTGAGTACAGCTTTGAAGCCTATCGCGTCGTGTTTACCGACCCACTGTTCCAGGCCACGTTTGGCTACTCCATCATGATGGCGGTTATCACCATCATCGTGGGTGTGTTGCTGGTGGTGCCCACGGCCTACTGGGTGCAGCTGCGCCTGCCTAAGCTGCGGCCGCTGGTGGAGTTCATCACCTTGCTGCCGCTGGTGATTCCGGCCATCGTGATCGTGTTTGGTTACCTGCGGATTTTCAACAGCAGTTCCTGGATTCCTTTGACGGGCAACGAGCGGGCCACAGACTTCTTGCTGGTCTGTAGCTACGTGACTTTGTCGCTGCCGTATATGTACCGATCCATCGATACCGGCTTGCGTGCCATCGATGTGCGCACGCTGACGGAGGCTGCCGAGGTGTTGGGCGCCAACACCTTCACCATTCTGTTCAAGGTGATCTTTCCCAATGTGCGATCGGCGATTTTGTCGGGTGCCTTTCTGACCTTCGCGGTGGTGATCGGCGAGTTCACCATGGCCAGCCTGTTGAGCCGCCCGGCCTTTGGCCCCTATCTGCAACTGGTGGGCGCCAACAAGGCCTACGAACCCTCCGCGCTGGCGGTCATGGCCTTTATGTTGACCTGGGCCTCAATGGGCCTGATCCAGGTGTTTGGGCGCAATGCCAAGAACGCGACCAAACCCTGAACCCGTATTTCCACGTCCACCCACTGTCTACCCACCACACGCGATGGCTTTCCTCGAAATATCCCACCTGAAAAAAACCTTCGGCAACCAGACCGCGGTGCATGACTTCACGATGGACATCGCGCGCGGCGAGTTCATTACCTTCCTGGGCCCGTCCGGTTGCGGCAAGACCACTATTCTGCGCATGCTTGCCGGTTTTGAGGGGCCATCGGGCGGAACCATCAAGTTCGATGGGCGTGATGTGACCCATGTGCCCACTAGCCAACGCAAGATCGGCATGGTGTTCCAGTCGTATGCACTGTTCCCGAACATGACCGTGGCCGAGAACATAGGCTTTGGCCTCAAGGTCGCCAAGATGCCGGTGGAGCAAATCCATGCCCGCGTGGAAGAGATGCTCAAGCTGATCGGCCTAGGGCACCTGGGGGGGCGTTATCCCTGGCAGATGTCGGGCGGCCAGCAGCAGCGCGTGGCGCTGGCGCGGGCCCTGGCCGGCAAGCCCCAGGTACTGCTGCTGGACGAACCCCTGTCGGCGCTGGACGCGAAGATCCGCGTCTCGCTACGCGAAGAAATCCGTGCGGTGCAGCGCGAGCTGGGTATTACCTCCATTTTCGTCACACACGACCAGGAAGAGGCCTTGTCCATCTCCGACCGCATCGTGGTGTTGAACGAAGGCCGAGTGGAGCAGATCGGTACTTCGTCCGAGGTTTACAACTTTCCGCGTACGCGGTTTGTGGCGTCTTTCGTGGGCACGCTGAACCTGTTGTCCGGAGTGGTTATGGATGCGGCTTCTGGTCAGTTGCAGGTGTGTGGCCAGACGTTGACCACCGCCAACCCCATGCCTGGCGCTGTGGCGGGTCAAAACCGTGCACTGGCGATACGGCCCGAGGCCATTTCGCTGGAAGCACCCGTGTCCGGTCGCAATTCGCTGGCCGCGACGGTGGAGGATGTGCACTTCCTGGGCGCCGTGGTGCGCATACGCGCGCGCGTCGATACCGTGGTGATTTCTTTGGATGTATTCAACAACCCTAGCCATGCCCTGCCGGAGCGTGGCGCGCCTGTGCACCTGGGCTTTTCCTTCGACAACCTGTTGGTACTCGAAGAGGCGGCCTGAGCATGGTTGCGGACAATGCCATGACCGGCTGGTCGCCCGCGAATCGGCGCGCCCTAGACCGGGTGTTGAGCACCCTGGGGCAGAGTGCTGCCGGCTATAACCCGGACAAGAAGCCGTATGCCGTATTCGACTGGGACAACACCTGCATCATGAACGATGCGGAAGAAGCTTTGCTGCTGTACCAGGCCGAGCAGCTGCGCTTCAAGCTGACGCCCGTCGAGTTTGCCCACGTGCTGCGCCTGGGTGTGCCCGAGGGCCTGTTCCATGCGGATTGCAGCAATGTGCAAGGTCAGCCGGTGGACATGCAAGACCTGACGGCCGATATTGGTGAGGCTTACAGCTGGCTGTACGCCCGCTGCGCGACCCTGGGCGGCACAACGCCGCTGGCTGAGTTGGTGGAGACCCCGCAGTACCAGAACTTCTGCGCCAAGTTCTACTTCATGTACGGGGCGCTGTGCGACAGCTACCCCATGGAGGTGGGCTACAAGTGGATCATCTATTTTTATAGCAACTTCAGCACAGCCGAGCTGCAGTCCATGGTGCTGGACGCGGTAGCCCACAATTTGGCGTTGCCGCTGCAACAGGCGGCCATCACCAGCAGTGCAGAGCTGCCGGGTCGGGCCGGGCAGCTTGCTCCCGTGCACTTCTACGGCATGCGCGTGCATGGCGAGATGGCGGAGTTGATGCGTGATTTGCGCGCCCATGGTTTTGATGTGTTGGTGTCCACTGCTTCGCTGGACGACGTGGTGCGTGCGTATGCAGGCCACCCTGGCCTGGGCTACGACGTGCCACCGGAAAATGTGCTGGGCCTGAAGTTGGAGATGCTGGACGGCAAGTACACACCGGTGTACCGCAAAGATTGGCATTTCAACTGGGGCCCGGGCAAGACACTGGGCATACAAAAGCACTGGGTGGCCACCAAGGGCTATGGGCCAGCCCTGGTGTTTGGCGATAGTGATGGCGACGCCTGGATGATGAAAGACTTTGCCGACACCCAGTTGGGGGTGATCATCAACCGCCTGCACCCTGGTCAAATTGGCCTGAACAGCCAGCAAGCTGCCGCCACGCTGGGCCAGCCGAACGCACGCTTTGTGTTGCAAGGCCGGGACGAAGCCCGGGGCTGTTTCAACGGCCAGGAACAGACGCTGAAATACGGGCGCAGCGCCCCGCAGTTACTGGTTTGATGTAACGGCCGCGCTGCGGTGCGTGCCGCGCAGCGTGGTGTAGGCCAGCCCAAAGGCGACCATGGCCGAGCCGGCAATGCCCACCACCATGGGCCGTGCGCTGCCATCCACAAACAGGCCGACCAAGGCCATCACCAAGGCGCCTGCCGCGAACTGCAGCGTGCCCATCAGTGCCGATGCGGTGCCGGCGATATTGCCGTGCTTTTCCAGCGCCAGTACGCCGGTCAGCGGCATCATCAGCCCCAGAAAGCCGTAGCCCACGAACAGCATGCCGATGAATACATCCAGCCGGTCCATGCCTGTCAGGTTGAGCAACAACAGTAGAACCATGGTGGCGGCATAACCCGCACCGGCGGTCTTCACCAACGGCGCCAGGCCGTAGCGCGCGCCCAGCTTGCCGGTGAACTGGGCGGCACCGATAAAGGCCGCCGCATTCAGCGAGAAGGCCAGGCTGTACTGGCGTGGCGTCAGGCCGTAATGGTCGATCAGCACAAAAGAGGAGTTCGCCAAATAGGCAAAAAAACTGGAGATGCCGAAAGCGCCTATGCCCACCAACCCCAGGTAGTGGCGGTCGCGCAGCAGCAGGCCGTAGGCGGCCACGGCGCTGCGCACATTGCTGCCTGCGCGCTGGTCGCTCGAACGGGTTTCAGGCAGGCTGGTGGCCAACAGCACCAGGCCCAGGCCGGCGGCCACAGTCACGGCCCAGAACACGCTGCGCCAGCCGGCCCATTCGATCAGGAAGCTACCCGCCAGCGGTGCCAGGATGGGCGACACGCTGAAGACCAGCATCAGCAAGGACATCAGCCGCGCTGCATCGGGGCCGGTGTGCAGGTCGCGCACCACGGCATTGGGTACCACCATGCCGGCACACGCGCCCAGGCCCTGCACAAAGCGCAGTACGACCAGGGTGTGGATATCGGGTGCCAGCGCGCAGCCCACGCTGCCCACGGCGAACAGGCTGAGGCCGAAATACAGCGGCGCCTTGCGCCCCAGCATGTCCGACGCTGGGCCGTACAGAATTTGCCCAATGCCCAGCGCCACAAAGAAGGCCATCAGACTGGCCTGCACGGCGGTCATGCTGGCGCCCAGTGTCTGGCCGATGGAGGGCAGGGCGGGCAGGTACATGTCGATGGCAAACGGGCCAATGGCTGACAGCAGGCCCAGCACCAGCGCGGTTCGGAAGAAATGCGATTTCATGGAGTTCCTTGGTGTCGTTGCCGCCGAATGTATGTGGGTAGCCTGCTGGAACGAAAAAACCCGCAGAACGATTGCTCTGCGGGTTTTAATATTTTTGGTGGTGATAGGTGGATTTGAACCACCGACATCAGCATTATGAATGCTGCGCTCTAACCAACTGAGCTATATCACCAACAGCCCAAGAGTATAGCCCACTTTTTTCGCTTGTTTTGAGATTGACCCTAAATTTTAGACAAGTACCCAGGTTCTTCCGGGCCGGATATTCACGCTGCAGCCTGCTGTCAGGGCTTATTTGTGCGTAAACACGGCCTTGCGTTTGTTGACGAACGCGTCCATGCCTTCCTTCTGATCGGCGGTGGCAAACAGGCTGTGGAACAGGCGGCGCTCGAACAACATGCCGTCGTTCAGGCTGCTTTCGAACGCGCGGTTCACCGACTCCTTGGCGGCCATGACCGCCAGCTGGCCGTACTCGCAGATCATCAGCGCGGCGCCCAGGGCCTCAAGCATCAGCTGGTCTATCGGCACGACGCGGCTGACCAGGCCGGCGCGCTCGGCCTCGGCGGCGTCCATCATGCGGCCGGTCAGCGCCATGTCCATGGCCTTGGACTTGCCTACGGCGCGCGGCAGGCGCTGCGTGCCACCCGCGCCGGGGATAATGCCCAGCTTGATCTCGGGCTGGCCGAACTTGGCGTTGTCGGCTGCGATGATGAAGTCGCACATCATCGCCAGCTCGCAGCCGCCGCCCAGGGCAAAGCCGCTCACCGCGGCAATCACCGGCTTGCGCACGGTCCGCAGGGTTTCCCAGTTGCGGGTGATGAAGTCGGCCTTGAAGGCATCGGCATAGCTGTAGCCGGCCATGGCGGTGATGTCGGCGCCGGCGGCAAAAGCTTTCTCGCTGCCGGTGATGACCATACAGCCGATGGCCGCGTCGGCGTCAAACAGCTTCAGCGCGTGGCCCAGCTCGTCCATCAACTGGTCATTCAAGGCGTTCAGCTGCTTGGGGCGGTTCAGCGTGATGATGCCGACCTTGTCGGCCTCGGTGCGTACGGTGATCAGTTGGTAGTCCATGCCATGCTCCTGGTGGGTAGAGAAATGTTTGCTATCCAAAAAATAGCTGCTTGCGCAGGTATTACCTGCGCTAGAGGCATATTTCTTATAAATTCTTCAACATCAGCTTTTGGCCGGTTCCAGCCAGGCACTAACCGCGCGCGGGTTCTCGGCGGCGAGACGCCAGGTGCTGGTGCTGGCCACGGATGGCAGGTTCAGCGTCAGGCGCAGCAGCCGCTTATCGCGGGCGACCAGGGCGGTGACCTGGCGTTGCTGGCCGGCATACAGCAGCAGGTCGTCCAGCTTGGACATGCGCCAGCCGCTGGTCTGTTGGCCCTGCGCCACTTCCACGCCCAGCCATTCGTCGCCGGCGGCGAAGCCGGCCAGCTCGGCCGCGCCACCGCGCAGCACCACCTTGACTTGCAGGCCCTGGCTTTCGGCCACGCGCAGGCCCAGGCGCTGGGCCAGTTGGGCCGGGTCTTCATGCACGGTGACGCCGTGGCCGGCCAGCAGGTCTTTCAGTGGCAGCTCGCCGGTGCCATGCACCCAGGCCTGGATTTCGGCATGAAAAGAGCGGCCGCCCAGCTTGGCCAGCACGGCAGCGAAGTCGGCTTCCGCCATGGGCCCGCCCTGGCAGCGCAGCCACAGGGCGCGCATCACGTCGTCCAACGTGGTTTGGCCCTCGCCGCGCAAGGTCAGGTCGAAGCACAGGGCGACCAGCGCGCCCTTGGTGTAGTAGCTGACGGTGGCGTTGGGTGTGTTTTCATCCTGCCGGTAGTACTTGACCCAGGCGTCCATGCTGGCGTCGGCCACCGACTGCACCAGCCGGCCCGGGGTTTGCTGCACCTGGTTGATGGTCTTGTTCAGCAGCTTGAGGTAGGCCGTGTTGTCCAGTAGGCCGGCGCGGCGCAGCAGCAGGTCGTCGTAGTAGCTGGTGAAGCCCTCAAAAAACCACAGCAACCGGGTGTACTGCTCGGCGTCAAATTGGTAGCGCGCGAATTCGACCGGGCGCAGGCGCTTGACGTTCCAGGTATGGAAGTACTCGTGGCTGATCAGGCCCAGCAGGGTGGTGTAGCCCTCGCTGCGTTTGGTGGGTGTGGTGGCCTTGGCTGGCTTTTTGGCATCTGCATCGCCCAGGCGCGGCAGATCGCGGCGGTTGCAGATCAGTACCGTGGAGTTGCGGTGCTCCAGCCCGCCGTAGCCGTCGTCCACTGCATTCAGCATGAACAGGTAGCTGGCGTACGGCGGCTTGCCGGCCTGTTTGTTGGCGTGCCAGAAGCGGATCTCGGTTTCGCAGATGGCCTTGGTGTCGGCCAGCAGGCGGGCGCCGTCGAAGGCGGGCGGCACGCCGGCCACCACAAAGCGGTGGGGTACGCCGCCGGCCTTGAATTCGCCGCTCCAGAACGTGCCCATTTCCACCGGGCAGTCCACCAGCTCGTCATAGCTGGCCGCGCGGTAGTGGCCGAAGCCGGCAGCGTCTACCGCCACGGCCTGCAAGCCGGTGGCTACGCTCCAGGATGTAGTGGCCGGACTGGTGGCCAGTTCCAGGCTGTGGGGAGCGTCTTCCTGGCCGTGCACGCGCAGGAACAGGCTGGTGCCGTTGAAGAAGCCGCGCGTGGCGTCCAGCCAGGCAGTGCGCACGGAGGCGTCGTTGGCATAGACCTCGCAGCTCAGCACCAAGGGCTTGGCGGGCGTGGCTGTGGCTTCCCAGGTGTTCTTGTCCAGTTGCAGCAGTGGCACGGCGCGTTTGCCCTGGCGGGCCTGCAGCAGTTGCAGGTTTTTGGAAAACTCCCGCACCAGATAGCTGCCTGGAATCCAGACCGGCAGCGACACCCGCTGCGTGGCGGCGGGCTGGGCGATGGTCAGCGTGACGCGGAACAGGTGGGCGTGGAGGTCGGCCACCTCCACGCGGTAAGAGACGGCGCTGAGTGCGCGGGATGCGGGTTGGGGCGTAGGCATGGAGTGAAGAATACCCCAGCCGCGGGCCGACCCGGGTTCAAGTCCCCGCAGCGCCCATCAAGCAGCTCAGCACGGCTGCGATGGTGGTGTGCAGGCGCAGCGGCAGCCAAGCGGCCAGGCCGGCTTCGGGCCAGGTTTTGTGGTCCACCACGCACCACACGGCCAGCAGTAGGCCCAGCAGCGGCAGGCCGGCGTAGGCGGGCATGATGATGGCGATCCAGCTCAAAAATGCGGGAATAGTGGCCAGTGCAATGTTCTTGCGCGGCGTGGGGGAGTCCATGTGCAGGCCGATGCCTCCGTGGATGCCGCCCAAAAAGGTGGCATGGGTGGCGGCCAGGCCGACCAGGGAGATGGCAATAAACGGGTGCAGGTTGTCTGGCACCAGCCAGATCAGGAGTGCGAGCAGCACATAGACCGCCATGCCAACGTAGGCGACGCGATGGACCAGAATTTCAGTGGAGTTTTTTTGCATGGGCGCGATTTTCCGGGCTTTGGCAGCCCTGCGCGCCAGCGAATGGCCCACTGTGTGTAAAACACCACGCCGCTGGTGGCGGCGGGTTTTGAGTTCCTGGTTTAGTTCTTGATTTTGGCCAGCTGGGCTTCGACCTGCTCGGACGGGATGGCGCCTGGGATGCGCGAGCCGTCAGCAAACAGCAGGGTGGGCGTGCCGGTGATGTGGTACTTTTTGCCGAACTCCACATTGCGCGCCAAGCCTGGGGCGTCGCAATTGGCCGGCGCAGCGGGCGGCAGCTGGCTGCGCACCATCCAGTCGGTCCAGGCTTTGCCCTTGTCCTTGGCGCACCAGATGTTGCGGGCCTTGTCGGTGGAGTCGGGGCTCAATATGGGGAACAGGTAGAGCGAGATGGTGACGTTATCCACCTTCTGCAGGTCTTTCTCGAAGCGTTTGCAGTAACCGCAGTTCGGGTCTTCAAACACGGCGATCTTGCGCTTGCCGTTGCCGCGCACGATGGTGAAAGCGTCCTTGCTGGGCAGGTCGTCAAAGTTCACCGCGCTGAGCTTTTCAATGCGCTCTTCGGTCAGGTTGCGGCGCAGCTTGGTGTCGATCAAATTGCCCTGGATCAGGAAGTTGCCGTCGGCATCGGTGTACATGATCTCGCTGCCGCCTACGCGCAGCTCGTACAGGCCGGGCATGGGGCTTTTGATGACCTCGTCGATCTTGGGCATCTGCGGAATGCGCTCGGCCAGATTTTTACGGATGGCGGCCTCCTGGGCCTGTGCGCCCAGGCAAGCGAGAGTGGCTGCCGTGGCGACTGCGAGTGTCAAAAATCTCATGGATATCTACCTAAACCGTAAAAAATGAACAGAGCGAGATGCTCTAGCCTTCCAAACCCATGGCCTGCCGCGCGACCCAGCTCTTCACCCAGCCGCTGCGTTCAAAGCCCTTCATCCCCCAGTTGCGCAGGCCCTGCCATGTCGCATCGTCGCGTGCAAACAGCTGCTGCAGCCCGTCCGTCGCACCGCCTACCGTCAGCAGCGCGGTCTTGCGTGCGCGCTCGTATTGGCGCAGAAGCTTGCTGTCGTCCACGCTACGCCAGTAGTCGCGGCCGTGCAGAATACGCGCCAGTTCGGCCACATCTCCCAGGCCCAGGTTCAAGCCTTGGCCAGCCAGGGGGTGCACCGTGTGCGCCGCGTCACCTGCTAATACCCATGCGCGCTGCTCCTTCTGCCCTACCCAGCGTGCCGCTTGCGCCTTGTGCAGCGGCCACGCGTTGCGCGGGCCATCCAGCGCGAGTGATCCCAGCGTGCCGTGGCTGGCGGCTTCCAGTGCCTGGGCAAACGCCTCGGGCGGCAAAGCCAGCAGTTCGGCTGCGCGTTCCTCTTGCACAGACCACACCACGGCCACAGAGTTCCCTGCATCGCCCTGCATCGGCAAAAAAGCCAGTATTTCACCCTGTACAAACCATTGGCGGGCGGTGCCACCGTGCGGTTTCTCACATACCAGGCGGGTGGCGATGGCGTGCTGTTGGTAGGCCATGCTGTCGAATGCCACGCCCAGTTCGGCCCGGGTTGCGCTGGCCTTGCCCTCGCAGACCACGGTCAGCTTGGCCTCGACCGGGTTGCCGACGACCTCGATCATGGGCTGGTAGCGCACGGCGTCAAACAGGCGGGCCTCCAGGGCCGGCACGTCCACGATCCAGGCCAGGGCGGGTACGCCTTGCTGCTCGGCGCTGAAGTGCACTTCGCCACCCTTGTCGCCCCAGACCTGCATGTTCTGCACGGCGGTGGCGTGCTGCGGCTCGGGCCAGCTGCGCAGGGATTCCAGCAGCCCGCGCGAGGCCGTGTTCAGCGCGTAGGCCCGCACGTCCTGGCTGGCAGTGGGGGCGACCGGTTCGGCCACCAGGGCCACGCGCAGGCGGTCGCGCGCCAGCAGCAGCGCCAAAGTGCGGCCAACGATGCCTGCGCCGCGGATACATATGTCGAAGGATTGGGCCATATCTGATAAGTCGGTACGGACGGGTCGCCCGGCGGGCAACAAGTCCAGTGCCGGGATTGTAGGAGGCGGGCACAATGCCTGGATTTGCCCAAGGAATTGCCCCATGGATGTGCAAGCCACCATCGCCCGCCTGTTTGTGTACCCGGTCAAATCCTGCGCTGGCGTGGAGTTGCCCGAGGCCACGCTGACCGAAACCGGCCTGGAATTCGACCGCGCTTGGATGGTAGTGGACGAGCAAGGCATTTTTGTGACCCAGCGCGAGCTGCCGCGCATGGCGCTGATTCAGCCCGAGCTGAAAAACTTAGAGATGGTTTTGCGTGCCCCCGGCATGCTGGCTCTGCACATTGCGCTAGATAAAGTAGAGCAGCCAACGCAGGTGACGGTGTGGAGCGACAGCGTGGCCGCCTTCGATATGGGCGATGTGGCCGCCCAGTGGTTCAGCGACTTTTTGAACACCGATGCCACAGGCCAGCGCGTGGCTGTGCCGCGCAAGCTGCGGCTGGTGCGCTTTGATCCCGAGCATCGTCGCTTGTCCAGCCTGAAATGGACCGGTGGCACCGAGGCGCTGAACCAGTTTTGCGACGGCTTTGCGGTGCTGGTCATCAGCGAGGCCGCGCTGGATGGCCTGAACCAGCGCCTGCTGGCCGCTGGCGAAGCTGCGGTGGGCATGCAGCGCTTTCGCCCGAACATCGTGCTGGCCGGCGTGGAGGCCCATGACGAAGATAGCCTGGACGAGCTGCACATCAGCACCTTCCAGGGCCTGGCCCGTTTGCGCATGGTCAAGCCCTGCCCGCGCTGCCCGATCCCGAACATCGACCCGGCCACCGCCACCAGCACCCCTGTAGTGGGCGACATGCTGCAAACCTACCGCCGCAACGAGGTGGTTGGCGGCGCCGTGGCCTTCGGCATGAACGCCATCGTGGTGGACGGCGTGGACATGGCGCTGCGCGTGGGGCAGAGCGCCACAGCTGACTACAAGTTTGAGTGATCTGCTTTTGCCATAGAAGCGGAGGTTCATAAGGATTGGACCGGCTGAGCCCTTGGGCGGCAGCCCGCGCTCGCCATTTAGCGGGTCATTACAATTGGCGGCTTCCCGCGTGACAAAACCAGCACAAAATTTTGCCGATTGGCGTGGTTTTGGTTGCGTCGCCAACCCTCTTTCGGCCCCTTCGTCTTGATGTGGGCCTGGCACCTCGAGATGCTCCACATGGGCCTTGAAGTGCTTGATTCCTAAGGATATTTCATGAGTTTGAAGTGCGGCATTGTGGGCCTGCCCAACGTCGGTAAATCGACCCTGTTCAACGCGTTGACCAAGGCGGGCATCGCCGCGGAAAACTATCCCTTCTGCACCATCGAGCCCAATGTGGGCGTGGTGGAAGTGCCTGATCCGCGCCTGCAGCAGCTGGCCGAGATCATCACGCCAGAGCGCATCGTGCCGGCGATTGTCGAGTTTGTGGACATCGCCGGCTTGGTGGCCGGTGCCAGCACCGGTGAAGGCCTGGGTAACAAATTCCTGGCGCACATCCGCGAAACCGACGCCATCGTCAACGTGGTGCGCTGCTTTGAAGACGACAACGTGATCCACGTGGCCGGCAAGGTCGACCCGATTGCCGATATTGAAGTGATCCAGACCGAGCTGTGCCTGGCCGACTTGACTGCGGTCGAGAAGGCACTGCACCGCGTGACCAAGACTGCACGTTCGGGCGACAAGGAGTCGATCAAGCTGGTGGCCATTCTGGAGAAGTGCCAGGCGGCGCTGGACCAGGGCAAGCCCGTGCGTACCATCGATTTCAGCAAGGAAGAGTTGCCCCTGCTGAAGCAGTTCTTCTTCATCACCGCCAAGCCTGCGATGTTCGTTGGCAACGTCAGCGAAGACGGTTTCGAGAACAACCCGTTTCTGGACCGCCTGAAGGCCTATGCTGCGACGCAGAACGCGCCTGTGGTGGCCATTTGCGCCAAGATTGAAGCCGAGTTGTCCGAGATGGACGATGCGGACCGCCTGGAGTTTTTGAAGGAACTGGGCCAGGACGAGCCGGGCTTGAACCGCCTGATCCGCTCCGCCTACTCGCTGCTGGGCCTGCAAACTTATTTCACCGCTGGTGTGAAGGAAGTGCGCGCCTGGACCATCCACGTGGGCGACACCGGCCCGCAGGCGGCTGGCGTGATCCACACCGATTTCGAGAAGGGTTACATCCGCGCCCAGACCATTGCGTTTGACGACTTCATCGTCAACAAGGGTGAGCAGGGCGCCAAGGATGCGGGCAAGATGCGCGCCGAAGGCAAGGACTACGTCGTCAAGGATGGCGACGTGATGAACTTCTTGTTCTCATCGTAATTCCATAAGCCTTTTAGCCTGCTTGCGCAGATAAACCCTGCGCAAGCAGCTATAAAAACGATAGTGTCTATGACCGAACCGGTTCGTCTTGCCAAACGCCTTGCCGAGCAGCTTGGCTGCTCTCGCCGCGAGGCAGAGCAGTACATCGAAGGCGGCTGGGTGCGTGTGGACGGGCAACTGGTGGAAGAGCCGATGTTCCGCGTGGCCGACCAGAAGATCGAGGTGGACCCGGATGCCAGCCTGCTAGCGCCTCCGAGTGTCACGCTGATCTTGCACAAGCCGGTGGGCTTCACTGCCGGTCTGGATGCCGGCCCTGGCCCCAAGGCACAGGCCGCACTGACTCTGTTAACCCGCGAGAGCCATGCACCCGATGACCGCTCCGGTATCCGTGTGCTTAAAAAACACTTTGCCCAATTGCGCCTGGCCTCCCCTATGGACAGCCGGGCCAGCGGTCTGGTGGTCTACACCCAGGATGGCCGTGTCTTGCGCAAGCTGGAGGAAGATGCGGACCTGATCGAGCACGAGTTGATTGTTGAAGTGGCCGGTGCCGTCACGCCCGGCATGCTGCGTACGATGTCTGAGCCGGTGCAGTACCACGAGCGACTGTTGACCCCCGCCAAGGTCAGCGTCAGCAGCAATACCGAAACCGAAACCCGGTTGCGTTTCGCGCTCAAGGGCGAGCGCCCGGGGCAGGTTGACTACCTGTGTGAAAGTGCCGGGCTGCGCATACTCAGCGTCAAGCGTATGCGTGTGGGTCGTGTGGCCATGACAGCGCTGGCTCCTGGCCAATGGCGCTACCTGGCGGCAGACGAGCGTTTCTGAGCGCTACCAGCTTAGGTGGGGAAACGCCCACACTACCGATCCTGTCATCACCAGATAGCGTAAAAACTTGCCCACTGCCATATAGCCCAGGCAAGGCCAGAACGGCAGTTTGAGCCAGCCGGCCACCGCACACAGCGGGTCACCCACCAGCGGCAGCCAGGCCAGCAGGCAGGCCTTGGGACCCAGACGTTCCAGCCAGCCCAGCACGCGAACGTGGTAGGCCGAATGCTGGTATTTGTCTGCCACTTTATGGGCGCCATAGCCCATCCACCAATCCACGGCACCGCCCAAGGTGTTGCCCAGCGTGGCGGTGAAAACCGCAGGCCAGAACAGGCCGGGGTTGAGGGAAACCAGTCCGATCACTGCCGGCTCGGAGCCCAGGGGCAGTAGCGTGGCGGAAATGAAGGACACCACAAACAGGGTGCTCAGGCCGAATTGCGGCAGTGCCAACAGGGTCAGCAGGTGTTCTATCCAGGCTTGCATGGAGCCAGTATAGGGTTGCGATGCAGGGTGCCCTGCGCAGATGGGATACGTATTTCACAATGTGATATTCGTCCACCGCTGCGCGAAACGACGTGCTGCTGCAGTGCAGCATTTATTTTCGGTCAGCGGTTTTTTGTTTCGCATTGCAAAAATCCATCGTAAGTCATTGATTTTTATGGTGTAAATATTTACTCTTATATAAGACATAAGAGTATCAAAAGTCTTGTAGAAGACTTAGAATTTTCCCACCGGCACCGCAGAACCCGCCGCTGGTGCAGACCCTGTTTCAATCAACCTCTGGAGTCTTTATGCCGCAATCCATCACCGAACAACTCAGCCGTGAACAACAAGCCGCCGCTCTGCAAAAAGACTGGGACACCAATCCCCGTTGGAAGGGCATCAAACGTGGCTACACCGCGGCCGAAGTCGTGCGTCTGCGCGGCTCCTTCCCCATCGAGCACACCCTGGCCCGCCGTGGCGCTGAAAAGCTCTGGGACTTGCTGCACACCGAAGCCTATGTGAACTGCCTGGGCGCGCTGACCGGTGGCCAGGCCATGCAGCAGGTGAAGGCCGGCGTGAAGGCCATCTACCTGTCCGGCTGGCAAGTGGCAGCCGACAACAACGGCTACGCCGCCATGTACCCTGACCAGTCGCTGTACCCCGTGGACTCGGTGCCGAAAGTGGTCGAGCGCATCAACAACACCTTCCGCCGTGCCGACGAGATCCAGCACTCCAAGGGCATTGATGCGGGCGACGCCGGCTACATCGACAACTTCGCGCCCATCGTGGCCGATGCCGAAGCCGGTTTCGGCGGCGTGCTGAACGCCTTCGAACTGATGAAGGCCATGATCAATTCCGGCGCGGCCGGCGTGCACTGGGAAGACCAGCTGGCATCCGTCAAGAAATGCGGCCACATGGGCGGCAAGGTGCTGGTGCCGACTGCCGAAGCCGTGCAAAAGCTGATCGCCGCCCGCATGGCCGCCGACGTCTGCGGCGTGCCGACCCTGGTGATTGCCCGCACCGATGCCGAAGCCGCCGACCTGCTGACCAGCGACTACGACGAGAACGACAAGCCCTTCATCACCGGTGAGCGCACCTCTGAAGGGTTCTACAAGACCAACAAGGGCATTGACCAGGCCATCAGCCGCGCGATCGCCTACGCCCACTACGCCGATCTGGTGTGGTGCGAAACCGGCACGCCCGACCTGGCCTTCGCCAAGAAGTTTGCCGACGCCGTTCACAAGGTGCACCCCGGCAAGATGCTGGCCTACAACTGCTCGCCGTCCTTCAACTGGAAGAAGAACCTGGACGATGCGACCATCGCCAAGTTCCAGCGTGAACTCGGCGCCATGGGCTACAAGTACCAGTTCATCACGCTGGCCGGCATCCACTCGATGTGGTTCAACATGTTCGACCTGGCACAAGACTATGTGAAGCGCGGCATGTCGGCCTATGTGGAAAAGGTGCAAGAGCCCGAGTTCGCTGCCCGCGACCGCGGCTACACCTTTGTGTCGCACCAGCAAGAGGTGGGCACCGGTTACTTCGACGAAGTCACCACCGTGATCCAGGGCGGCAAGTCCAGCGTGACGGCGCTGACCGGCTCTACCGAAGAAGAGCAGTTCCACTAATTCCTTGAAGGATGGAACGAAAAAGCCCGCAGCTGCGGGCTTTTTTCATGGGCAGGCCATTAGTCCCATAGTGGTGCCAGCCCGTCCGGGTTGGCCAGGCGCTCACCGCGATCGAGGCGGGCGATGGCGGCCATATCGTCGTCGCCCAGGCGCAGTGCCGCAGCGGCCAGATTGCTCTGCAGGTTATTCCGTTGTGTGGACGAAGGAATGACTCCCAGCCCGCGCTGCAAAGCCCAGGCCAGCACCACCTGCGCGGGTGTGGCGTTCAGGCGCTGCGCGATGGACAGCACGACCGGGTCAGCCAGTACCTTGCCGTAGGCCAGTGTCATGTACGAGGTCACGGCTATGCCCTGGCTTTGGGTGAAGTTCACCAGCCTGCCGTTTTGCAGATAAGGGTGGACTTCCACCTGGTTGGTGGCAATTGCGTCCGCGCCCACCGCAGCAATGGCCTGCTGCAGCAAGGCGATGTTGAAATTGGACACGCCGATCTGGCGCGTCAGGCCCTGGGCCTGGGCTTGCTGCAAGGCCTGCAGCGACTCCGCCACCGGCACCACACCGCCGGGTGAGGGCCAGTGGATCAGCGTCAGGTTCACATAGTCCAGGCGCAACTTGGTCAAGCTTTCTTGCAGACTGGGGATGAGCTTGGAGCCTGCCAGGTGGTCCGTCCAGATCTTGGTGGTGACGAACAGCTCGTGGCGCGGCACGCCGCTGTCCGCAATCACCTGGCCTACGGCGGCCTCGTTGCCATAGATCTGGGCGGTATCGATATGGCGGTAGCCCAGTTCCAGCGCAGTGCGCACCGAGGCGGTGGCGGTGTCGCCTTGCAGGCGGAAGGTGCCCACGCCGATCGGAGGGATAGTGTGTGTAGACATGGTTTTTCTTTCAAAACAGGGTTGCAGTGGGGGATCAATGCCCGCCAGCGATGGCGGCTCGGCGGGTTCTGGCAGGCGCGGGGTTGTGCTGGTCCAGTCGGCCGCTCCAGGCCGTCAGGCCCCAGGCCAGCAGAACGACTAAGGCGCCTATCCAGGGCGTGTGCATCAGGCCGATGCTGTCCACGATGCGGCCGCCACCCCATGCGCCGCCGGCAATGCCGAGGTTAAAGGCGGCGATGTTCAGGCCGGAGGCCACGTCTACGGCCCGGGGCGCAAAGCGTTCGGCCTGTTGCACCACATAGACCTGCAAGCCAGCCACATTGCCAAAAGCCACGGCACCCCAGGCCAGCACGGTCAGCACCATCAGGCTTTTGTGCGGGGCCGTCCAACTCAGCACCAGCAGCACTGCCGCCAGCAGCGCAAAAATCAGTTTCAATGCGCCCACCGGGCCCCGCTGGTCGGCCAGCTTGCCGCCCCAGATATTGCCTACCGCCACCGACACGCCGTAGGCCAGCATCACCAGGCCGACCGCGTTGGCTTCAAAGCCCGATACCTGCTGCAGCATGGGCGCCAGATAGGTGAAGGCAATGAACGAACCGCCATAGCCCACGGCCGTCATGGCGTAGACCAACAGCAGGCGCGGCTGGCGCAGCACGGTCAACTGTTGTAGCAAGGACGCGGGCTGGCTGCGCTGCAGCTTGGCTGGCAAAAAGGCCAGGCTGCCGATAAAAGCCACTACGCCGAGCGCGGCTACTGCCAGAAAGGTGGCCCGCCAACCAAAGTGCTGGCCGATGAAGGTGCCCAGCGGCACCCCCGTCACCAGGGCCACGGTGAGGCCGCTGAACATGGTGGCGATGGCGCTTGCGGCCTTCTCTTTGGGCACCAGGCTGGTGGCGATGGTGGAGGCGATAGAGAAAAACACTCCGTGCGCCAGGCCGGTGACCAGGCGCGCGAAGACCAGGCTGGTGTAACCCGGTGCCTGCCAGGCCAGCAAATTGCCCAGGGTGAACAGCAGCATCAGCGCCAGCACCAGGGTTTTGCGCGGCAGCTTGCCGGTTAGCGCAGTGAGCACCGGGGCGCCCACGGCGACCCCCAGCGCATACAGGCTGACCAGCAGGCCGGCGGATGGCAGGTTGACGCCCAGGTCGGCGGCCACCGTGGGGATCAGTCCCACGATGACGAACTCGGTCGTTCCGATGGCAAAGGCGCTGAGGGTCAGCGCAAGCAGGGCAAGAGGCATTAAATCCACTCCAAATGAGTCACAAGGCCTGCAGTGTCTGGTTTTTATTCTTGGAGAAAAAGCCGGTATCCAGCACAATATTCTTGATATAAAGTCAACAATGAAGACAAGTCTGGACGAACTACTGGCCTTTACCACCGTGGTGGACAGCCACTCCATCACCGCCGCAGCCGCGCAACTGGCGCAGACCACGTCGGGCATCAGCCGGGCGCTGGGTCGCCTGGAGCAGAAGCTGGGCACCACCTTGCTGCGCCGCACCACGCGCAAGCTGGAGTTGACGGAAGAGGGCCAGGTATTTCTGGCGCATGCGCGCGAGATCCTGGCGGCGGTGGACGCGGCTGAGGAGCAAATGCAGGCCCGCCGGCTGCAGCCCGCTGGCCTGCTGCGGGTGAATGCCGCCGCGCCGTTTGTTCTGCACGGCATCGTGCCCCTGGTGGCGGCTTTTCGCGCGCAATACCCGGACATCGCGCTGGAGTTGCACAGCAGCGACAACATCATCGACCTGCTGGAGCAGCGTACCGACGTGGCCATTCGCATCGGCACGCTGCGCGACTCCAGCCTGCATGCCCGGCCCCTGGCGCAGTACCCGTTGCGCGTGCTGGCCAGCCCGGCTTACCTGAAAGCCCAGGGCCGGCCGAAAACCGTGGACGATCTGCGCCGACACAGCCTGCTGGGCTTCACCCAGCCCGAGAGCCTGAACCTCTGGCCGCTACGCCACGCCGACGGCGATGGTTTTGCCGTGCAGCCGGTGGTCAAGGCATCCAGCGGCGAGACCCTGCGGCACCTGGCGCTGGCCGGTGCCGGCATCGTCTGCCTGTCGGACTTCATGACGTCGCAGGACCGGGCCCGGGGGGACTTGGTGCAGGTGCTGCCGCGCGACACCTTGGAAGTGCGTCAGCCCATCCACGCTGTGTACTACCGCAATACCGCGCTGGCTTCGCGCATTCGCTGTTTTGTGGACTTCATGGCCGAGCGCATGGCCGCCGTTTAACCTGGCAGGCGCAGACCGGTGCCCGGGCCGTCCTCGGGCGTGCGCTGCAACACGCGCTCCACTAGCACCTCGGCCGTGCCCAGGGCCAGCAGGCCTATTTCCGCGGCAGCGGCTTGGCTCAGGTCGATGACCCGGTGGGTCAGGATGTGCGGCCCCCGGTCATTGATGCGCACCACCACGCTTTTACCGGTGCGCAGCAGCGTCACCCGGGCGTAGCTGAACAGGGGCAGGGTGCGGTGCGCGGCGGTCAGTTCATTGGACTTGAAAATCTCGCCCGAGGCGGTGCGCCGACCATGGAATCGCCGCCCATACCAGCTGGCCACGCCACGCTGGGCCGCGCCCTGGCCCAGGTCGCCGGACCAGAAGTCGTTGGCGGGCGCACTCTCCGAGTTGGGGGGCGCTGCATCGGCGTTGTGGTCTTCGGCCGGGATGGTTTGCGCCCAGGTGCCGGCGGCCCCCATCCCGGTCAGAGAGAGCAGCAGGGCCTGGAGTGCAAGACGCTTCTTAAACATCGCGGCATGTTACTTGGCTGGCCACTGTCGCCAAGGTGACGCATTTTGATTGCTGAAATTTTGAGCAGCTAGAATAGCGATCCCCCCGATTTTTCCTTGGCGCCTCACCGGCGCGTTGACCTATTCCCATGCACATTGGCCCGTACGCTTTGGCGAATCGCTTGTTTGTTGCGCCCATGGCTGGCGTGACCGACAGGCCGTTTCGTCGCCTGTGTAAAGCGCTAGGCGCGGGTTACGCGGTCAGCGAAATGGTGACCTCGCGGCGCGACTTGTGGAACACGCTGAAGACCTCACGCCGCGCCAACCACGACGGCGAGGTAGCGCCGATTGCCGTGCAGATCGCCGGCACCGATGCAGCCATGATGGCCGAGGCGGCGGCCTACAACGTGGCCAACGGCGCCCAGATCATCGACATCAACATGGGCTGCCCGGCCAAGAAGGTGTGCAACAAATGGGCTGGCTCGGCATTGATGCAGGACGAACCCCTGGCCCTGGCCATCGTGGAGGCTGTGGTCGCCGCCTGCGCGCCACACGGTGTGCCGGTCACGTTGAAGATGCGCACCGGCTGGAGCCAGGACAACAAGAACGCCGTGGCCTTGGCGCGCCAGTTCGAGCAGGCTGGCGTGCAGATGCTGACCGTGCACGGCCGTACCCGCGAGCAGGGCTACAAAGGCCATGCCGAATACGACACCATTGCCGCCGTCAAAGCCGCGGTGCGCGTGCCGGTGGTGGCCAATGGCGACCTGACCACCCCGGAGAAAGTGCGCGACGTGTTGGCCTATACCGGTGCCGACGCAGCCATGATCGGCCGTGCCGCCCAGGGCCGGCCCTGGATCTTCCGCGAGGTGGCGTATTTCCTGGAAACCGGCACGCACCTGGCACCGCCGCTGGTGGCCGAAGTCCAGCGCCTGCTGCTGGAGCACCTGGAAGACCACTACAGTCTGTACGGCGACTTCAGCGGCGTACGCACCGCGCGCAAGCACATCGGCTGGTATGTCAAAGACCTGCCGGGGGGCGAGGCCTTCCGCGCCCGCATGAACCTGCTGGAAGAGCCGCAGCTGCAGCTGGCCGCGGTGGACGCATTCTTTTCCGGGCTTGCCGCCACCATGGACCGCATGCCCGAAGCCGCCGACCCCAGCACCCAAGAAACAAGACCGCATCTGGAGAGCACCGAGTGAGCCAAAAAAGTATCGATGAATGTGTAAGAGCCAGTTTGGCCGGCTACTTCAAGGACCTGGACGGTATCGAGCCCGCAGGCATGTACGACATGATGGTCCGGGTGGTGGAAAAACCCCTGCTCGAAGTGGTCATGGCCCAGGCCGACAACAACCAGTCCCGCGCGGCCGCCTGGCTGGGCCTGAACCGCAACACCCTGCGCAAGAAGCTGCTGGAACACCGCCTGGTGGAATAAGTTCGCGCCTGCGTCCCCCTTTTTATTTTGACTCCCTGACCTGTAGAACCCCATGAACGCACTACTCTCCGTCTCTGATAAAACCGGTGTCCTGGAACTGGCCCGCTCCCTCCACGCCCTGGGCTATGGCCTGCTGTCCACCGGCGGTACCGCCAAGCTGCTGGCCGACAACGGCCTGCCCGTCACCGAGGTGGCCGACCACACCGGTTTTCCCGAGATGCTGGACGGCCGCGTCAAGACCCTGCACCCCAAGGTGCACGGCGGCCTGCTGGCACGCCGCGATTTTCCCGAGCACATGGCGGCTCTGAAGACGCACGACATCGCCACTATCGACCTGCTGGTGGTGAACCTGTACCCGTTTGAAGCCACCGTGGCCAAGCCCGGCTGCACGCTGGAAGACGCGATCGAAAACATCGACATCGGCGGCCCAGCCATGGTGCGCAGCGCCGCCAAGAACTGGAAAGACGTGGCCGTGCTGACCGACGCCAGCCAGTACGACGGCGTGGTGGCCGAGCTGAAGGCCACCGGCTCCGTCAGCCAGAAGACCAAGTTCGCCCTGTCGGTGGCCGCGTTCAACCGCATCAGCCAGTATGACGGCGCCATCAGCGACTACCTGTCCAGCATCCAGGAAGACGGCAGCCACGCCCAGTTCCCCGCGCAAACCAACGGCCGCTTCGTGAAGCTGCAAGACCTGCGCTACGGCGAGAACCCACACCAGCAAGCCGCTTTCTACCGCGACCTGCACCCCGCCCCCGGCTCCCTGGTCACCGCCAAGCAGCTGCAAGGCAAAGAGCTGAGCTACAACAACATCGCCGACGCCGACGCGGCCTGGGAATGTGTGAAGAGCTTCGACGTGCCAGCCTGCGTGATCGTCAAGCACGCCAACCCCTGCGGCGTGGCCGTGGGCGCGAACGGCCTGGAAGCCTATAGCAAGGCCTTCCAGACCGACCCTACCTCCGCTTTTGGCGGCATTATTGCCCTCAACCGCACATTGGATAAGGACACTGCGCTACAGATTTCGAAGCAGTTCGTCGAAGTGCTGATGGCACCCGGCTACACCGCCGAGGCGCTGGAAGTGTTCAAGGCCAAGGCCAACGTCCGTATCCTGGAAATCGCTTTGCCCACCGGCGGTGCGACTGCCTGGGAAAAAGGCCAGAACGCGATGGACATCAAGCGCATCGGCTCCGGCCTGCTGATGCAGACCGCCGACAACCACGAGCTGGCGCTGGCCGACCTGAAAGTCGTCACCACCGTGCAGCCCACGCAGCAGCAACTGCAAGACCTGTTGTTCGCCTGGAAGGTGGCCAAGTTCGTCAAGAGCAATGCCATTGTCTTCTGCAAGGACGGCATGACCATGGGTGTGGGTGCCGGCCAGATGAGCCGCCTGGACTCGGCACGCATCGCCAGCATCAAGGCTGGCCACGCGAATCTGAGCCTGGCCGGTACGGCCGTGGCCAGCGATGCCTTCTTCCCGTTCCGTGATGGGCTGGACGTGGTGGTAGACGCGGGCGCGACCTGCGTGATCCAGCCCGGCGGTTCGATGCGTGACGATGAAGTCATTGCCGCCGCCAACGAGCGCGGTGTGGCCATGGTGTTCAGCGGCGTGCGCCACTTCCGCCACTAAGACCATGCGCACCAGCGCCGTGTTTGCCGCTGCGCTGTTCTGCGCTAGCGGCTGGGCGGCGGTGCCACCGCAGGAGCTGGCCCAGCAGTCCGGCTGCATGTCCTGCCACGGCCTGGTGCACAAGCAGGTGGGGCCGGGCTTTGCCCAGGTGGCCGCCCGCTACCAGGGCGATGCGGAAGCACCGGCCCGGCTGGCCGCCAAAATACGCAGCGGTGGCGTAGGTGCCTGGGGGCGGCTGCTGATGCCGAGGCAAACCCAGGTGTCGGAGGCCGACGCGCAGGCCCTGGCGCGCTGGGTCCTGTCCCAGCCACCAGTGCCCTGATTTAGCTGCGCGCCACGATGAATAGGCGCGGAAAGGGCAGCAGCACCGTGCCGTCTGCCAGCGCCGGGTAGGCCTGGGCAATGGCTGCCTGGTAGCTTTCCAGAAACGCCGTTTGCTGTGCCGCGTCCAGCAGCGCCAAGTAGGGCCGCAGCGCCGATCCCTTGAACCATTCCACCACCGCCTGGACACCGCCCGCCAGTGGGTGAAAGTAGGTGGTGCGCCACACATCCAGATGGCTGCAATGCGGCCGTAGCAGGGCGTAATACCACTCTGCGCTATGCCGTGGCGGGTGCTGCACGGCGCCTATCTGCGCGGCCCAGGGTCCTTGGGTGGCCAGCTTGCGCGCCAAGCGATGGGCGGGTTCTTCCTGGTTGTCCGGTGTCTGTATGGCCAGGCTGCCGCCGGGTGCCAATGTGCCGACCAGGCGTGGGTAGAGCGTGGCATGGTCAGGCAGCCACTGTAGCGATGCATTGGCCAGCAGCACGTCCGGCGGCTGGGCTGGTTGCCAGGTCTGGATGTCGGCCAGCGCAAACTGCAGCGCGGGCAGGCGCTGGCGCGCCGCGGCAACCATATCGTCCGAGCTGTCCAGCCCGGTGACGCTGGCATTGGGAAAACGGTGGGCCAGCACCTCGGTGGAGTTGCCCGGGCCGCAGCCCAGGTCCACGGCGTGGTGCACTTCCTGCTCCGGCAGGGCGGCCACCAGGTCGCGTACCGGGCGCGTGCGCTCCGCTTCAAACGTGGAGTATTGTTGGGCCGACCAGTGCATGCCAAGCTCCTTTGTGGGTTAATGCCCTCTTTTTAACAGGAGATGTGCATGTCGGATTTCGTCGTTGTTGCTTTGGCCCAGGCCAAGCCGGGTTATGAGGCTGCCCTGGTGGCCGCGCAGGCCGCGCTGGTATTGGAGGCGCGCAAGCAGCCCGGCTGCATCGTCTACGAGCTGCACGAGGACGACAGCCAGCCCGGCAAGGTGGTGTTCTTTGAGCGCTGGCGGGACCGCGCCGCCTGGCAAAACCACATCACCGGCCCGCATATCGAGGCCTTCAAGGCCCAGGCTGGCGACTGGGTGGCGCATTCTGAATTGCTGCAGATGCACCAGGTGGCCTAGGCTCACCCCCAGGCTACGCACTGCGTGTCTTCGCCAACCCCCTTGCAGGGGGCAAACCCTATGGCTCGGCAAAGCCGGTTCCATGGGTTCCTGGTGTGAAAGGACCGGCTTATCTGCGTAGGCAGCTATTTATTTCGTAGCGATATCAGGCGCGCAGGGGCTGCAGCACGGGCTTGCCCGGCGCCCGCGACAGGATAATGGCGGTGGCCGCCACCAGGCAAGCCGCGCCCGCCGCATACAGCGCGGGGCTGTACGAGAACATCACGGTACGCGTCAGTCCGGCGCCGTAAGCCGCCACTGCGCTGCCGATCTGGTGGCCGGCAAACACCCAGCCAAACACCATGCCGGCGCGCTCTTTGGAGAAATGCGCTGTTACCAGTTTCACCGTGGGCGGCACCGTGGCCACCCAGTCCAGGCCGTAGAACATGGCGAACAGCGACAGGCCGTACAGCGTGAACTCCGAGTGCGGCAGCCAGAACAGCGACAGCCCACGCAGGCCGTAGTACCAGAACAGCAGCTTGCGGTTGTCATAGCGGTCCGACAGCCAGCCCGACAGAATGGTGCCGACGAAGTCAAACGCACCAATCATCGCCAGCACGGATGCCGCTGGCAGCGCCGCCAGCCCGTAGTCGCCACAGAGCGAGATGAAGTGCGTCTGGATCAACCCGCTGGTGCTCAGTCCGCAGACGAAGAAGGTGCCGAACAGCACCCAGAAGATGCCGCTGCGTGACACGCTGCCCAGCAGTTTTAGTGGCTCGGCCAGGCCCATGCGTGTGGCGGCGGGTGGCGTGTCCGGCACCAGCGGGTTGGCGCCATAGGCACGCAGCCCCAGGTCTTGCGGCCGGTTGCGCAGAAAGCAGAACGCCAGCCCGGCCACCAGCAGGCAGCTGGTAACGGCCGGCAGCACCGCCATGCGCCAGCCGTAGCGGTCTATCAACCAGGTGGCCAGCGGCAGAAACACCAGCTGGCCGGTAGCCGAGCTGGCCGTCAGCAGGCCCAGCGCCAGGCCACGACGCTGCTCGAACCAGCGGGTGGCCACCACCGCGCCCAGCACCAGGGCCGTCAGCCCCGAGCCCACGCCCAACACCACGCCCCACAGCAGCACCAGCTGCCACAGCGCCGTCATGCGCGTGGCCAGCAGCAGGCCGGTGGCCACCAGCAGCATGGCCGTGCAGACGATGGTGCGCAGGCCGTAGCGCTCCATCAGGATGGCGGCGAACGGCCCCATCAGCCCGAACAGCACGAAGCGCAGCGCCATGGCGGACGAGATCTGATCGGCCGTCCAGCCGAATTCCTTGCCCAGCGGCTGCAGAAAGGCGCCGGGCAGGCCCAGCGAGGCCGCCGAACTCAACATGGTCAGGAAGGTAATGGCCAGGATAGCCCAAGCGAAATGGATGCCCCTGCGTTGCAGCCAGGGTGAGAGGGCGTGTGCAAACATGGCGTGGGTTCAGGTGGGTGTGGATGGAGAGGATGGGGTGGCGGGCAGCAGCTGGGCGCGCGCGGCGGCCAGCAGTTCGTCGGAAAGAGCGTCCCCCTGGGTGGCGCGGGACAGCAGCAAGGCGCCTACCAGGGTGGACAGCTGGGCCAGGGCCTGGCTGCGGTCGGTGGTGGCGTCGCCCGTGCCCTGCAGCGGCAGCAGCACCGACAGCAAGTCGTTCAGCCCGGCCAGGTAGGCGGCGCGCACCGGTTTGTCGGCCGACTCGCGGGCCACGTCGGCGGCCAGGGCGGGCAAGGGGCAGCCGGTGCCGGCGTTGTCGCGGCTCTCAGTCCGCAGATAGGCTTGGAACAGGTGCTGCAGGGCAGCGTCGGGGCTGGACTGGCTGGCGACGCGTTCGGTCCAACGTTCATGGGCCTGGGTGAATGCGTGCGTGCAGGCCACGGCGGCCAGTGCGTCCTTGGAGGCGAAGTGGCCGTAGAAGCCGCCATGGGTCAGGCCCACCGCCGCCATCAGGTCGGCCACGCTGACGTTCTTGATGCCCTGCTCGCGGAACAGGCGGGCCGAGGTGGCTTCTATGGCCGCACGGTTGCTGTCGGTCTGGGCGCGGGATACGCGGGGCATGGGGTTCTTGGGTCAGGTTTTTTGAAAATAGATTGTAGTTATCATGTTTAATAGATGTCAATTGTCATTAATTTAGAGGGTTTCAGTTAAATTGGTATCTAGCGCAGTATTTATATGTACTGACAGCTATTAATTTAATAGCATATGGACGAAAAAAAGGACCGCGCAGCGGTCCTTAAAGGGGTGGGGTTATGGGTTTAGCGCCAGTGGCGGTAGCCGCTGGAATAGCCGAAATTCAGCTCGACACCGATGGGGGCTGGCCGATAGTAAGGCTGGGTCACGACCACCGGGGCGGTGACATAGGTCGGAGTGGCCTGGTAGTAGTCGCCGGAGATGGTTTGCACCGGCGCCTGCACGGGAGCGCTATTGCCCACCGGTGATACCTGTACAGCAATACTGGCGCCAGGGTCTGTGGCCGTGGTGGTGGTGTACTGCCTGCCCGCGTATTCGTAAACCACGTTGTAGCCTACGGTGCGGTTTTCATAAAAAGTCTGGGTGTTGCAGCTCTGCACATTCTGGATTTGCGTAGGGCCGGGGCTTTCGATGCGGTCACCCAGGATGGCGCCGCCAAAAATGCCCAGCATGGTCGCCGCCGCACGGCCGCTGCCGCCGCCGATGGCATTGCCCACCGCGCCGCCGGCAATGCCGCCCATCAATGCGCCCGCACCCGAGCGCTGTGGCTCTACCGCCACCTGCTGGTTGCTGCACACCTGGCGCGGCACGCTGAACTGCTGCACGATGGGCGTGGATGAGAGAACTCGCCCGGTTTCCTGGGCGAAGGAAAGGCCGCTGACCAAGGTCAGGGCGCCGAGTAGTAGAGCTTTTTTCATCATGTACCTATGACGCGCGACCCCCCTGCGGGGTTTCAGGCTTTACGCAAGAGTTTCAAATTTTTGCAAACGGGTTTTGTATAAAAAGTGGCTCTGGCGCAGGTTGTACCTGCGCTGGTAGCTATGCTTTTGATAGTTCCTTGAAAACCGCCTGCGCGGCTGCCACGGTGGTCTGGATGTCGTCCGCCGTATGTGCGCTGCTGACGAAACCGGCCTCGTACAGCGCCGGGGCGATATACACGCCGCGGTCCAGCAGGCCGTGGAACAGCTGGTTGAAGCGAGGGCTGCTGGTTTTCATGACCTGCGGGTAGTTCTGCGGCAGCTGGTCGAGCAGGAAGAAGCCGAACATGCCGCCTTCAGAGTCGCCGCAAAACGCCACGCCCTCGGCATCGGCCGCCGCCTGCAGGCCGCTGACCAGGCTGCGGGTGGAGGCCCCCAGGGCCTCGTAAAACCCGGGTTTGCGGATCTCGCGCAGCGTCGCCAGCCCGCAGGCCGTGGCCACCGGGTTGCCTGACAGCGTGCCGGCCTGGTAGACCGCGCCCAGCGGCGCCAGGTGTTCCATCACCGCACGTGAGCCACCAAAAGCCGCCAGCGGCATGCCGCCGCCAATTACCTTGCCCAGCACTGTCATGTCGGGGGCAAAGCCGGGGATGTACTTGGCGTAGACGCTTTGCGCACTGCCCAGGGCCACGCGGAAGCCGGTCATCACCTCGTCCAGCACCAGCAGGGCGCCGTACTGGGTGCACAGCTCGCGGCAGCGCCGCATGAAGGGCACGCTGGCGCGCACAAAGTTCATATTGCCGGCGATGGGTTCGATCATCAGGCAGGCGATGTCCTTGCCGTGCAGGGCAAAGGCTTCTTCGATCTGGGCCAGGTTGTTGTATTCCAGCACCAGGGTGTGCTGCACCACTTCGGGCGGCACACCGGCGCTGGTGGCGCTGCCAAAGGTGGCCAGGCCCGAGCCGGCTTTGACCAGTAGCGCGTCGGCATGGCCGTGGTAGCAGCCTTCGAACTTGATGATTTTGTTACAGCCGGTGGCGCCGCGCGCCAGGCGGATGGTGCTCATCGCCGCTTCGGTGCCGGAGCTGACCAGGCGCAGCATTTCCATCGACGGCACCAGGGACAGGATTTCTTCGGCCAGTTCGACCTCGCGCTCGGTGGGCGCGCCGAAGGAGAAACCCTCCAACATGGCCTTTTGAACGGCCTCGACGACCGCTGGATGGCCGTGGCCCAGGATCATCGGGCCCCAGGAGCCGATGTAGTCGGTATAGCGCTGGCCGTTGGCGTCCCAGAAGTAGGCGCCCTGGGCGCGCTGCACAAAGCGCGGCGTGCCGCCCACGGCCTTGAAGGCGCGCACGGGGGAGTTCACGCCGCCGGGGATGACTTTCTGGGCACGGGCAAACAGTTGTTCGTTGTGGTTCATATGCGATTCCTCAAGTGCACACCCCGCAGCGGGTGTGCCGGCATCAATGCCGCGTGTCGTTGTTGGGGGGGATGTCCAGCGCGGCAATGGCGCGCAGGGTGTCGTCGTCGATCTCGGGGCCCTCACCGCCTTCTTCCCCATCTTCTTCCGGCTGGGCCCAGAACATGCGGTCGGGCAGGATGTGGCCCATGCCGGGGCGGAAGCCGCCGTCCAGGCAGCGGTCCAGATAGCTCAGGGCTTCATGGGTGGCTTCGGGGAGCTCGCTGCCGCTGGCCAGCAGGGCTGCCAGCGCGGCCGACAGGGTTTCGCCAGCGCCGGTGAACACGGCTTCAAACAGCTCGAACTTCTCGCTGGCCACCACGGACTGCGGGCTGGTCAGCACGTTTTCCACATGCTGGTCGGGCAGCGGCATGCCGGTTACCAGGGTGTAGGCCACGCCCATGGCGGCGGCGGCCTTAGCGATGTCACGTGGGCTGGGGTTGCGGTCGTTGTCCCAATCGGGCAGCAGCCAGCGGCGCAATGTGCTGTGGTTGCCCACCAGCACGGTGGTCTGGGGTAGCAGTAGTTCGCGGAAGGCGTCCAGGTATTCCTCGATCTTGTCTTCGTCCCACCACGACAGGTTGGGCATGTAGGCGATGACTGGCACCTCGGCATAGTCGGAGGTGATCTCGGCA
The DNA here is from genome assembly GCF_059418745.1 of Rhodoferax sp. GW821-FHT07F03. Taxonomy (NCBI): domain Bacteria; kingdom Pseudomonadati; phylum Pseudomonadota; class Betaproteobacteria; order Burkholderiales; family Comamonadaceae; genus Rhodoferax; species Rhodoferax sp. GW821-FHT07F03. The sequence goes on from NZ_JBWKQM010000002.1 coordinate 290,769, forward strand.
ATCGCGCTGATGTTTTCCGGGCTGCCCACAAAGCCGATCTTGAACACCTGGACCTCGATATCTTCCAGCACCGCACGGGCCTGTTCGGTGACTGCTTCTTCGTCGAAGCAGAAATGGTCAAAAATCTCGCCGGTATCGCGGGTGTAGGCACCGGTGACCACGGGCAAGGCATGGGCGCCCACCGAGGCCATGGCCGTGGTGTCGGCCGGCAAGCCGGCTGCGCCGGTAGGGTCGCTGGCGTTGAAGACCATCACGCAGGCCGGGCCGGCGAGATCGTCTACTGCGTCTTCGGCGTCGTCAGCAGGTTCGGTGGTGGGGGAAGGGGGAGAAGTTGCGTTCATGGAGCCTAATTTGACGTGGGGCGCGAGCAAACTGGCAAGGCCATCATAATGCGTAGATACAATCCGTTTCATTCTATTCGAAGGCCCTTTAAGTTGTGACTGAAGCTACTACCTGGATGTGTTTGATTTGTGGATGGATTTACGATGAGGCCACAGGCTCACCGGAGCATGGTATTGAACCAGGAACTCCCTGGGCAAAAGTACCCATGAACTGGACCTGCCCAGAGTGTGGCGCGCGTAAAGAAGATTTCGAAATGGTTCAACTTTGACCCGCAGCGACTATTCGTTTTGCGAGTTCCTCACAGGAGTGCGATGACGTGAGTACGACAGCCTCAAGCTTCAAGGTGCTGGTGGTGGACGACAGCAATACGATACGTCGCAGCGCGGAGATCTTCCTCAAGCAGGGCGGTCACGAAGTGCTGCTCGCGGAAGATGGCTTTGATGCCCTCTCCAAAATCAACGACCATGTGCCGCAACTGATTTTTTGCGACATTTTGATGCCCAAGCTGGACGGTTACCAGACCTGTGCGATTATCAAGCGCAACCCGAAGTTCGCCGCTATCCCTGTGGTCATGCTGTCTTCCAAGGATGGTGTGTTCGACAAGGCCAGGGGCCGCATGGTGGGTTCGCAGGACTACTTGACCAAACCGTTTACCAAAGACCAACTGCTGCAAGCGGTACAGCAGTTTGGCATTGCAGTGCAAGGAGCTGATTGATGGCTATCCACCATGTGTTGATCGTGGACGATTCCAAAACCGAGTTGATGTACCTGACCGATTTGCTGCAGAAGATGGGCATGTCGGTGCGGACCGCTGAAAACGCTGAAGACGCGTTCCGGCGCCTGGCGGAACAAAAACCGGATCTGATCCTGATGGATGTGGTGATGCCTGGGCAAAACGGCTTCCAGCTGACCCGTACCATCAGCCGCACGCCTGAATATGCCGATGTGCCTATCATCATGTGTACCAGCAAGAACCAGGAAACCGACCGGGTTTGGGGTCTGCGCCAAGGTGCCCGTGACTACATCACCAAGCCGGTCGACGCCAATGAGCTGAAGGCCAAGATACGCGCTCTGGCCTAAGCCCCAGTACCTATGGCGAACCGTGAAGCCCTGAGAGAGCTACAAACCCGGCTAGCGTCCCGGTTGCAGGCGGCACGCAGCGAAGGTACTGCGGTGCGATGGTTGGCGGTAGAGGTTGGTGGCAGCCACTGCCTGTTCCCGCTGGCCCAGTGCGGCGAAATCTTCCCCTGGACCCCTGTCCAGCCTGCGGCTTATACCCAGCCCTGGTTTCTGGGCGTGGCTAATTTGCGTGGTGGCTTGTTCGGCGTAGTCGACTTTGCTCGATTTATGGCAGACGTAGTGCCCTCCGCACGCACCGATACGCCCTTGTCCGAGTGCAGCCTGTTGTCTTTGAATGCCGGCATGGATGTGAACTGTGCCTTGCTGGTCAGCCAGTTGTCCGGCTTGCGCGGGCCGGAGTCATTTACCGCGTCACAAGCACCTCCAGCCGATGCCCCAGCGTATTTCGGCCGTGTCTATACGGACGCGGCGGGACTGGCTTGGCAGGAGGTGAACCTGCTCGCGTTGTCCCAACTTCCTTCTTTTCTGAGCATTGGTGCTTAGGTTTTTCCAGAAAGCTGCGCTATGTCCGTTGTAGATCCTCAAACTCAGCCCCTCACGCAACACTCGGATTTTTCGGAGATGGATACGGTAGCGCAACCGCACGAAGCCGAGCCCGAACCAGTCTCCAAGGCGGCCCCTGATTCCCAGCAGGCTGCATATGGTGAAAGCCGCTTTGTCGGTACGACTTCCCAGGATGCACAAGATACCCGGGTGACTCTGCCTTTGCTGGGGCGGCGCGCGGTGAATGCGCATCAGCGCATCCTGGCGTTGCTGCTGGTGGTGTCCTTGGCGGTGTTTGCGTCAGCGGCCGGTTATGCGGTGTGGCGCTCCAATAACGTGGCGCAACAGTTGGGGGACGTGGGTACGGCGCTCATGCAGTCTCAGCGCTTGGCCAAAGCTGTGTCGCAGGCTTTGGTTGGTAGCGCATCGGCTTTTCCTGACGTCGCAGAAAGCTCTGCCTCGTTGGCAGAGGAAACGCATAGCTTTCAGTTTGGCGGTGACGATGTCGCGGCGATGGATGCTGCATTGCAGACGGATGTCGCGGAAATCAAACCGATCGTAGACCGTGCAACCAAAAATGCGGCCACCGTCATGGCGCAGCAAAAGATTTTGACCCAGGTGGGTAGCGCCTTGCGCACGATCAATCGCCAATCTTCGGATCTGCTGGAGATTGCCGAAACCATCGCGTCTTTCAAATTGCAGCAAGCCGCTTCTCCTGCTGAGATTTCTGCAACGGGCCAGTTGGTGATGCTGACCCAGCGAATCGGCAAGTCGGCCAATGAATTCCAGACCATGGACGGCGTGAGCCCGGAGGCCGTGTTCTTGCTGGGTAAAGATTTGAACTCGTTCAAGGAAATTACCCAGGGCCTGAAGGACGGCAGCCCTGAGCTGCACCTGGCAGCCGCTAAGGATTCGGCCACGCGGGAGCGGTTGGATGCCTTGCTCAAGCTATACGACGAAACCCGGGCTCAGGCTGGCGCGATTCTGGGGAACTTGCAAGGGCTGGTGTCGGCTCGTGAAGCAGAGGTTTCCATCGGTGCAGACAGCGAGCCCTTGCGCCGCAAGCTGGAAGCCCTACAGGGCAAGTTGTCGGACCGTACTGGTCTGCCAGCGGTAGTTATTGGCCTGCTGCTCTTGTCGGTGCTGCTGGCGTTCCTCAGCGCTGCGGGGCTGGTGAAGCTGCAGTTGCAGGAAAGTCGCCAGCGCCAAGCATTTGCCGAGCGTGAGCGTATCGATGCGGAGCTGTCGCAACGTGAAACCAAGCGTTTGAACGACGCCAACCAGGCCGCAATTTTGCGTTTGATGAATGAGTTGCAAACTGTGGCGGAAGGCGATCTGACACAACAGGCCACCGTGACGGAAGACATTACCGGAGCTATCGCCGATTCGGTGAACTACACGGTGGAAGAGCTGCGCGCACTGGTAGGTAGCGTGCAGAACACGGCCACCCAGGTGGCGCACACGACGTCCCAGGTGGACAGCACCTCGACCGAGCTGCTGGCAGCCTCCACCGAGCAGCTGCGCGAGATCCGTGAAACCGGTCTGTCCGTGCTGGAAATGGCGTCGCGCATCAATGAGGTGTCCACCCAGGCACAGGAATCCGCCACAGTGGCGCGTCAGTCCCTGCAAGCGGCCGACTCGGGCCTGCAAGCGGTGCAGAACGCCATCGGCGGTATGAATGCCATCCGTGACCAGATTCAGGAAACCTCCAAGCGCATCAAGCGCCTGGGCGAGTCGTCGCAGGAGATTGGTGAAATCACCGAGCTGATTTCCGACATTACCGAACAGACCAACGTGCTAGCCTTGAACGCCGCCATCCAGGCCGCGTCTGCCGGTGAAGCCGGTCGCGGCTTCTCTGTGGTGGCCGAAGAAGTGCAGCGCCTGGCCGAGCGCTCTGCCGACGCGACACGCCAGATTGCGGCATTGGTGAAAGCGATTCAGACCGACACCCATGACGCTGTGGGCGCCATGGAGCGTTCGACCCAGGGTGTGGTGGCTGGAGCCCAACTGTCGGACAACGCCGGTACGGCCCTGACCGAGATCGACCGCGTGTCGCGTCGACTGGCTGAGCTGATCGAGCAGATTTCCCTGGCCACGTCGCGTGAAGCCGAAAAGGCCAACGTGGTGGCCGACAACATCCAGCATATTTTTGCGGTGACGGAGCAGACCGGTGAGGGGACGCGCACCACGGCCACGCAGGTGCGTGAGCTTTCCCATATGGCTGAAGAGTTGCGCCAGTCGGTTGCGCGATTCAAAATCGTTTGATCGGTTCTGCGTTGTCGCGCATTGCTGCTAGGGACATTTCTATGCAAGCCATTGAATCCACGGCTGTTGACTCGACCGAGCAGGACTTGGGGCCGTTGGCCTGGGTGCTCGATGAACTGCGCAAAACACTGGAAGTCGCTGTCAAGAGTTTGCGGCGTTACGTGCGTGAAACGGAAGCTGCGCAGGGGGCCGCATTTGTGTTGCCCGATAGCAGCCGTTTGACCACGGCACGCCAGCAATTGCACCTGACTGTCGGTGCACTGGAGATGGTGGGCATGACGCCGCCGTCCCTGGTGCTGCAGGCTATGGAGGCCGCAGCGGTGCGATTTATCGAGAACCCCAATCTGTGTAACGAGGACGCTGTCGGCAAGATTGAGCGCGCCAGCTTTGCACTTGTCGATTACCTGGAGGGCGTGCTGGCGGGCAAACCGGTGTCGTCCGTGGGCCTGTTTCCTCAGTACCGCGAGGTGCAGGCCTTGGCGGGCGTGAACCAGGTCCATCCGGCTGATCTGTGGCCAATGGAGGCCCATTGGCGGGATATCCCTGCGGCTGTGCCGGTGGTGCCGATCGCCTATTCGCCCGCGCTGCGTGCGCGGTTGGACCAGCATGTTTTGAAGGTGGTGAAGACTGGTGACCCAGCAGCCGCGCAGGCGCTGGTCGCCATCTGCCTGGGCTGTGCTGCGGCGCAGAGCCGACATCCTGATCGTGCGTTCTGGACGATTGCTGCTGCTTATTTTGAAGCCCTATCCTTGGGATTGTTTCCTTCGGACGTCTATTCCAAGCGCATTGCGTCCCGGGTGTTGACCCAGTATGCCGCCCTGGCGCGCGGTGATACGCAGATTCCACCGCGCCTGGCGCAGGACATGCTGTTTTTTTGCGCGCAGACCGTGCCGGTGCGCAGCTCGGATGCACCCACCCTGACAGCGGTGCGTCAGGCCTATGGGTTGCAGCGGCATGCTCCCATTGATTACGAGGTCCGGCAGTTCGGTCGGTTCGATCCGGCTTTGCTGGCACAAGCGCGCAAGCGCCTTGCCGCTGCCGCCGAGACCTGGTCAGCCCTGGCAGGTGGTGATGTTCATCGTTTCAAGCCTGCGCTAGACCAGTTCACCATGGTGGGTGAATCCCTGTCCAAGCTGCACTCTGGCAGTACGGTGCTGGCGCAAGCCCTGGTTCAGGCCGTGGAAGCCACGGTGCGCTCCAAGGTGCCACCTTCTGCCGCTTTGGGCATGGAGGTGGCGACGGCTGTGCTGTATCTGGAGGCTGCGTTCGAGGAGCTGGACCAGGCCGATGAGCAACTGGCCGAGCGTGCCAGCGTGTTGGCGCAGCGCCTGGCCGATGTAGAGCGAGGCCAGCAACCACAGCCCCTGGCGGGCTGGATGGAGGAGTTGTACCACCGCGTGAGCGATCGCCAAAGTATTGGTAGCGTGGTGGACGAGCTGCGTAGCACCCTGACCGAGGTCGAGCAGTCACTTGATCAGTTCTTCCGCACGCCGCGCGAGAAAGTGCCTTTGGCCAAGGTCGCCAACCAGTTGTCGCAGATGCGCGGCGTCTTGTCGGTGCTCGGTCTGGACCAGGCTTCCCACGCCGTGATGCGTATGCGCGAAGTGGTGGACGGCTATATGTCCGATGATGAACAGGACGCGCAAGAGCGCGCGGCCAGCTTCGACCGCCTGGGAAATAGCCTGGGGGCCTTGGGCTTCATGATCGACATGCTGGGTTACCAGCGCGCCTTGGCCAAGAAATTGTTTGTGTACGACGAAGAGGCCGGTGAGTTCAAGTTGCTGGTCGGGCGCAGCCCGGTACCAGCGCATGAAACCGTGCAAGTGCCCTTCATGGACTCCATGTTGGACCAACCGCTGGATCTGGAGCTGGGCGTTGCCGAGTCATTCGAGAGCACCGAGCTAGCTCCTTTGACGGAGGCCGCCGGAGTTGACCAGGAGCTGGATTTCTTTGCCATAACCGAGCCCATGCCGCTTGAGTCGTCGGAGCCTGCCCCTGTCGAGCCATTGGACGTGTTCAGCATGGACGAGCCAATGCTGGAATTTTTGCCACTCGACGAGGTGGTCACCAGCGCACCCGAGCCTGCAGCGGAGCCGGTGGCAGCGCCAACATCCGCTGTCGCAGAGCCCTTGCCCGCGCAAGAGGATGACGAAGCTGAGTTACAAGACATCTTCCTGGAAGAGGCCCGAGAGGTGGTGCAGGCGGGCCTGGAGTCGTTGGACACGCTGGCCGTCGAACCGGTGGACATGGCGGCCCAAACTTCCTTGCGCCGTGCTTTCCATACCCTGAAGGGCAGCGCGCGCATGGTCGGCTTGGCCGAATTCGGCGAGGCAGCCTGGGCGATGGAACAGCTCATCAACAGCTGGCTGGCCGAACAAACGCCGGCCACTGCGGCACTACAAACCTTGTCGCGCCAGGCTTTGCAGGCATTTGGCCGCTGGGCCGACGACATCGCTGCGGGCGCTGCTGAGCCCTGGACGGCGCAGCCTTTCCGCGCCTCGGCCGATGCCCTGCGTCTGGAGCTACGCAGCTTGCCACTGGCCGTACCGCATTCCGCATCTGCTGTGACTGCGCTAGAAGAGCCGGCTGTGCTGGACGTACCAGAGCCGCAGCCTGAAATCCTGGATGTACCGCAGGACGAGCCCCTTGTTGCAGATCTGCTGGAAGACGAGCCCGTGCCGGCACCGTCTGCCGAACTACCCGATGCCACCGTGGCAGAAGAACTGTCCTTGGCATCTGCAGAACCGCATGCAGAACCCGAGCCGGAGGTAGATGACAACACCAAGGTCATCGGCAGCTTGCGTATAGGCATTCCGCTGTACAACGTGTACCTCAACGAGGCAGACGAATGGTCGCGGCGCTTGTTGACAGAGCTCAGCGAATGGTCGCTGGAGCTGGAGCAGCCCTTGCCCGATACCACGGTCGCGCTGGCGCATTCGCTGGCGGGCAGCTCCGCAACCGTGGGCTTCCAGGCCTTGTCGCAAATGGCGCGGGCCCTGGAGTCTGCGCTGGAGCATGTGCAGCTGGAGCCCCAGGGCACGGCACAGCATGCGCAGATATTCACCGATGCGGCCGAAGACATACGCCGTTTGCTGCACCAATTCGCTGCGGGCTTCCTGAAAGAGCCCAACCCCACCGTGTTGCAGGCCCTACGCGACCTGCTGGAAGCCGAACCTGTTGCAGCACCCGCAACTCCGCTTGCCGAAGCAGCTCCTGAGCTGGATGATGCGGCTGCGTTGGCCTTCTTCTCCGAGTTGGAGCAGGTCGAAGAGCCTGCACCGGCTGAGGCTGTTGAGCTGGTGGTACCCCCAAAGCCAGAAGCTCCGGCGGTGGAACCAGTGCCGGAACTGCTGGAGCTGCCGCCAGAGCCTGTCGAGGCTCCCGTGTTGGATGCTACTGCAGAGTTGCCGGAAGCCGCTCCGCATGAGGTTCCGGACGATACCCAAGTGCCTGTACCGATAGACTTCCATGCGGCTATGGGTGTTCAGGTACAGGACGCCTTGGCCGATTTCGAAGACGAAATCGATGTCGAGGACGCGATTGATGCGGACCTGTTCCCAATCTTTGAAGAAGAAGCCAACGAGCTGCTGCCCCACCTGGGTGGCGCATTGCGCCAGTGGCGTGCAAGGCCGGAGAACACTGGTGCGCGCAGCGAGGTCTTGCGCGCGCTGCACACGCTCAAGGGCAGTGCCCGCCTGGCTGGGGCTTTGCGTTTGGGGGAACTGGCGCATCGGCTGGAAACAGCGATAGAGCGGCTGGACGCCGACTCGCTCCAGTCCGCGCAGATCGACCCCTTGCTGTCTTATTTCGACCGGCTGCAGTTCGATCTGGATGGCCTGCGCACCCAGTACATGCAGGCACCCAGCGCGGCTGTCGTGGCTTTGCCCGTGGCTGCTCCGACGGCGGCGGCTGCAGCTGTCGATGCCACCCAGGCGTCGGCGCCGGTGCTGGCCTTGCACACGCCCTCTTTGCCGCGACAGATGGCGCAGCAGTCGGTGCGCGTGCGTTCGCAGCTGCTGGACCGCCTGGTCAATCAGGCCGGCGAAGTCATCATTACCCGGACCCGGCTGGAGGCGCGGCTGAACCAGTTGCGCGGCTCCCTCGGCGACTTGACCGGCAACCTGGAGCGTCTGCGCACCCATTTGCGCGACATCGAGGTGCAGGCGGAATCGCAGATGCAATCGCGTCTGGCTTTGGTCAAGGATTCGGCCCAGGGCTTTGACCCGCTGGAATTCGACCGCTTCACCCGCGTGCAGGAGTTGACCCGCATGATGGCCGAGTCGGTGAACGACGTAGCCACCGTGCAGCGCAGCTTGCAGCGCACCATTGAAGGCACCGAAGATGATCTGGTTGCCCAGGCCCGCCAGGCCCGCGAGCTGCAGCGCGATCTGTTGCGCACCCGCATGGTGGAGTTTGAAGGCATTGCCGAGCGGCTGTATGCCGTGGTGCGCCAGGCCTCCAAAGAGACTGGTAAGCAGGTCAAACTGGACATTGTGGGCGGCTCCATCGAGATGGACCGGGGTGTGCTGGACCGCATGGCCCCCGCATTCGAGCATTTGTTGCGCAATGCCGTGGCCCATGGCATCGAGGCGGTGGATCTGCGCGAAGCGGCAGGCAAGCCCGCAGTCGGCTCCATCACGGTTGCGCTGACCCACGAGGGCAATGACATCTCGGTCAATTTCTCGGACGATGGTGCAGGGCTGGAGCCGGAACGCATACGCCGCAAGGCCATTGCCCAGGGGCTGCTGACCGCGGACCAGGCAGTCGATGACGCGGCTTTGACCGACTTCATCTTCATGCCGGGCTTTTCCACCGCCTCCCAGGTGACGGAGCTGGCCGGTCGTGGTATTGGTCTGGATGTGGTTCGGGCCGAGGTGCTGGCGCTGGGCGGCCGGATTGAAACCAGTTCGGTGCCCGGAGACGGCACGCAGTTCAAGCTGGTGCTGCCCTTGACCACGGCGGTGACCCAGGTGGTGATGCTGCGTGCCGGAGCGCTGTCCATCGGCGTGCCCGCCAACGTGGTGGAGCAAGTGCGCCGCATGCCACAGGCCGACTTGGCCAAAGCCTATGCCGAGCATGTCGTACCGTTTGCGGGCGAGTCGGTTCCATTTTTCTGGGCCGGCGCCTTGTTGCAGGCGTCTCAGCACAGTGTTGAACCCGCCGGCAAGAACAGTTCAGTGGTGATTTTCCGCAGTGCTGCGCAGCGCCTGGCCTTGCACGTGGATGAAGTGCTGGGTAACCAGGAAGTGGTGGTGAAGAATCTGGGGCCACAGCTCTCGCGTCTGCCCGGTTTGGCTGGTTTGTCGGTGCTGGCATCCGGCGCCGTGGTGCTGATCTACAACCCGGTGGCCTTGTCGTCGGTCTACGGCACGCAGGCGCGCCAGTGGCAAGACGATGGCGGCAAAAAGGATGCGCCCCTGGCCGTGGTGCAGCAGGTGCCTCTGGTGCTGGTGGTGGACGACTCCATCACCGTGCGCCGTGTTACCCAGCGTTTGCTGCAGCGTGAAGGCTACCGCGTCAGCCTGGCGAATGACGGCGTGCAGGCCCTGGAACGTTTGCACGAAGAGCTGCCAGCGATCGTTTTGTCAGACATCGAAATGCCGCGCATGGACGGTTTCGATCTGGCGCGCACCATCCGGGACGATGCGCAGTACAAACACCTGCCCATCGTCATGATCACCTCGCGCACGGCGGAAAAGCACCGCGAGCATGCGCAAGCCCTGGGCGTGAACCACTATCTGGGCAAGCCGTATTCGGAAGAGGAACTGCTGAGTCTGGTGCGCCGGTATACGGCGGTGGAGATCGCTCAGACTTAGCGTTTGGGTGAGGTATGCCTGGGAAGGTATACGTCAAATTGACTGCTAGCGCAGGTACTGCTTGCGCTGGAAGCTATTAAATAAGTAGCATCACCCTGGCAAGGCATTCGGTTTCTTGACCACCGCGTAGCGCAGCAATGTGCGCGTCCGCGCCGCGTCATGCGCCACGATGGGCTGGGGGTAGTTCTGGCCCAGCACCACATCCGCCGCTTGCAATTCCATGGGTTTCGCCGTCCACGGTGCGTGGATGGCGGTGTTCGGTAGTTTGGCCAGTTGCGGCAGATAGCGGCGGATGAATTTGCCCTCGGGGTCGAACTTTTCGCTCTGGCTGGTCGGGTTGAAGATGCGGAAATAGGGCTGGGCATCGCAGCCGCTGGAGCTGGCCCACTGCCAGCCACCGTTGTTGCTGGTCAGGTCGAAATCGTTCAGATGCTCTGCAAAGTAGCGTTCGCCCCAGCGCCAGTCCAGCCCCAGGTCTTTCACTAGGAAGCTGGCCACTACCATGCGCAGGCGGTTGTGCATATAGCCGGTCTGGTTGATCTGGGCCATGGCCGCGTCGACCAGCGGGTAGCCGGTGCGTCCCTGGCACCAGGCTTCGAACAAGGCTTTGGCCGCCTTGCCGTGCTCCCAGCCGATGTTGTCGTATTCGGGTTTGAACGCACCTTGCGCTACATGCGGGAAGTTGCTGAGTATCTGCACATAGAAGTCGCGCCAGACCAGCTCGCTGAGCCACACGCTGGCGCCATTCAGCCCCTGGACTGACAAGGCGTGGGCTACCCTGGCCAGCTGGCGTATCGATACCGTGCCAAAGCGCAGGTGCACGCCCAGGTAGCTGGGGCCTTTGACGCTGGGAAAGTCGCGGGTGTTGCCATAGTGTTCTATGCGATCCAGGAACTCCTCGAACAGATGCTGGCCGCCGCTGGCGCCGGCAGGCAGTTTCAGTTGCCCCAGGTTGGTACGTTCAAAACCCAAGGCCGCCAGGTCAGGCACCGGCTGCGCGCAGTCTGCGGGGCGGGCAGCCAGGCTGGCGGCGTATTTTTCTACCGGGTAGGGCTTGAGGTAGAAGTCGTTCAGCTTCTTGAGCCAGGCATTCTTGTACGGCGTAAACACGCCATAGGGCCGGCCCTGCTGGGTGAGCACCTCTTTGCGCTCGAAGATCACATGGTCTTTGTAGGTGCGCAGTGCCACACCCCTATGTGCCAAAGCGCCTAGTACGGCGGCGTCGCGCGCCAGGGCCTGGGGTTCGTCGTCGTGGTTGGCAAACACCGCCTGGGCCTGCAGGGATTGGGCCAACGTTGGAATGGCGTCTCGTGCTGCCGCATGGCGCACGATCAGGCCGGCCTGAGGTTGCAGCGCGCGCAGAGCGGCATCCAGTTCGACTACGCTGGCCTGGATGAATTCCACCCGGCGGTCGGCACGCGGCAGGCTGTCGAGTATCTCGGTATCGAAGATGAAAACGCAGTGCACCCGCTGGCAGTGTTTCAGCGCGTGGTAGAGCGCAGCGTGGTCAAAGCTGCGCAAATCCCGGCGGAACCAGACGATGCCAGTAGCGAACTCTTTGTAAGCTGTTTGTGCAGGCCCGCGTTTTAGCATTCCACGATGTTAACGGCCAAGCCGCCGCGCGAGGTTTCCTTGTACTTGGTCATCATGTCGGCGCCGGTTTCGCGCATGGTTTTGATGACCTTGTCCAGGCTCACGAAGTGGCTGCCGTCGCCGTGCAGCGCCATGCGGGCGGCGTTGATGGCCTTCACCGACGCGATCGCGTTGCGCTCTATACAGGGGATTTGCACCAGGCCGCCCACCGGGTCGCAAGTCAGGCCCAGGTGGTGTTCCATGCCGATCTCGGCGGCGTTTTCCACCTGCTCGGGTGTGCCGCCCATCACCGCACAGAGCGCGGCGGCGGCCATGGAACAGGCCACGCCCACCTCGCCCTGGCAGCCGACTTCGGCGCCCGAGATGGAGGCGTTTTCCTTGTAGAGCATGCCGATGGCGGCGGCGGTCAGCAGAAAATCGATAACGCCGCTGGGCGTGGCAGTGGCCACGAAGCGCACGTAGTAGTGCAGCACTGCGGGCACGATGCCGGCCGCGCCGTTGGTGGGCGCAGTGACGACCCGGCCACCGGCGGCGTTTTCTTCATTCACTGCCAGCGCATACAGGTTTACCCAGTCCAGCACCTGCAGCGGGTCACGCAAGGATGCTTCGGGATTGGAGCGCAGCTTGGCGGACAGTTCGGCCGCGCGGCGCTTGACCTTGAAGCCGCCGGGCAGCACGCCCTGGGTGCGGCAGCCACGTTCCACACAGGCCTGCATCACGTTCCAGATTTTGTGCAGCCCGGCGTCGATTTCGGCATCGCTGCGCCAGTGCTGCTCATTGCGGCGCATTAGTGCAGCGATGGATAGGCCAGCGCTTTTGCATTGCTGCAGTAGTTCATCGCCGCTGTGGAAGGGGTAGGGCAGCACCGTGGTGTCGGGTGCCAGCACCTTTTGCTTCTGGCCGTCTGCCGCTACCTCGTCACTGACGATAAAGCCACCACCCACCGAGTAGTAGCAGCGGTTTTGCAGCTCGACGCCATCTGCATCAAATGCAATGCAGCGCATGCCGTTGGAGTGGAATGGCAGGGTTTCGCGCCGGTACATGGCCAGATGCTCTTTTTCTTTGAACGCTATCAGGTGCCGCCCGCCCAGGCGCAGTTGGCCGCTATTGCGGATTGCGTCCAGCATGGCGGGAATAGCCTCTACGTCTACGGTCTCGGGGTCATGGCCCTCCAGGCCCAGCAGCACGGCTTTGTCGGTGCCGTGACCCTTGCCGGTGGCACCCAGGGAGCCATAGAGTTTGACTTCGACCCGCGTGCAACGGGCCAGCAGATCCTGGTGTACCAGCCGCTCGGTGAACAGGCGGGCAGCTCGCATGGGCCCTACGGTATGCGAACTGCTAGGGCCGATGCCAATTTTGAAGATATCGAAAACGCTGACTGCCATGGTGGAGTTGTCTCTTGTTTTAGCGCTGCGCGCTTTGGTATTGGGGATGCACAAAGAACGGTGCATCCGAGCGTGGCAGGGCGGTTTTGCCGCGGATTGTATCGGCCATTTTTTCGGCCAGCATGATGGTGGGCGCGTTCAGGTTGCCGCTGATTACGTCCGGCATGATGGATGCGTCGACCACCCGCAAACTACTCACGCCATGCACCCGGCCGCTGCCGTCGGTGACTGCCATGTCGTCTGTGCCCATGCGGCAAGTGCAGGATGGGTGGAGCGCGCTTTCCGCGTGTTCGCGGATGTGTGCGTCGATCTCGGCATCGGTCTGCACCGCGTTGGTGGGCGAGATGGCTTCGCCACGGAAACGGTCGAACGCCTTCTGCTCAAAGATCTCGCGCGTAAGGCGGATACCGGCGCGCATTTCCTTGCGGTCCTGCTCGGTGGACATGTAGTTGAACAGGATGCGCGGCGCTTCCTTGGGGTTGGCACTTTTCAGCGTGACCGAACCGCGGCTGGTGGGCCGCATCGGGCCTACATGTGCTTGGAAGCCGTGGAAGCTGGCCGGTGCGCTGCCGTCGTAGCTGATCGCCATGGGCAGAAAGTGGTACTGCAGATCTGGGTGTTTCACGCCCGCTTCGCTGCGGATGAAGCCGCCGGATTCGAAATGGTTGGTCGCCCCCAGGCCGGTGCCCAACAGCATCCATTCGGCGCCGATCTTGGCCTTGGCCACCGGGTTCATGGCGTTGTACAGGGTGATGGGTTCCTTGCAGGCGTATTGCACATAGGTTTCCAAATGGTCCTGCAGGTTCTCGCCCACACCACGCAGCGCGGCAATCACCGGAATGCCCAGCTTGCGTAGTGCGTCGGGGTTGCCCACGCCGGAAAGCTGTAGCAGCTGCGGTGAGTTGATGGCACCGCCGCACAAAATCACCTCGCGCTGGGCGCGCAGCAAGTCGGTCTTGTGGCCGTTGACAACCTCCACGCCAATGGCGCGCGGTGGGCTGCTCTCGGGCTCGAAGGCCACGCGGGCCACCAGGGCGCGGGTGCGCACCTGCAAATTCGGCCGCTTCAGCGCTGGGCGCAGATAGGCCATGGCGGTACTCCAGCGCCGGCCCTTGTGTACCGTCATGTCCATCGGCCCCAGGCCTTCCTGGCGGTAACCGTTCATGTCCTCGGTGCGGGTGTAGCCGGCTTGCTGCCCGGCTTCGATGAAGGCGTTGTACAGCGGGTTCACGCAGGCGCCGGTGGAGACGTGCAGCGGGCCGCTGTCGCCGCGGTAGGCGTCGCCGCCCTTGGCACGGGTTTCGGCTTTGCGGAAGTAGGGCAGGCAGTCGGCGTAGGACCAGTTTTCCAGGCCAGGGTAGCTGGCCCAGCCGTCGTAGTCCAGCGCGTGGCCGCGGATGTAGACCATGCCGTTGATGCTGGACGAGCCGCCCAGTACCCGGCCACGCGGGCAGTACATGGCCCGGTTGTTCATGTAGGGGTCGGGTTCGGAGTGGTAGTACCAGTTGTACTTGTCGTTGGCCAGCGGGTAGGCAAAGGCCGAGGGCATGTGGATGAAGATGCTGCGGTCGCCCGGGCCGGCTTCCAGCAGCAGCACAGACACGTCAGGATCTTCGGTCAGGCGGTTGGCCAGCACGCAGCCGGCCGAGCCGGCACCCACGATGATGTAGTCAAAGTTTTCCGTGCGCATGGTTCAACGGTATCCGCAGGCGACTTGGCCCAGTTCTACGTACACGGTTTTCAGCTGGGTGTAGTGCTCCAGCGCGACCATGCTGTTTTCATGGCCTATGCCGGATTCGCCCGCGCCGCCAAAGGGGATCTCGATGGGCGTGATGTTGTAGTTGTTGATCCAGCAGATGCCGGCTTTGAGGCTGGCCGCCACGCGGTGGCCGCGTGCGCCGTCGCGGGTGAACACGCCGGCAGCCAGGCCGAAGCGGGTGGCGTTGGCGCGGCGTACCACCTCGGCCTCGTCGTCAAACACCAGCACGGACATCACCGGGCCAAAGATTTCTTCCTGCACGATGGCCATGCTGTCTGTGCAGTCTGCAAAGATGGTGGGGGCCACGAAATTGCCCTGCTCGCAGCCAGGCACTGCCGCCGCTGTACCGCCGCAGACTAGGGTGGCGCCACCGGCCACACCCTGGGCGATGTAGCCCAGCACCTTGTCACGGTGGGCGGCGGAGATCAGTGCGCCGACCTCGGTATCGGGGTCGGTGGGGTTGCCCACGCGCAGCAGCAGCGTGCGTTCCTTCAGCCGGGTCAGGAACTTGTCTTGGATGCCGCGCTGTACGAAGACGCGGGTGCCGTTGGTGCAGATCTCGCCCTGAGTGTAGAAGTTGGCCATCATGGCGGCGGTCACGGCCTGTTCAAAGTCGGCGTCGTCAAACACAATCAACGGCGACTTGCCGCCCAGCTCCATGGTGACGCGCTTGAGCGTGCCGGCGGCGCTGGCCATGACACGCTTGCCGGTGGGAACCGAGCCGGTCACGGAGACCTTGGCCACGTCTGGGTGGGCCGCCAGCAGTGCGCCGGTGGCACCGCGGCCTTGCAGCACATTGAACACGCCGGGGGGCACGCCGGCCTCCAGATAGATTTCGGCCAGCTTCACGGCCGTCATGGGCGTGAGCTCGGACGGTTTAAAAATCATGGCGTTCCCCGCAGCCAGGGCGGGCGCAGACTTCCAGCAGGCTATCTGAATCGGGTAGTTCCAGGCGCCTATGCCCACGCATACGCCCAGCGGTTCGCGGCGGGTGTAGGCGAAGGCGTTTTTCAGCGGATATTGCGCGCCGGCCAGGGTGGCGGCGGCGCCGGCAAAGTATTCGATGCAGTCAGCACCGCTGGCCACATCGACCACGCAGGCTTCCTGCCAGGGCTTGCCGGTGTCTTGTACCTCCAGCGCGGCCAGTTCGTCATTGCGTTCGCGCAGCAACTGGGCCGCGCGGTGCAGGATGCGGCCGCGCTCAGTGCCGGTCATGGCAGACCAGATGGCGAAGCCGCGTTGGGCGGCTTCAACTGCGGCGTTGACGTCAGCCTCGCTGCAGTCGTGTACGCCCGCAATGACGGCGCCGGTTGCGGGGTTGATCGTGGTGAAGTGGTCACCGCTGCCTTGTATGGCTACACCGTCGATAAAGCTGGAGATCAGGGATTCGGTCATGGTTTTCTCTTATGGAGGCAATGACTCAGCGTAGCACTACGGTCTTCATGCCGTTGATGAACACCCTGCGGTCCAGGACAAAGCGCATGGCGCGGGACAGCACCAGGCTCTCCACCAGACGACCGGCTTGCGAAAGGTGTTGTGGTGTATCCGCATGGTCTACCCGCTCGACCGACTGCTCGATGATCGGGCCTTCGTCCAGGTCGGTGGTGGCAAAGTGGGCGGTGGCGCCGATCAGCTTCACGCCGCGGTCAAAAGCCTGCTGGTAGGGTTTTCCGCCCTTGAAGCCGGGCAGGAAGGAATGGTGGATGTTGATGACCCGGCCGTGCAGGCGCTCGCACAGCGATTCGGACAAAACTTGCATATAGCGCGCCAGCACCACGAATTCGGCACCGGTGTCGGCAATCAGCTGCTCCAGCTTGGCTTCTTGGGCTGGCTTGGTGTCGGCGCTGATGGGGATGTGGTGAAAGGGCAGGCCTTCGGCTTCGGCCAGCGGTGCCAGGTCGGGGTGGTTGGACACCACGGCGACGATGTCCATCTTCAGCTCGCCACGGCGCCACTGCGCGATCAGCTCGCGCAGGCAGTGGTCGAACTTGGACACCATGATCAGCACGCGGGTGGGCTGGGCCAGGTCGTGCACCGTCCATTGGGCTGCTGGAAAGCTTTTGGCCAGGTCGGCGAAGGCGCTTCGCAGCACATCCACCGAGCTGCTGAGGCTGAACACGCTGCGTACGAAAAAGCGCTCGGTCGTATGGTCGTCAAACACCGAAAACTGTTCGATGTAGGCGCCGTGCTGGTTCAGCAGTTCGGACACGGCGGCGACCTGTCCCTGGGCACTGCCGCAGGCCAGGTTCAGGCAGAAATGGGTGGAAGAAGCCGAGGTCATAGCAGAGCGCGCCAAAAATGGGTAAAGGTAGTGCTGCCGGGTTGATACGGCAGCACTGCAGGTGGGGAGAACTTACTTCAGCGACGCGGTAACCGCAGGCAGGCCATCCTGACCCGAGAAGGTCTTCACACCCTTGAGCCAGCCTTCCAGCACGCCAGGGTTCTTCTTCAGGTAGGCCTTGGCTGCGGCCTCGGGCTTGGCCTTGTCCAGGATGCCGATCATCACGTTGTTTTCAATCGTGGTGGTGAACTGCAGGTTCTTCAGCAGCGTGGCAACGTTCGGGCAGCGGGCTTCGTAGCTGGGGGGCACGGCGGTGAAGACCTTGGCTTCACCCAGATTGGGGCCGAACACATCATCGCCGCCTTCCAGGTACTTCATCTTCATCTGCACGTTCATGGGGTGGGGTTCCCAGCCCAGGAACACGATGCCCTTGTTGCTGCGGCTGGCGCGCTGCACTTCGGCCAGCATGCCGGCCTCGGATGACTCGACCATCTTGAAGCCCTTGAGGCCGAACTGGTTCTTGTCGATCATGCCCTGGATCAGCGCATTGCCGTCGTTGCCAGGTTCAATGCCGTAGATCTTGCCGTCCAGATCTTTCTGGAACTTGGCGATGTCATTGAAGGTCTTCAGGCCCTTGTCGTACAGGTAGGCGGGTACGGCCAGGGTGTATTTGGCACCGACCAGGTTGGGTTGCTCCAGCACCTTGATCTGGCCGGCCTTGACGAAGGGCTCGATGATGGGCGTCATGCTGGGGTTCCAGTACCCCAGGAAGGCGTCAATCTGTTTGGACTTGATGCCTGCGAAGGTGATCGGTACCGAGGCGATGGTCACCGTGGGCTTGTAACCCAGGCCTTCGAGCACCACGGAAGCCAGGCCGGTGGTGGCGGCAATATCACTCCAGCCCACGTCGGCAAAACGCACGGTTTTGCAGCTGGCTTCTTCTGCATGCGCAAGCGGTGCGCACAGCGAGAAGGCGGAGGAGGCGAGACCGAGAAGAGCGAGTTTCAATTTCATGACCGATTCCTAGTGGGTGGAGGGGCAGGTGTTGTACCAAGTGACGACACCATGCACTTTCACAGGTTGGCGGCTGGAAACTTTGCTGAGAACGACGCGGAGTTGTCCGGGTACGGCAAGTGTCAGAGACTTGTCAGAATATTAGGCATAAAAAAGCCTGCCTGCGCAGGTTTTATATGCGCAGGCGGCTATAAATTATGTAGCAATAGGTGGCGCCAACGCTTAGGCGCCGTTGGGGCCAAAAAAAACAGCCGATGAAGCCGGCTTCAGGCTACGCGAATGGCGGATACCGTTGCCGAGGCCTGCTTGGGCCAGGCCGGTGCACGTGCAGGCGTGGTGCCGGCATGGCGGCGGCGTTCCTCGCTGGGCGAGTGGCCGAACAGGCTGCGGTAGGCCTTGCAGAAATGCGAGGACGACTGGAAGCCGCAGGCCACCGTGACCTGCATGATGGGCATGCTGCTGTGCGTCAGCAGCTCCTGCGCGCGGCGCAGCCGCAGGTTCATGTAGTACTGCGCCGGGTTCATGCTGAAGTAGCGGTGGAACAGCCGCTCCAGCTGGCGCAGCGACAGTGCAATGGCGTTGGCCAGCTCGGCCAGCGGCAAGGGATCTTCGATGTTGGCGGCCATGATTTCGGCGGCCTCGGTCAAATGCTGGTAGCCCGGGCCTATGCATTCGGGCTGGGGTATGCGCTGGCGGTCGTTGCTGGCGCGCAGGCGCTCCACGATGAACTGCTCAGAAATGTCCATCACCAGTTTGGCGCCGTGGCTGGCACGGATCAGGTGCAGCATCAGGTGCAGCGGCGCCGTACCACCTGAGCAAGTGATGCGGTCGCGGTCCAGGATGAAGACCTCGGTGGCGAACTGCACCTTGGGGAATTCTTCGCCAATGGCGGCCAGGTTTTCCCAATGGATGGCGCAACGGTAGCCGTCGAGCAGGCCGGCGCTGGCCAGGGCGAAAGAGCCGGTGCATAACGCGCCCATGGTCACCCCGTGGGTGGCCAGCTGGCGCAGCATGTGGCGGACCGTGTCGTCGGTGTTGCGGCGGATGTTGACGCCGCCACAGACAAACACCGTATCGCATTCCGACAGGCTGGCCAGGTCGCCGGTGGAGCCCATGGTCAGGCCATTACTGGCCTGGGCGCCACTTTGTTCGGTACTCACCACTGTCCAGCTGTACAGCGGGCGGCGGCTGATGTAGTTGGCCATGCGCAGTGTTTCCACCGCGTTGGCAAAGGCGATCATCGAGTAATCGGGCATCAGAATGAAGCCGATGCGCGTGGTATCTGTTGAAACGGAAGCGTCGTTGGCTCCGAATGCCGCAGCCGGTGAGGCCTGGGTTGGGGCAAGGGGACTGCGTGGCAAAGGGGCGCTCCTCAGTTTCTGCGTGGGGTCAGCTGTCGCGGCCTTTGCGGGCCACGCCAAAGCTTTCAGTCAGGCGGTCAAGAATGATAGCCAGCAAGACGACGGCCAGACCACTCTCAAACCCTAGGCCGATGTCCAGTCGCTGGATGCTGGCCAGCACGTCGTTGCCCAGGCCGCCAGCGCCCACCATGGAGGCGATGATGACCATGGACAGCGCCATCATGATGGTCTGGTTCACGCCGGCCATGATGGTCGGCATGGCGATCGGCAGCTGCACCTTGAACAGCAACTGGGTCGAGGTGCAGCCAAAAGCGTTGCCGGCCTCCACCTGCTCGGAGCTGACCTGGCGTATGCCCAGGCTGGTCAAGCGCACCACCGGCGGCATGGCGAAGATCACGGTTGCAATCGTGCCGGGCACGCGGCCCAGGCCAAACAGCATGGCTGCAGGTATCAGGTACACAAAAGCGGGCATGGTCTGCATGAAATCGAGTACGGGTCGCACGCTGGCGTTGATGTGGTTGTTGCGGGCACACCAGATGCCCAGGGGAATACCAAAAAACAGGCTGATCAGGGTGGCCGACAGCGTCAGCGCCAGCGTCACCATGGTTTGCGGCCAGAAGCCAGTCACCACGATCAGCATCAACGCCAAAGCAACAAACAGGCCAAAGCCCCAACTGAGCCGACGAATGCCGACAACGGTGGCGACTGCAATCACTAGCCAGAAGGGAATCGCCAGCATGCCCTGCTCGATGGATTGGGCAAAGCCCTCGACCACTACGCCGATGGAGTCGAACACGGTGGCGCCGTTATCCAGCAGGGTTTTGACGCCTGCGTTGACCCACTTGCCCAGGGGCAGCATGTTGTGGGTGGCGTCGGTGACTTGGGTGAGCAGATCAGACATGGCGGGCTTCCTGGGACATCTTGACGAGCAGACTGCGGGCAGAGATGCAGCCCAGCAACTGGTTGGCGGCATCGAACACGCCGACCGGCTGGTCCATGCCCAGCACGATCTTCATGGCCTCGGGCAGGGTGGTGGACCAGGGCAGGCGCGGGCCGCCGTTGTACGAGTGGCCGTTGAGGCCCGGGTCCAGCAGGTCGGCGGCGGTGAGGTAGCGCGAGGTGTCCACACCCTCGAAGAACTTGCGCACATAGGCGTTGGCCGGCTGGGTGATGATCTGGTGCGCCGTACCCTCTTGCACCAGGTTGCCGCCTTCCATGATGGCGATGCGGGTGCCGATGCGCAGAGCTTCTTCCAGGTCGTGCGAGACGAACAAAACGGTGCGTTGCTGTTCGCGCTGCAACTCCAGCATCAGGCCCTGCATTTCCACGCGCTTGAGCGGATCGAGCGCCGAGAAGGCTTCGTCCATCAGCAGAATATCGGGGTCTACCGCCAGCGCGCGTGCTAAGCCCACGCGCTGCTGCATGCCGCCGGACAGCTGAGATGGGTATTTGGCTGCGTAGGTTTGCAGGCCTACCTGGGCCAGCACTTCCATGGCGCGGGTTTCCCGTTCCTTGCGCGGTGTGCCGGCCATTTCCAGGCCGAAGGCGGCGTTGTCCAGCACATTGCGGTGTGGCATGAGGGCGAAGGACTGGAACACCATGGCCACCCGCTTGCGCCGCCAGCGCACCAGCGCGTCATGGGGCAGCTTGGCGATGTCTTCACCGTCGATGTTGATGGAGCCGGAGGAGGGTTCCACCAGGCGGTTGATCAACCGGATGAGGGTGGACTTGCCCGAGCCGGACAGGCCCATGAGCACATAAATCTCGCCTGGCGTAACGTCAAAGCTGACCTTATTGACGCCCACGACATGCCCGGTTTTGGCGAAAACCTCGTCCTTGCTACGACCTTCATTGAGTAACTTGACGGCTTCTGAGATATTGCTGCCGAATATCTTGTACAGATTTTTGACGCTAATTTTTGGGTTTGACATCGTGGGTCTCCAGGAACTTTGGATCAATGCGTTGGTCTATTCTTATAAGCAAATGATGTGCCACCCATAAATGGGTTGACTTTATTATGTTTGGTTAATTTTTGGGTAAATATGAATATTGTTTTAATGGTTTGCACCAAAGTAGAATTTTGGTGAGGTGACGGATGTCGGGCATGGTGCATGGCTGGTTTTTTGCGAAGTGCATGCACACATTAGTGTTCATCTTTCGAGTGAAATGTCACTCGTAGGCTTGCTGCAGCAGGGCAGAATCCAGCCTTGGTCAATCTCGCGCTGGCGTATGCCGCCAGCATGTTTCATTTCTACCTGACCCGATATTTTCTTGGTTTTGCAGGTGCCGCAGGCACCGCTGCTGCAAGAAGAGGGTAGGCGCAAACCGGCTGCGGCGGCAGCTTTTAAAATGGTTTGGTCTGATGGGCAGTCGAATATCTTGCCCATTTTCTCGAGTTGGATTTTAAATGTGGGCGTGCTATCAATTTTTATTATCTCGTCGACGCCTGGTTTGAATTGCGCCTCTGATAATTCTTCGGTAGGCAGGGATTCGAAAGAGAAACTTTCTTCGCGGTAGCGCTGCATTTCGAAACCTGCCCCCGCCAGCAGGCCGCGCACCGCGCCCATGAACGGAGCCGGGCCGCAGGTGTAGACGTCGCGCTGCATAAAGTCGGGCGCAATATGCGCCAGCCGTGCCGCGTCCAGCCGACCGAGGTAGCCCGCGTAAGCGCTACCCGGTGTGTGCTGTTCGCACACCATGGCCAGTCGCAAATGGGGCATATTGCGCGCCATCATGGTGAGTTCTTCGGGAAACAGCACATCGGCGGGCGTGCGCGCGCAGTGCACAAACACGATGTTGGCGTCGCTGCCCAGGTCGTGCAGGGCGCGCGTCATGGACATCAGTGGTGTCACGCCGCTGCCGCCGGACAGGAACAGATAGCTTTTCGCCGGCGCCTTGAAGCAGCTGAACTCGCCCGACGGCCCCATGGCCCCCAGCGCCATGCCCACGCGCAGATTGTCATGCAGCCAGTTGGACACCACGCCGCCAGGCACCCGCTTGACGGTGATGCTGACCAGGTCGGGCCGGGTGGGCGTGCTGGATAGGGTGTAGCAGCGGTTGATCTTGCTGCCGGCAATGTCCAGCTCCAGCGTGATGAATTGGCCGGGCAGATAGCGAAAGTTGCGCGGACCGTCGGCGGCCAGTACAAAGGTTTTCACGTCGTGCGTTTCCTGGCGGATGTGCACGCAGCGCAGGGTTTCATCCCGGTCGGAAGACCAGGGCTGGGACGCCGGGCCGGCGAAATCGGGGGCAAAAGAGGGGATGGACATGGCGGTGCTTACAGCGCAAGGGTGGCGGTGGTTTACTTCGTCAGAGCGCTCAGGCGGTTCACGTACCAGTTGCAGAACTTCTCTACCAGACCTTCAGTGAAGGGGGAGTAAGGGCCAGGTTCATAGGCGCCGGTGGCGATGCCGATCTGTGACTCTTCCACCAGGCGGCGGTCCTGGTCGTTGGTGGCGTTCCACACGGCGGTCAGGTTTTCCTTGGTGTAGTCCACACCTTCGACCGCATCCTTGTGCACGCACCAGGTGGTGCGCACCAGGGTCTTGGTGGCTGAGATCGGCAGCACGGTGAAACTGACGATATGGTCGCTCATGAAATGGTGCCAGGAGTTCGGTTGGGTCCAGAAAGACAGGCCACCGAGCGCCGGATCTACGAAGTCTGCTAGCAATTTCTTGGAGGCGACCTCGGCATTCATGGTCTGCGACTGGCCCGAGCGGTCGATCGGCAGGCGCTGGGTGCGAAAGCCGGTGACGCGGTCGTCCAGCGTGTCGATCTCGGCAGAGGGCAGGCCCATGCCTTCCCAGCGCTCGTGGTTGGCGGCCAGGATGTCCTGGAAGCGCTGCAGATCGGCCTTGTTGTGTTCGTCGGGTTGGTAGCCAAAGCCGTATTCGTACAGCGAGATGGTCAGCTCGGGGTGGTTGCTCACGCAGTGGTAGCACTCACGGTTGTTCTCCATGGTGAGCTTCCAGTTGCAGTCCTCGATGATGTCGACCTGGGCCGCCACTTTGCAGTCCTGCAGCCGGTGCGGCGCGATATAGGGCGTCATCTCGGCCGCCATCTGCTCAAAGTCTTCGGGTGGATTTTCGGCCAGGCAGATGAAGATCAGGCCGGCCAGGCTGCGCACATTCACCTTTTTCAGGCTCAGATGGCTGGGATCGAAGTCTTCGCCCATGTGCTTGGCGTGGATCAGCTTGCCGGTCAGGTCATAGGTCCACTGGTGGTAGGGGCAGACGATGTTGCCCACTACGCCTTGCTGGCTGGCGCATAGGCGCGAGCCGCGGTGGCGGCAGACGTTGTGGAAGGCCTGCACCTGGTTGTCGTCGTCGCGCACGATCAGGATGGAGTTTTTGCCGAAATCCACCGTGATGTAGTCGCCCGCTTCGGGAATTTGCGGCTCTACCGCGACGAAGATCCAGTGCTTGCCGAAGATGTGCTCCAAGTCGGCCTGCAGAACGGTCTCGCTCAGGTAAAACGGTGCCTCCAGGCTGTAACCGGGGCGGCGGCGCGCTAGCAACTCACGAGTGAGTAGAGACTGCGCTGAAATGGTCGTGGTCATGTGGGCGTCTCCTAAAAATGCACAAGAGAGTGGGTGCGCAGGTAGTCCAGAACTGCCTGCGCCTTCGTATGGGGGGTACCGGTTTGCAGCACGGTGCCGCCGGTAGAGGGCGACTCAATCGCGCCGAGCATACGGGCGTGGCCGCTTTGCACGGTGCGGGCTTCGAGTAATTTGCGCCGCAGCGTGCGGGGCACCAACTGGCCTTGCGGTGCACGGCCGGCGGCGGCGTTTGATACGGATGTGCGTACCACTGTGCCGGCCATCGCATCCGCCAACGAGTGGCGCAGCGTGACAGGTGCTGCGGCGCTGATGACCAGCACGGCAGGTGGGGTGACACGCAAGCGGCGGCGTGCGCCTTTGGGCAGTGCCTGGGTGATTATCCAGGCCTTGCCGTCGACTTGCACCGCCAGCACATCGGTGATCACCGGGCGGCCCAGCGCGGTAGCCAGCGCAAAAGGCAAAACGCCTGTGCCTTGTTCGGACTCCGGGCGTGTGCCCGCCAGGACCCAGGGTATGTTGTGCAAGGCAGGCAACAACACATCGCAGGTATCGGCATCCGATTCCAGAATTTCCAGCTGGGTGGCGCCCAGCGCCAGATAGTCGCGGGCCACAGCATCCGGCATGCTACCTGCGGTGAGTAAGCGCACGGTGCCGGGCAAGCCCAAGGCCAGGGCGGCGGCCGTTGCATCGGCACGGCTGCGGGTGGATTTGCCACTGACCGCGTGGGTGCGGGCAGCGACCAGTACGGTGATATCGCTCATACCCCCTCCTTCTGTTGGCGAACCAGTTCCAGCAGGGCCTGCATCAGGGCGGCACTGTCTTCCACCACCGTCAGGTCCGCACGGCGGGAAATGGGGGCGGATGCGTCCAGGTTGACCGCGATTACGTGGCGGCAATCCTTGATGCCTTGCAAATGCTGTACCGCGCCCGAGATGCCCAGCGCCAGATAGCCCGAGGCCGACACGGTTTTGCCGGTGGCACCCACCTGCTGCGCGCGGGTGAACCGGCCGTCGTCCACCGCCACGCGCGATGCGCCCACGGCGGCACCCACTTCGCGTGCCAGGGTGTGGAACAGCGGCACATCGATTACGCCATTGCCGGCAGCCAGGATGAAATCGGCTTCTTCCAGCGCCAGGGTTTGTGGGTCGCCGGCTTGTACGCCCATGTCTTCGATGCCCAGCTCCACCACGGCCGGCAGCGGTGGCGCTGATTCCTGGTTACCCAGGCCCACAAACGGCAGCTTGGTGCTGGCAACGTTCTTGGCCAGCAGCATGACCGGGGCATGTGGGCGCAGCCAGTCTTGGTGGCTATTGGCAGATACACGCAGCTTGTCGGCAGCCAGCTCGGCCACGCCGCAGACCAGGTCCAGTCCGGCGTTGACGGCGAAGCGTCGGCCCAGCTGCCCATCGGCGCCGGCATCGGCAAACAGCCATTGCGCGGGTTGCAGCAGTGCTTGCAGCTTTTGCAGCCAAGCCACACAGGCGCCAGGTTGGTAGCGGCCGGAGTCCAGGTCTTCCAGGACCAGCATGCGGTCTGCGCCCAGCGCTGCGACATCGTCATGGCAGGCGCCGAGCACGGCCACTACCACTTCGACCTGGGCCGAGGCCAATATGGCTGCAGCCGCAACCGCCTGGCGTGCACCATCGGTCAATGCGCCGCGCTCGGCATGGGTGACCACCACGGTGGTCTGGTTGAACGGGCCGGCGCTGCGCACCGGCTTGGCCGCAGCGTGGTGGGCCGAGCGGCCGTTGGCCAGGCGCTCGCCCTCGCTGCTGCCCAGCACGATGCGACGCAGGCCGGCGGGCGTGATGATGGCCGGGCGGCGCGGGTCGATGCGCGGCACGGCGGAATGCATAGGGGCGTTCATGCAACCTCCAGGGCGTGGGCCACCAGCTCGGCAATGTCCCGCACTTCAGGGCGTGGGCCGACCACACCTTCCAGCATGGCGGTGCAGTTTGGGCAGGCCACGGCGACGATGCCCGCGCCAGTGGTTTTGGCATCCAGCATACGGATGTCCGGTATGCGGGTGCTGCCAGGGATGTCAGTGAAGGGTGCACCGCCACCGCCGCCGCAGCAGCGGCCGCGTTCACGGTTGCGTTCCATCTCCACCACCTTGATGCCGATACCCTTGAGCACGGAGCGCGGTGCATCCACCTCGCGGCCATAGCGGCCCAGGTAGCAGGGATCGTGGTAGGTCACGGTCTCCAGGCTGCCGCTGCGGGTGGGTTTGAGCTGGCCTTTGGCCAACAGCTCAGCCATCAGCTGGGTGTGGTGCCATACATCGAAGTCGCCGCCCATGGCTGGAAACTCGTTCTTCAGCGAATGGAAGATGTGCGGGTCGGGCGTCACGATGTGCTGGAACCGGCGCGTTTTCAGCGTGGCAATCAGCTGCTTGGACAGGCGTTGGAAACCCGCTTCGTCACCCAGGCGGCGGGCCAGGTCGCCGCAATCGGTTTCGGCCGCACCCAGCATGGCGATCTTCAAACCGGCCTTTTGCAGCGTCTTGATGAAGGCCCGCAGCGTGCGCTGGTAGCGCATGTCGAAACCACCTTCGCCCACTAGCACCAGCCAGTCGGTCTGGCCGCCGACATCGAGTACCGGCACGTTCAGGTCGGCCGCCCAGTGGTGGCGGGCTGTCAGCGGGAAGCCGCCCACGGTATCGGTGTCGCGCAGCTGCTCCAGGGCTTCGCCGCCCTTGTTGGGCACCACGCCACCGACCAGGGTGATGTGGCGGCGCATGTCGACGATGGCGTCCACATGCTCGATCAGCATCGGGCATTCCTGCACGCAAGCGCGGCAGGTGGTGCAGGACCAGAGAGTGTCGCTGTTGATCAGGCCATTGACGATGGGCAGGTGGGGTGCGCCCGCGTGCTCGCCGACCTTCTGGCCGGGGTAGGGGCTGCCGGCATAGTTGGCGTCAGATTTGGCGCTCATACCGACCACCAGGTCCTGGATCAGCTTCTTCGGGTTCAACGGCTGGCCGGCGGCAAAGGCTGGGCAGGCGGCTTCGCACTTGCCGCACTGTACGCAGGCGTCGAAGGACAGCAGCTTGTTCCAGGCAAAATTTGCGGGTTTGCCTACGCCCATGTCGTCGGCGGTCAGCTTCAAAGGCTGCAGGGCGGTAGCGAAGCGTTTTTCGCTGGCCGTGCCAAAACGCTCGGGACGGGGATGCAGGCCTAGGTGCAGCAGGCCGGCGACCGCATGCTTCATCGGTCCGCTCAGGCCGATGCCCAGCGCCAGCTCCGCAGCGCCGGCGGCGAAAGCCAGGCTGATCAAACCCGCCAGCCACGGCGCCAGCGCCGTTCCAGTGAGTGCCACAGTTCCGACCAAAGCGACGGCGATGGCGAATAGCATCAGCGAGTAGGGCAGGCGGCTCCATGGACCCTTGGACAAGCGTGTCGGTGCATTGCGGCGCCGCGAGGCCATGGCGATGGCGCCAACCAGCATCATCAGGCCGGCCAGCAGCAGTACAGCGTCCAGGCTGCGCCAGTACAGGCCCAGGCCGTAGTTCACAGCCACCAGGGCCAGCGCCAGAATGGCGCCGCCGGCCACACCCACGTGGGCGCGTGCGACAAACGGCTCGCGCGCCACCACGTCATGCAGGTCCACAAAGTAACGCTTCGGTATTTGTAGCAGCCCGCGCAGATCCACACTGCGTGAACGGCCTGTTTTCCATATAAGCGCTCGGCGGGCCATACCCCAGGTCAAGCCCAGGACTGCCAACCAGAACAGCGTGCTCACCAGGTGCTGCAGCATCTTAAAAGTCCTTGCACAGGCGCAGCGAGTCGTAGATCGCAGCGTGGATGTTGTGCATGGAGACACAGTCGCCCACGCGGTAAAGCAGGAAGTTGCCATTGCCGGTGGGATGAGCAAGGCCGGGCTGTGGTTGTGCGTCGTACAAGGCTTCGATGTCGGTCTGGCCCTTGTTCAGCGACAGCGGCTTGAGCTGCCAGTACAGGCCGTCGTTCGGCAGGATGCCGTTTTCGACCACCACCTGGTCCACGGCGCGCTCTTCCAGCGCCTCGGTGTATTCGTTCTTCAGCACGGCGATCAGTTTGTCGCCTTCACGGTAAACCTTTTCCAGCCAGAAGTTCGGCGTCTGGATCACGGCATTGGCATACAACTGGCGGTAGAAGATCGGGAAGGTGGTGCCGCCTACGTCGTCGGCCACTTTCACGTCGGGGGTGACGATCTCCACCAGCTTGCCGCGCGCGGCGATGAAGTCGGCCACGCCAGTGCCCGCATGGGTGCTGATGCTGTCGTAGACCAGCACGTTTTCACCGGGTGCGACGGCGCCGGACAGGATGTCCCAGCCGCTGACGCACAGGCCCTCAGAAGCGCCCCAGGCCGGGGTCTGGCCGGTGTGCGGCACGCCGCCGGTGGCCAGCACCACGATGTCGGGTTGCTCTGCCAGGATCATCTCCTGCGTCGCGGCTACGCCCAGACGGCGGTCCACACCCAGGCGCACGGTTTCCATGTCGAACCAGCGGATGATGCCGGCCATCTGCTCGCGCTTCGGCGGCTTGGAAGCCAGGTTCACCTGGCCGCCGACCAACGCGTTCTTTTCAAACAGCACCACGTCATGGCCGCGTTCGCGGGCCACGCGGGCAGCCTCCAGCCCGGCCGGGCCGGCGCCTACGACGACCACTTTGCGGCGTTTGCCGGTGGTCTTCTCGATCACGTGCGGCATGGTTTCTTCGCGGCTGGTGGCCGCGTTCTGGATGCACAGCACGTCCAGGCCGTTGTATTGGCGGTCGATGCAGTAATTGGCACCCACGCATTGCTTGATCTGGTCTTCGCGTCCGTCGCGGATCTTGATGACCATGTGCGGGTCGGCGATCTGGGCACGGGTCATGCCGACCATGTCGACCATGCCGGTGGCCAGGATGCGTTCGGCCTGCGATGCATCGCGGATGCTTTGGGCGTGCATCACCGGCACTTTGGACACCGACTTGATACCGGCGGCCAGGTGCACAAAGGGCTCGGGCGGCAACGCCATTGGCGGCATGCAGTTGACCAAGGTGTTGTGCGTATCGGCACCGGAGCCGACCACGCTGAGGAAGTCGATCAGGCCGCTCTCGCTCATGGCCTGGGCAATCTCCTTGGCCATTTCGTGGCTGATGCCGTCCTCATGGAATTCATCGCCGCACATGCGCATGCCGACGCAGAAGTCGCTGCCGACCTGCTCGCGCACGGCTTCCAGCACTTCCATGCCGAAGCGCAAGCGGTTTTCCAGGCTGCCACCGTATTCGTCGGTGCGGTGGTTCACGCGGGGGCTCCAGAACTGGTCGATCAGCTGTTGGTGCGCAGCGGAAATTTCGATGCCGTCCAGGCCGGCGTCTTTTACGCGCTTGGCAGCGCGGCCGTAGTCGGCCACGATGCGGCGGATTTCTTCGATTTCGATGGTCTTGGCGTTGCCGCGGTGCACCGGCTCGCGGATGCCGGAGGGGCTGACCAGATGTGGCCAGTCAAAACCGTGCCAGGCGTTGCGCCGCCCCATATGGGTGGCCTGGATCATGATCTTGGCGCCATGCTTGTGCATGGTTTCTGCTAGCTTGCTCAAGGGTTCGATCACTGAGCCCTTGGCCAGGTTGATCGAGCTCCACCACGACCAGGGGCTGTCACGCGATACCGGGCTGGAGCCGCCACAAATCGCCAGGCCCACGCCGCCCTTGGCTTTCTCTTCGTAGTAGCGGATGTAGCGTTCGGTAGGAACGCCACCTTCGGCATACACCTCGGCATGCGCCGTGCTGACGATGCGGTTGCGCAACAGCACCTGGTTCAGGCGGATCGGTTCAAACAAATGCGGGTAGCGCATGGCGGGCTCTGCTGGAAATAATTAAAGGGGGCTGACGGTGAAGATGCAGTGGCTGTGGCCTTCTGCCGCGCATTGGGTTTCAGCGCTGGTGGTGCGCACCGCTGAGCCGCTGGTCTCCAGTACCCAGTCCATGGCGCCGGAGAACCAGCCGGCGAACAGATAGCAGACCTTGCTGTGGTTCACTGGCACGCCGGCAATGCCTTGTGCCAGCACGAACACCGAATGCTCCAGCTTGACCTGGGCGTGGCCGGTGGCGGCATCGGCCTCGATGAAGGAGAACAGGCCCCAGCCGCGTTGCGACAGGCGTTTGAGGTAGTGCTCGTACACAGCCATGCCGGAGAGGCCATGGGTGGCAGCTTCCTGCTGGCACCAGAAGTAGGCCGAGCGGTAGCCGGCCTTGTACAGCGCCGGTGCATACACCTCGCGCCCCACTACGGCCTCGGTTTCGACATGGTTGTTGACGAAGAAGTGCCGAGGCACGTAAATCATCGGCAAGCCGTCGGTGGTCCAGATGCCGGTATCGGCGTTGACTTCAATGGGGAGTTGGGGATTCATGGGGGATCTCTTTGTAGGGAAAGGGAAATGCGCAGCCGTGGGCTTACTGGATCTGATCCGACTTGACCACCACCCAGTTGCGGTCGGCTGTCACGGGCAGGCCTTGGGCCTTCTGGGCTTCGGCATTCTTCTTTTGCATGGCTTGGATCTGCACCAGGTATTTGTCTTTGCGGTTCACCCAGACGCGCAGGCCACCGCGCTCTACGTCAGTACCGCGAAACAGCATGGGGCCGTCACTGACCGGGGTATCGCCCGCGACCAGAATGGGCTTCTTCCATTCGTCGATATAGGTATAGATGGCCGCTTGCTTACCTTCAAACCAGGTCATCGGTGCCCACAGCGCCGGGGTCAGTTCATGGTCAAGTAAGGCTGCGGGGTCGTATTTCTTGGCCGCAATCAGTTTGCGCGTATTGGTGATTTCGCCAGTTTTTCGGTCTTTCAGCTGCAGGCCGACACCGATGACGTTTTGTGGCTTGACGTTGTAGCCGTACTGAGGGTCTGCCAAGACCATGCGTATCAGATCCTCGCTGGCGGCACTTACGACGTAGACCTCAATGCCGTTTTCCATCAGCTTGTTGTAAAGCTCTTGCATACCGGGATAGAACTTGGGCGGTTTAACGGCAATGGTCTTGACCGTCGTGCCTTCGTAGTAGGTCGCGGGGATTGGCTGGCCGGAGGCCAGCATCTCGTCAATCCAGCCCTTGAGTTCGCGCAGGGTGTAACCCGAAAACACCTGGGCCACCCAGGGGTAACAGACCTGGTCGTCGATTTCGCACAGGCGGTAGTAATAGCTGTTGAGGCTTTCCTTGTGGCCGGCTATGTCTTTGAATGGAATCAGCTTGAGTGCAGGGTCCAGCTTGTCGCGGCTCAGAATGCCTTTCATTTCCAGAAACGGCAGCAGGGATTCTTCAAGATCATTGTTGTAGGTGGTGTTGTCGGCGTCGAACACCGCAAACGCCCCCTTGTTGGCATTAGCCTGGATCAGGCTCTCCAGCTGTGTCGCAGCCTCGGGCGGCCAATGTTTCAACGCTGTCTGGGCCTGGGCGGAAAACGCCAACCCCAAACCCAGCACCCAAGGCACCAGGCGTTTGAAAGAAATCGTCTGCTTCAACATTGCGACACAGCCTTTGCTATCTGAAAAATGGATCGAACGGGATGCTTAGGCCAACCAGCCAGCAACACGGGCAGTGTTGTCATTCATCCATTTCTCGGCGGCGTCGGCAGGCTTGGCTCCACCTTCTACGGCCAGCATCACGGCGCCGATTTCTTCTGGCTTCCAGGACAGCTTTTTCAGGAAGGCTACAACCGTGGGTGCCTTGGTGTTCAAGCCGGGGTTGATCACGCTGTCCACATGCTCTTCGGCGCCGTAGACGTTCTTCGGATCGGCCAGGAAGCGCAGCTTGTACTTGGCAAACATCCAGTGTGGAATCCAGCCGGTCACAGCAATCGCTTTATTGGCGCGGTAGGCGCGGTCCAGTTCGGCAGCCATGGCCGGGCCTGAGCTGGGCTGTAAGCGCATTTCCAGGCCATAAGCCTTGATGGCCTCTTCAGTCTTCTTCATCACGCCGGCGCCGGCATCGATGCCGACGATGCGGTTGTCAAAGTCGGCGCGGTGGGTATTCAGGTCTGCCAGGCTGGTGGCCTTGACGTATTCCGGCACGATCAGGCCGATCTTGGCGCCTGGATAGTTGGTGCCGATGATCTGTACCTTGTCCTTGAAGTTGGCCAAATAGGCTTCGTGCGTCACAGGCAGCCAGGCCGACAACGTGGTGTCGATGTCGCCGCGCGCCACACCCTGCCACATGATGCCGGCAGCCAGGGGCACCAGCTCCACATTCATGCCCAGCTTACTGCGGATGATGGCGGCCGCCAGATTGGTGGTGGCGACGCTGTCCGACCAGCCATCGACAAAACCGATCTTGATGGTGGGTTTGGCCTGGGCAAAGGTAGCGCCACCGGACATGGCTAATGCGGACAGACTCAAAGTCTGTGTGAGGAATTCACGACGTTTGCGAGGGGAGAACGAAACGGTCATAGCAGCTAACTCCTGGTTGTGGATAGGGAATGCGAAGGGGCGGGAAACAGTGGGTGGTGGGTCTTAGGTGCCCCAGACCTGGTCGAAGAATTTCATCCAGTTGGCGCCCAGTACTTTGGTGATCCGGGTATCGGACCAGCCGGATTGCTGCATCGTAGTCGTCAGGTTGGGGAAGTCGCCGATGGTCCGGATGCCTTCGGGATTGATCACCTCGCCGAAGTTGGTCAGGCGGCGCCAGCGGCCTTTGTCATGCGTCAGCATGTCGAAGAACTCATGGCCGTGGCCCTGGGTAAAGTCAGAGCCCAGTCCCACGCAGTCTTCACCAACAATGTTGATGACGTAGTCGATGGCCTCGACGTAGTCGTGCACGGTCGACTCATTGCCGCGCTTGAGGAAGGGCGAGAACATGGTCACGCCGATGAAGCCGCCGTGGTCGGCGATGAACTTCAGCTCTGCGTCACTCTTGTTGCGCGGGTGGTCCTTCAGGCCCAGGGGCAGGCAGTGGGTGTAAGCCACGGGCTTGGTGGAGGCCAGAATCGCTTCTTCCGAGGTCTTGCTGCCCACGTGCGACAGGTCGACCATGATGCCCACGCGGTTCATCTCGGCGATGACCTCGCGGCCGTAGCCGGAAAGCCCGCCATCGCGCTCATAGCAGCCGGTGCCCACGAGGTTCTGCGTGTTGTAGCAAAGCTGGACCACGCGCACACCCATGTCGTGGAAGGCTTCGATGTAGCCGAGGTTGTCTTCAAAGGCATGGGCGTTCTGGAAGCCCAGGACGATGCCGGTCTTGCCATCGGCTTTCGCCTTGACGATGTCCGCTGTGTTGCGGGCCAGTGTGACGAGATCGCTGTTGTCGCGGATCAGCTGTTTCAGCTGGGCAATGTTGTCCACCGTCTTTGGAAAGTCCTCCCACACGGAGACGGTGCAGTTGGCAGCGGCCAGGCCGCCTTTCTTCATGTCTTCAAATACGCTGCGGTTCAGGTTGGCAATGATGAGACCGTCGATGACGATGGAATTCTGGTGCAGATTGCTCATGGTGATTTCCTTCAGGCGTAGAGGGGAAAGCGGGCAGTCAGTGCTTTGACGCGGGCGTAGACCGAAGCTTCGGTCGCGGCGTCGCCGGCGGGGTTGGTCTTCAGGCTGTTGAAGACTTCCAGCATCAGGCGGCCGACTTCTTCAAATTCGGCCGTGCCGAAGCCGCGCGTGGTGCCAGCAGCGGTGCCGACGCGGATGCCCGAGGTGATGGTCGGTTTTTCGTCGTCGAACGGAATGCCATTCTTGTTGCAGGTGATGCCGGCACGCTCCAGCGCCACTTCGGTGGTGTTGCCCTTCAGGCCCAGCGGGCGCAGGTCGACCAGCAGCAGGTGGTTGTCGGTGCCGCCAGTCACCAGGTCTAGGCCACCGGCTTTTAGTACGGCGCCCAGGGCCTTGGCGTTGGCCACAACCTGCTGGGTATAGGCTTTGAAGCTGGGCTGCAGTGCCTCGCCAAAGGCCACAGCTTTGGCGGCGATGACGTGCATCAGCGGGCCGCCTTGCGAGCCGGGGAACACGGCGGAATTGATCTTCTTGGCGATCTCGGCGTCATTGGTCAGCACCACACCGCCGCGCGGGCCACGCAGGGTTTTGTGGGTGGTGGAGGTGGTCACATGCGCATGTGGCACCGGGCTGGGGTAGACGCCGGTGGCAACCAGGCCGGCCACGTGGGCCATGTCCACCATCAGCAGCGCGCCCACCTTGTCGGCGATTGCGCGGAAGCGCGCCCAGTCAATGGTGCGGGGGTAGGCCGAGAAGCCCGCAATGATGAGTTTGGGCTTGTGCTCGACGGCCAAGGCTTCGACTTCGTCGTAGTCGATCAGCGAGTCGGCGCGGCGCACGCCGTACTGCACAGCCTTGAACCACTTGCCCGACAGCGCGGGCTTGGCGCCGTGCGTCAGGTGGCCGCCGGCCGACAGCGACATGCCCAGCACCGTGTCGCCAGGCTGCACCAGGGCCAGCATCACGGCGGTGTTGGCTTGGGCCCCGGAGTGGGGCTGCACATTGGCGAACTCGCAGCCGAACAGTTTGCATAGGCGCTCAATCGCCAGGGCCTCGACCACGTCCACATGCTCGCAGCCACCGTAGTAGCGCTTGCCGGGGTAGCCTTCGGCGTACTTGTTGGTCAGTACGGAGCCTTGGGCTTCGAGTACGGCCTTGGAGACGATGTTTTCCGAGGCGATCAGTTCGATCTGTTCGCGCTGGCGTTTCAGTTCGTGGTCCATGGCGACGCTGACTGCAGGGTCGGCCTGGGCTACGCCGGTGGAGAAGAAGGCTTCAGTGGTCATGGTGAAAGCTTTTCAAACGGTTTCAAACAAGGGTGTGAACACGGGGTCGGCGCATTGCGCCGGGCTGGTGATGCATGGCCGGTACGATCGTGCCGTGCGCTCCAGCAGGCGCCAGGTGTAGTCGGCAAAGCTGCGGCGGAACAACAGCACCACGCCAGTGGTGTCGGTGCGCATCACAGTCAGTCCGGTCTTGGACACCACAGTGCTGGCACAGCGGCCCACGGCCAGACTCTCATAGTCATACGGGCCGAGCTGGCGTAGCAATTGGATGTGGTCGGGGCCGGCCAGGCGCATGGAGGTCAGGCCACCGCTGTTGTCCACGATTTGCGCGAACAGGCCTTGCACTGCGCTGGTCAGTGCGGCCAGCAGGCTGTCGCGGCGCGAGCGCTTACACACCAGCAGCCATTCGTCGGGCGATACCCAGAGCACAGCGCCTGCATCGGTGCTCAGCACGGTCATGGGCTGGGTCGGTAGCGTCTGGCCCAGCACACCGGCTACGGTCTGCATGAAGGCGGCGTCATCGGGTTTGCCGCGCAGCACCAAATAGCCCATGTGGGGCAGTTCGGCCAGCACGATGCGTTCGCTGCTGCTCGGGGTTTGCACACGGGCCGACAGGCCAAAGGCGTGCAGCGGAGATTCCAACAGAACCTTAGACATTTTGACGATCACCTTTCACATCCACAAACACGCTGCTGCTGACCTTGACCGGCGTGACCTTGCCATGCGCATGCACGTACAGGGTCTGGTCCTTGCGTTGCAGTCCACCCATCACGACCGCCATGGCAATCGAACGGCCCAGGAAGGCGCTGTGGTAGCTGGAGGTCACATGGCCTAGCATCTGGTTGCTGTTGGCAACCGTGGCGCTTTCCATGATTTGCGCGCCTTCGATCAATACAGTGGTAGGGTCTTCGGGCAGCAGACCGACCAGTTGCTTGCGGCCTTCGCGGGCCGTGTCGCTGCGGGCCAGTGAGCGCTTGCCGAGGAAGCTGAAGGGCTTCTTCATGCCGACGGCCCAGGCCATGTCCAGATCCAGCGGGCTCATCGAGCCGTCGGTGTCCTGGCCGACGATGATGAAGCCCTTTTCGGCGCGCAGCACGTGCATGGTCTCTGTGCCGTAAGGGGTGATGTCGAACTCGGCACCGGCGGCCATCACAGCCTCCCACAGGGCATGGCCGTAACCGGACTCGACGTTGATTTCGTAGGACAACTCACCCGAGAAGCTGACGCGGAACACGCGGGCCGGCAGGCCGTGCACCGTGCCAGGACGCCAGTCCATGAACTTGAAGTTCTCGGCCGACAGGTCGATGTCCGAGCACAGCTTGGCTAGCACGGCGCGGGCTTTGGGGCCAACCAGGGCGATGGTGGACCAGTGGTCGGTCACCGAGGTCATCCACACTTTCAGCTCTGGCCATTCGGTCTGGTGCCAGCGCTCCAGCCAGTTCAGCACACGCGCGGCACCGCCGGTGGTGGTGGTCATGTAGAACTGGTTTTGTTCGATGCAAGCCGTTACGCCGTCGTCCATCACCATGCCGTTTTCGTCCAGCATCAGGCCGTAGCGGCATTTGCCGACGGCCAGTTGGGTCCAGGCATTGGAGTAGATGCGGTTCAGGAACTCTCGAGCATCCGGGCCGTCGATCTGGATCTTGCCCAGGGTGGATGCGTCCATCACCGCCACGCCATTGCGGGCCGCCAGACATTCGCGGTTCACCGCGGCGTGCAGGTCTTCGCCGGGCTTGGCAAAGTACCAGGGGCGCAGCCATTGGCCGACCGGCTCCAGCGCGGCACCGCGTGCCACGTGGGACGCGTGGATGGCGGTGTAGCGGCTCGGGTCAAAGCACTCTTCGGTCATGGTGCCGGCCAGCGCACCCAGACTGACCGGGGTGTAGGCCGGGCGGTAGGTGGTGGTGCCGACTTCATTCACCGGGCGCTTCAGGGCGCGGGCGGTGATGACGAAGCCGTTCACGTTCGACAGCTTGCCCTGGTCGGTGCCAAAGCCCAGCGCGGTGTAGCGCTTCACATGCTCGATTGAGTGGTAGTTTTCACGTACGGCCAGCTCGATGTCGGCAGCGCTGACGTCGTTTTGGTAGTCCACAAAGGCTTTGGCGCCAGCGCCTTCCTGCTTGCCATCGGGCAGGCGGAACATGGGGCGGGCCGGCATGCGTTTGGCTTGGCTGCAGGTGGGCACCTGCAGACCCTGGGGCTTGCCGCAGTGGGCCAGTACCTGTTGCATGGCTTGCGTGGTTTGTGCCAGCGCGGCAGAGAGTTCAAACGCACCGGTCACCGAGCCGACGCAGGCCACGCCTTTACGGCCCTGGCTCGGCGCGACGAAGGCGGCTACCGCCTCGTCCCAGGTGGGGCGGCTGCCGTCATGGCAGAACAAATGCACGGTGGGCGACAGGCCGCCCGAGCTCAGCACCACGTCGCAGGCGATGGAGGTGCCGTTGCCGGCGACTTCGTCCCGCGTGGCGTGCAGTGGCACCAGGCGCACGCCCTTGACTTCGCTGCCGCCGGTGACTTCGGCAATCCCGTGGCCGGCCATCACTTTGTAGCTACTGTTGCGGGCTACAGCGCCGTGGCGCACATCAGCTACCGTGACGTTGGCGCCAGCCTTGGCCAGGCCTTCCGCGCAGTCGTGGATCAGGTCACTGGTGCCGCAGATAACAATCCGCTGGCCGACGCGCACGCCGTAGCGCTGCAGAAAGGTCTGGCCTGCGGACACGGTCATCACGCCGGGTAGGTCGTTGTTGCCGAACACCAGGGGCCGCTCGATGGCACCCGTGGCCAGCACCACGTGGTGGGCGCGGATCTTATGCAGGCGGTGGCGTGGCAGATGGGCCTGGCGCTGTTCCGGGGCGATATGGTCTTGCACCAGTTCCACGGCTTGCACCAGGTTTTGTTCGTACATGCCGAATGCAGTAGTGCGGGGCAGCACGGTGACGTGGGGCATGTCATGCAGAGCTGCCAACACGGCGCGGATGTAGGCATCGCTGCTGCGGCCGTCAATCTGTGCAGTCGGGTCGGACAGCAGCCAGCCACCCATTTCACTTTGCTCGTCCAGCAGCACGGTCTTCAGACCGGCTTGACCGGCTTGCAGCGCGGCCAGCAGGCCGCAGGCACCGCCGCCCACCACCAGTACGTCCACGTGGTGGTGCAGGTGGTCGTAGTGCTCGGGATCGGGCTCGGTGGGCGCGTCGCCAAAACCGGCGAACTTGCGGATCACGGTTTCATACAGGGGCCACAGCTTTTGCGGCCACTTGAAGGTCTTGCTGTAGAAGCCCGCGGGCATGAAGCGTGAGCCCTGGCCCAGCACCGACTTCAGGTCGAAGTCCAGCGAAGGCCAACCTGAGGTAGAGCTGGCGCTAAGGCCGTCATACAGCTCGGCCTGGGTGGCTTTGACGTTGGGCGTGGTCAGCGAGCCTACGCCTAGCTGCACCAGCGCATTGGGTTCTTCTGCGCCGGCGCCGATGATGCCGCGCGGACGGCCGTATTTGAAGCTACGTGCCATGCGACGAACGCCATGGGCCAGCAGGGCGGAGGCCAGCGTGTCGCCGGGGTGGCCGGTGTAGTCGCGGCCGTCAAAAGTGAATTTAATGGTGCGCGTCGTGTCGATGCGCGTGCCGGTTTGGGGGACTCGGGTGCCGCTCATGCTGCGTGCTCCTTGGCCATGTCTGCCAGGAACAGCGCTTTGCCTTCGGCCAGGGTCCAGGTACCGGCGATCTCGTAGGTGGCGGTGTTGCGTTTTACGGCAAACACCTTGCGGCAGGCGGCTGTGTGCTGCCACTGTTCCCAGAACCAGCCCTTGGTGTTCTTGCGGAAGAAAACATAGTCACCCCAGACGGCATCGTCCACGGCTTCGGGCTGGGCTGGGCGGGGGATATAGGCTTCACCGGCGTTGCTGAACTCTTCTTCGTCCCGCGTTTCGCCGCAATGGGGGCAGTGCAGTAAAAACATATCAGTGTGCGACGCCAGCGGCGCCGTGTTCGTCGATTAAATGGCCGGTGAGGAAACGGTCTACGGAGAAAGCCTTGGACAGCGGGCCGGGCTCGCCCTGGGCCAGCATGTCGGCAAACACATGGCCGGAGCCCGGCGTGGCCTTGAAGCCACCGGTTCCCCAGCCGCAGTTGAAGAACAGGCCTTGCACCGCGGTCTTGGAGATGATCGGGCAGGCGTCGGGCGTCACGTCCACAATGCCGCCCCATTGGCGGTTCATGCGCACGCGGGAGAACTGCGGAAACAGTTCGATGATGGCGGCGGCCGTGTGTTCGATCACATGCGGGCTGCCGCGCTGGCCATAGCCCAGGTAGCTGTCGATGCCGGCGCCGATCACCAGCTCGCCCTTGTCGGACTGGCTGAGGTAGCCGTGTACCGCGTTGGACATGATTACGGTGTCGATCACGCGCTGCATGGATTCCGACACAAAAGCCTGCAGCGGGTGGCTTTCCAGCGGCATGCGCAGGCCGGCCATCTTAGCCAGCACCGAGGAGTGGCCGGCGGCCACGCATCCCACTCGGTCGGTCTTGATCGCGCCCAGGTTGGTTTGCAGGCCGCGGATCTTGCCACCCTGGATGTCCATGCCGGTGACTTCGCAACCCTCGATTAAGTCCACGCCCAGACGGCTGGCGGCGCGGGCAAAGCCACGGGCCACAGCGTCGTGGTGGGCGATGCCGGCGCGCGGCTGCCAGCTGGCGCCCAACACCGGGTAGCGACGGCTGCGGCTGCAGTCCAGCTGGGGGATCTTTTCTTTGACTTCCTGGGCGTTTAGCACGTGGGCGTCGATGCCTTGCAGCGCGTTGGCGTTGACCCGGCGCTCGATGTCGCGCATGTCCTGCAGGTTGTGCCCCAGGTTGAACACGCCGCGTTGGCTGAACATGACGTTGAAGTTCAGGTCCTCGGTCAGGCCTTCCCACAGCTTCAGCGAATGCTCGTAGATGGCTGCGGATTCGTCCCACAGGTAGTTGGAGCGGACGATGGTGGTGTTGCGCGCGGTGTTGCCACCGCCCAGATAGCCTTTTTCCAGTACCGCGATCTTGCCGACCTCGGGGTGGTTCTTGGCCAGGTAGTAGGCGGTGGCCAGGCCGTGCCCGCCACCACCGACGATCACCACGTCGTAAGAAGGTTTCAGGGCCACCCGTTCCCAGGCCGGTTCCCAGGTTTGGTGGTTTTTAAAGCCGTGCTTGAGCAGGCTCCAGAGTGAGTAGTTTTGGCCGCGCATGGGTTTCTCGTGGGGGTCCAATGAATCTGCACCTATTGTTCGATGTCACCTGTGTGCCACCTTGCGCCGTGCGGACGTGCACTTGTTCAAAATCGACATGCGGCGGGAATTGACTACAGGCAGGGGCAAACCCTAGGGCCCCAAAAAGCTGGTTCCATAACATCCCTGGATAGGGGCATGGCGCCTCGTGGAGGGGCATGCGTGCTGTTTTAAAATGGCAGCATGACCCCTGATGCATCCCCCATGAATTTGACGCATCACTTCCTGATTGCCATGCCCGGGCTGGAGGACGATGCCTTCGCCAAGAGCGTGGTCTACCTGTGTGAGCACAGCCCGCGCGGCGCGATGGGCCTGGTGATCAATAAACCCAGCGATATCAGCCTTCAAGCCCTGTTTGACAAGGTCGAGCTGCCGCTGCGCCGCGCTGATCTGAGCGACAGCCCCGTATTCCAGGGCGGCCCGGTGCAGACCGAGCGCGGCTTTGTGCTGCACGAGGCCTTTGTCGCCGACGATGTGGACCCTACCGAGTCGGTTTACGCCTCCACCATGGCCATTCCCGGCGGGCTGGAGATGACCACCTCCAAGGACGTACTCGAAGCCCTGTCTACCGGTGCCGGCCCACGCCGTGTGCTGGTGTCCTTGGGCTATTCCGCCTGGGGTGAGGGCCAGCTGGAGGCCGAGCTGGGTGAAAACAGCTGGTTGACGGTGGAAGCCGATCTGTCAGTGATCTTCGACACCCCGGTCGAGCAGCGCTACGACAAGGCTTTGATGTTGCTGGGTCTGCAGGCCTGGATGCTGTCCCCCGAAGCAGGGCATGCATGACCGAGCCGGTAGCCGTTCCCGCCAATTTGCAATCCTTCCTGGCTTTTGACTACGGCCAAAAGCGCACCGGCGTCGCAGTCGGTAACCGTTTCACCCGCACCGCAACGCCGCAGGGCACGATCAACGCCGAAGGCGATGCTCGCTTTATCCCCATCGCCGCCCGCGTCAAGGAATGGCAGCCCGACGCCATCGTGGTCGGCGTGCCCTTCCACCCGGACGGCGCTGCGCACGACAACACCCGGCGTGCCCAGAAGTTCGCCCGGCAGCTGCGCGGTCGCTTCAACTTGCCGGTTTTCGAGGTAGATGAGCGCTATAGCACTACAGAAGCGCTGGAGATGGGCGCCAAAGACGCCGATGCCGCCGCCGCCTGCATCATCCTGGAACAATTTTTGAGGAGTATTCCGTGAGCACACTCATGCTGGATGCCGAGGCGCTGTACCTCGAGCTGTTGCGGGGCGTAAAGGCCTTGCTCAAACCCGACACCCGCCTGGTCGGCATCACCTCCGGCGGCGCCTGGCTGGCCGAGCGCCTGCAGGCCGACCTGCAACTACCGGGCAAGCCAGGCGTGATCTCCAGCGCCATGCACCGTGACGATTTTTCCAAGCGCGGCATGGTCTCGGGCGGCGGCGGGCAGACCGCGCTGGCTTTTGACGTGAATGGTGCCGACATCATCTTGCTGGACGACGTGCTCTACACCGGCCGCACCATCCGCGCCGTGGTCAACGAACTGTTCGATTTTGGCCGCCCGGCCGCCGTCAAGCTGGCGGTGCTGGTGGACCGCGGGGGCCGTGAGCTGCCGATCCACCCCGACTTTGCCGCTGCCCGCGTGGCCCTGCCTGCTACCCAGAAGCTCGAACTGGCGCGCAAGGACTCTGGCGCTTTCAGCTTCAACGTCGAAGGCTGACACCCTATGCTTTACAAACGAAACAACCCCCAACTCAACAAGCACGGCGAGCTGATTCACCTGCTGTCCACCGAAGGCCTGCCCAAGGACATCCTGACGCAGATCCTGGATACCGCCGCCAACTTCGTTAGCGTCAACGACCGTGAAGTCAAGAAGGTGCCGCTGCTGCGTGGCAAGAGCGTGTTCAACCTGTTCTTCGAGAACAGCACCCGCACCCGCACCACCTTCGAGATCGCCGCCACCCGCCTCAGCGCCGACGTGATTAACCTCGACATTGCCCGCTCCAGCGCCGCCAAGGGCGAGTCGCTGCTGGACACGATTGCCAACCTCAGTGCCATGGCCGCCGACATCTTCGTGGTGCGCCACAGCGAGTCCGGCGCGCCCTACCTGATTGCCCAGCACGTCGCGCCGCATGTGCATGTGGTGAATGCCGGCGACGGCCGCCACGCGCACCCCACGCAGGGCCTGCTGGACATGTACACCATCCGGCACTACAAAAAAGACTTCAGCAATCTCACCGTGGCCATCGTCGGCGACGTGCTGCACTCGCGGGTGGCGCGCTCCGACATCCATGCGCTGACGACGCTGGGCTGCGCCGAAGTCCGCGTGGTCGGCCCCAAGACCCTGGTGCCCAGCGACATGGCGCAGATGGGTGTGCGCGTCTGCCACACGCTGGAAGAGGGCATCAAGGACTGCGACGTGGTCATCATGCTGCGCCTGCAGAACGAGCGTATGAGCGGCGCGCTGCTGCCGTCCAGCCAGGAGTTCTTCCGCAGCTTCGGCCTGACCCCCGAAAAGCTGGCCCTGGCCAAGCCCGACGCCATCGTCATGCACCCGGGCCCGATCAACCGCGGCGTGGAGATCGACTCCGCCGTGGTCGACGGCAAGCAGAGCGTGATCCTGCCGCAGGTGACCTTCGGCATTGCTGTGCGCATGGCCGTGATGGGCATCGTCGCCGGGAATGAGGCGTAGCTTGTGGCACACCCCCAGGCTTCAGTGCTGCGCATCTTTCGCCAACCCCCTTGCTGGGGGCAACACCAGCAGCCCGACGGAGCCGGTTCTGCGGTGTTTCACGAACGGAGCGCCGTCGATGTCTATTGTGTGTGCTAT
Organism: Rhodoferax sp. GW821-FHT07F03; assembly: GCF_059418745.1. Taxonomy (NCBI): domain Bacteria; kingdom Pseudomonadati; phylum Pseudomonadota; class Betaproteobacteria; order Burkholderiales; family Comamonadaceae; genus Rhodoferax; species Rhodoferax sp. GW821-FHT07F03. The sequence continues at coordinate 333,543 of NZ_JBWKQM010000002.1, forward strand.
TTATTTGATAGCTTCTAGCGCAGGTACTACCTGCGCTAGAGCCCTATTTGGTTTAAAAATATGAAGACCCTGATCCAACACGGCCGCATCATCGACCCGGCCAGCGGGCTGGACACCACCGGCTCCATCGCCATCGCTACGGGCCGCATCATCGCCATCGGCCGCGACGTGCCCGACTTCCAGCCCGACCGCGTGGTCGACGCCAGTGACTGCATCGTGCTACCCGGCCTGGTCGACCTGTGCGCCCGTCTGCGCGAGCCAGGCTACGAGCACGAAGGCATGATGGAAAGCGAAATGGCCGCGGCAGCTGCCGGTGGCGTGACCAGCCTGGTCTGCCCACCCGATACCGACCCGGTGCTGGACGAGCCCGGCCTGGTGCAGATGCTGAAGTTCCGCGCCAAAAAGAACCACCAGGCGCGGCTGTTCCCGCTGGGCGCGCTGACCCGCGGCCTGCAGGGCGAGGTGCTGACCGAGATGGTCGAGCTCACCGGCGCGGGCTGTATCGGCTTCGGCCAGGCCGAGGTGCCATTGGGCAACACCCAGGTGCTGCAGCGCGCGCTGCAATATGCCGCCACCTTTGATTACGCCGTCTGGCTGCGCCCGCAAGAGCTGCACCTGGGCAAGGGCGTGGCCGCCAGCGGTGCGCTGGCTACGCGTATGGGCTTGAGCGGCGTGCCTGTGTCCGCCGAAACCATCGCGCTGCACACCATTTTTGAATTGATGAAAACCACCGGCGCCCGCGTGCACCTCTGCCGTATCAGCAGCGCCGCCGGCATCGCCCTGGTGCGCCAGGCCAAAAAGGACGGTCTGCGCGTGACCTGCGATGTGAGCATCAACTCGCTGCACCTCACGGATACAGACATCGGTTACTTCGACAGCCGGGCCCGCCTGAGCCCGCCGCTGCGCCAGCAACGCGACCGTGAAGCCCTGCGCGCAGCCTTGGCCGACGGCACCATCGACGCCCTGGTGTCCGACCACACGCCGGTCGAAGCCGATGCCAAGGCCTTGCCGTTCGCCGAAGCCGAACCCGGCGCCACCGGCCTGGAGCTGCTGCTGAGCCTGGCGCTGAAATGGAGCCAGGACGACGGCGTACCGCTGCAGCGCGCGCTGGCCGCAGTCACCTGCGCGCCCGCCGCTGTGCTGGGCAGCAGCCTAGGCACCTTGCAAGCCAGCCTCGGTCAGCTGGTGGAGGGCGGCGTGGCCGACCTTTGCGTGTTCGACCCCACGGCCAGCTGGGCGGTGGCTGCCGACAGCCTGCGCAGCCAGGGCAAGCACACACCCTTTTCGGGCTATGAGCTGCCGGGCCGTGTGCGCTGTGCCGTTGTAGCCGGCCACGTGGCATTCGATTCACTATAAAAATAGTAGCTGCTAGCGCAGGTATCTTCAGCGCCAGCGGCACTTTTTACTTGAATATCTCATTCCATTTCCAGGTCAATCCGAATATGTCGTTGCTTCGCCTTGCCGTGGTAAACCACTGTCTGCGGCTTCGCGCCTAATCTCGTATCGATCTGGAAATGGAATCAGCGCCTAGCTTGGATCGGGTTGTATGCATATTTTTCGCGTTCTGGCCAAAGTGCTGGGCTTGCTTTTGCATGTGCTCAAGGGCTGGTGGACTATCCGCCGGCATTTCCCGCACATGGACGCGGCGACCCAGCAACGTGAGGTAGAGGTCTGGTCCAAACAGGTGCTGGTGGTGCTGGGCATCACGCTGCGGGTGCGGGGTAGCATGCCGGCCCAGGGGCCGCTGCTGCTGGTGTCCAACCATATCTCCTGGCTGGATATTGCGGTGGTGCACGCTGCGGGCTACTGCCGGTTTGTTTCCAAGTCTGAAATCAAGCACTGGCCCCTGGTCGGCACGCTGGCCACGGGCGTGGGCACGCTGTACATCGAACGGGCCAAGCGCCGCGACGCCATGCGCGTGGTGCACCACATGGCCGAGCATCTGCAGGCCGGTGAAGTGGTGGCGGTGTTCCCCGAGGGCACCACCAGCGACGGGCGCGGCGTGCTGCCCTTCCACGCCAACTTGTTCCAGGCGGCGATTTCCTCGCAGGTGCCGGTGCTGCCGATGGCGCTGCGCTTTGTCGACGCACATACCGGCGCGCCACACGATGGCCCGCGCTTTGCAGGTGACGACACCTTGTTTGGCTCGCTCTGGCGCACTCTCAGCGCCAACAACATCGTCGCCGAGGTCGCCTATGGCCAGCCCCAGCGTGCGGACGGCCGGGACCGCCGTACCTGGTCCCGTGACCTGCAGCAGGCGGTGGAGCAGTTACACCAATTCCGCTAGCTGGGCGCCAAGCGCCCGCCCTATAGCGCGTAGAAGCGCGTGGGCGTGCCCAATCCTGTGGAGCAAAAGGCATAAATCGTACTATTAGTATGACTTTTGTCTGTTTGCCGCCACCGAAATGCGACTTGCTTCGCAAATAATCGTCGGCAAACGGTTACAAATCTATACCTGCGTGGTGCGTCCGCGCACTTCACCTTGCTTGGACATGGCACTTCCCCTCATCACGGCGATTGTTTCCACCTACAGTGCAGAGCGCTTCATACGCGGCTGCCTAGAGGATCTGGTCGCGCAGACCTTGTTCAGTGAAATGGAGGTGCTGGTCATTGATAGCGGCTCCCCGCAGGGCGAAAGTGCAATCTGCGCGGAGTTCGCACGCCAATATCCGCAGATCCAGCTGATCCGCACCGAGCGCGAGCCCTTGTATGTCGCCTGGAACCGGGCCATCCCCCTGGCGCGCGGCAAGTACCTGACCAATGCCAATACCGACGACCGCCACCGCCAGGACTTCATGCAGGCCATGGTGACCGCTTTGGACCAGCACCCCGAGGTGGCGCTGACCTACGCAGACCAATTGATCAGCCATACGGAAAACGAAACTTTCGCCGACTGCGACCGCCGTGGAGCCAAGCTGCGCCATTGGCCCGACTACACCCCGCAAGACCTGATGCTGCGCTGCATCACCGGGTCACAGCCCGTGTGGCGCAAATCGCTGCATGCGGAGCTGGGCGATTTCGATACCCGCTACCGTATTGCCGCGGACTACGACATGTGGCTGCGGTTCGCGGCCAAATACCCCTTGCTGAAGGTGCCAGGCCCTTTGGGCGTGCTGTATGACTCGCCCAACACCATATCCGGGCGCAATAGCCGCCTGCCGATGAACCAGGAAATCCTGGACATCCAGCTGCGCTGCATGCGCCAGGCCCCGTGGCAGACTTTGCCGGGCATCCGCACACGCCTGGCGGCCGAACTGTTCGGCCGCGGCTACCAGCACATCGAGCACGACCGCGACATGCAAGCCGCCAAGCCTTTCATCCGAGAGGCGATACGGCTGGACCCGACGAATTGGCGCTATTTGAAAACCTATGCCCTGCGCTATATCGCGGGCTTGGGTTAAAGCACGGGCCGCTGGACGGGTTGGCCCATTATTTGCACAGTAAATCTAGCCATGGAAAAAGAGATTCTGGTTTCAGCGATCGTCTCCACCTACAACGCGGAGCGCTTCATGCGTGCCTGCCTGGAGGACCTGGAGCGCCAAACACTGGCCGACCGCATGGAAATCATCGTCATAGACAGCTGCTCTCAGCAGAACGAGGGCGCTATCGTTCGGGAGTTCCAGCACCGCTACGCGAACATCGTCTATCTGCGTACCGAGCAGCGTGAGGGGCTGTATACCGCCTGGAACCGTGCCATCGGCCTGGCCCGTGGCCGCTACATCACCAACGCCAACACCGATGACCGGCACCATCCCCAGTCCTTCGAGACGCTGGCGCGCGTGCTGGATGCAGCCCCAGAGTTTGTGCTGGCCTACCACGACCAGATCACCAGCGACATAGAAAACGAAACTTTTGAGAGCTGCTGGGCGCGCAAAACGCGGCAAAAGAATTACCCCGTGTTCTCCCATGAGGTCATGCTGCTGGGCTGCATGACCGGTTCTCAACCCATGTGGCGTAAAAGCGTGCACGCGGAGCACGGTTTATTCAGCGAGAAGTACCGTATTGCTGCGGACTACGAGTTCTGGATGCGGATTGCACAAACCCATTCCTTCATCCATGTGCCTGAGCCCTTGGGGCTTTTTTATGATTCGCCCCACACCATGTCGGGGGCCAGCAACCGGCTTACGGTAGACAAAGAGTCGCTGGAAATTCAGCACTTCTATTTGAAACGCGAGCCATGGCGTGCGAATGCCGACAACCGTGCCCAATTGGCTGACGCCACTTTCAAGGTCGGCTACCACTATGCAGAGATATTGCGTGACCTGAAAAAGGCCAAGCTATTCCTATGGGAAGCCTGGAAGCTGGACCCCTTGAACTTCCAGTTGGCCAAGACCTTTGTTCTCCGTGGGCTGTTGCAAACCCACTGGGGTTTGGGCGTGCAGGCACCGCAAAATCTTGCTCCTCCCAAGTCGTTCTAGCCCGTTCTAGCCACTGCGTAGGCATGCCAGTGTCCGCAACTTGGCGTGTGCAGCGGCAGACCCGCGTGCCGTACTCCCCGTTTCCTCTAAAGTGCAGTTGCTATATTTAAAGTAGCGGCATGCGCAATGTTAATAAGCGCTACAGCCATTTATCATCAAAATGGAGTAGGGGCTCAGGCGCGCAGGTTCAAATGCTGGCCTATGGTCTGCCCAAGGCCGTTGGAAACAGGCTGTGCCGGCATTTGCACATTGAAGTGCGCGTCCTGGGTGCTGGAAGCACTGGTGCTGTCTTTTTTGACTTCGGGTGTGGCTGCAGTGGTGCTGCTGGCATCGGTTTTGGCCGGTGCGGTGGTTTTGGTGCTGCTGCTTGTGGAGGGTAGCGGCGTGGAACCTGCGGACGACGTGGCGCTGATGGACATGCGGGCCTTTCAGGGTGAAGCTAAGGCCGCAGTGTAGTAGGGCATGCTGCACTGCCATGTAGTGGAGATATGTCGGGTTGTAAAGATTTTCAGCGGTTTTCGCGTCTGTCGGCAGACTGTTTGGGCCGTCACTAAGGCATGCCGAAATCGTTTCCGGTGGGTGGCAGAATGCAAACGTTGGCTATACACAAAGCTGGAGGAGTTCTGTGAAACGTCGCTCTGGTTTTGAGGTGAAGGTGCTGGGAGCATTTGCCGCCGCGATGCTGGTGGTGTGCATGCTAGCCGCCACGACCTGGAAGGTGGCCAGCGATGCGAATGCTGCGGCGCTATGGGTCGAGCACACCCACGAGGTTCTCAACAGCCTGTCCCGCGCCCGGGGCGACACGCTGCAGATTGAGCTGGTGACCCAGAGCTACCGGATCACGGGCGATGCCGCCCAACTGGCTGAGCGCAATATGGCGATGGCCTCGCGCGAAGCTGTTCTGCGCCGTATTCAACAACTCACGGAGAAAAATGCAGGCCAGCAAGAGCGGTGGGTGCAGCTGCGTGCCGTGGTAGACCAGCGCATGGCCATTGCGCGCCAGGTCGAGCTACTGCGCAAGACGCAGGGTGTGGGTGCCGCCAACGCATTTGTTGCCCTATCGCCGTTGAAGGAAACACGCGAGCGCGTGTACCGGCTGCTGCAGGGCATGGAGGCGGAAGAGCTGCGCTTGCTGGAGCAACGGTATGCCGATCAACAACGCACGCGCAATAACCTGTTGGGCATGGGCTTGCTGGTGGCATGTAGCTTGTGCGCGCTGTTGGCGGCCACCTATGTCTTGATCAGCCGTCAACTACGCAAGACCGACGCCAGTCGGAGGGCCCTGGCTGACAGTGAAGAAGATCTGGCGACCACCTTGCATTCCATTGGGGATGGCGTGCTGGCAACCGATACCCATGGCCGCATCACCCGCATGAACCCGGTGGCAGAGCAGCTGACGGGCTGGCAGCAAGCTGAAGCCCTGGGCCTACCGGTGGATGCGGTGTTTCGCATCGTCCATGAGCAAACACGCCGGCCTGCCGAGGTGCCGGTGGCGCAGGTGCTGGCTACCGGCGAAGTGCAAGAGCTGGCCAACCACACGCTGTTGCTGGCCCGCGATGGCCGCGAGTGTCCGATCGCGGACAGCGCGGCCCCCATCCGTGACAGTGCAGGTCGGATACACGGTGTCGTACTGGTGTTTCGGGACGAAACGCTGGCGCGCCAGGCCCAGCGGGTGATCCGCAGCCAAAATGAATTGTTGGAGCAGCGCGTGTGGGAACGCACGGAGCAGTTGCGTGAGAGCGAAGACCATCTGCGCAGCGTCATCAACAACGTACCCGCTTTGATTGCCTACGTGGATGCGCAGCAGCGCTATGTCTACGCCAACAGCCAGTACCAGCAGCGCTTTGCCCCCGGGCTACCCGATATTGGCGGTCTTACGGTGCGGGAGGTGCTGGGAGATACGCGCTATGCGATCGCTGCGCCTTTGGTTGACCAGGCTTTGCAGGGGCAAGCGCAGAGCTATGACTGGCAACCTTTTCCAGGCATCTGGCAGGCCATCCAATATGTCCCTAAGTTTGATGCGCAGGATGCTGTGCTGGGCTACTACGTGCTGGGCGCGGACATTACCGAGCGCAAATTGGCCAGCGAGAAAATCCAGGCGCTCAATACCGAGCTGGCGCTACGTGTGCACGAACTGGAGCAGGTCAGCCGCGCATTGAAAACCTTGAGTGCGGGTAACCGTGCCATGTTGCGGGCCAGCCATGAACAGCAACTGCTGGACCATATGTGCCAGGCGATTGTGGACGCGGGTGGCTACCAGATGGCGACCGTCTGGTACTCCCGTGACGACTCCGAACAATCCATGTCGCCCATGGCCGAACGTGGCTATCCCGCCGGCCTTGCCGCGTTACAGACTTTGAAGGTGACCTGGGCGGACAACGAGCACGGGCGTGGTGTGATTGCAACCGCCATCCGTACCGGCACGACGCAGGTGGTCGGGAACATGCAAGCCGATCCGCGCTGTGCGCCATGGCTTGAGCATTTGTATGGCAGCACGACCTGCATAGCATGTCCTTTGACGGTGCATGGCAAAACCCTGGGCGCGTTGGCAATTTTTGCGATGGAACCCGATACCTTTGGCCCGAACGAGCTCACCTTGTTGAGTGAGCTGGCCGACGATTTGGCCTTTGGTATCAGCAATTTGCGCGCGGCCGTTGAACAGCACGCAGTTCAGGCGGCCATGCGCCACCTGACCCGATTCGACACCTTGACCGGTTTGCCGAATCAGCTGCAGTTCACCGAGCAACTGGAGGCCGCCATCGAAGCCAGTGCGCGGCTCAACCAGCCTTTTGCCGTGATGCAGACCAACATCGAACGCTTGAGTGAAATCAACGACACGCTGGGCTTCGACCAGGGCGACGCTATGTTGCGCGAGTTTGGCGCCCGGCTGCAGATGGCAGCCCCTGCGCCGGCCGTAGTCGCCAGGCTGCGTGGAGATGAATTTGCCATGTTGCTACCCCATAGCGATGCGCAGGCCACTAACGCCATGGTTCAGCGCTTGGCGGCGATGCTGTCGCGGCCATTTCCGATTGCCGACATCATGCTGGATGTGTCCGTAACCACCGGCGTAGCCCTGTTTCCCCAGCATGGAGAGACCCCTCACGACCTTTATCGGCACATGGACATTGCCGTGCACCAGGCCAAGAAGAAGGGCGTGGCCTACCGGGTGTTTGATCCGGCCCAGAACCAGGTTCAGTCGCATCGGCTGAACATGGCGGGCGAGCTGCGCCGGGCGATTGAAGGCGGTGATCTGCAGCTCTACCTGCAGCCCAAGGTCGCCATGGCCACTGGCCAGGTCTGCGGTGCCGAGGGCCTGGTGCGCTGGAAACATGCCGAGCGCGGCCTGGTGCCGCCGGGTGAATTCATCGGTCTGGCTGAACACACGGGTTTGATCAGGCCGCTGACCGAATGGGTCATCGACGCCGCATTACGCCTCAACCATGTGTGGCAGGAGCAGGGCTGTGCGCTGCCGATCGCCGTCAACCTGTCGGCCCGCAACCTGCGTGACGAAGGCCTGCTGGACACCATACGCAAGCAAAGAGCCACCTGGAGCGTGGCCGCAGGCCTGCTGGAGCTGGAGATCACCGAAAGCGCGGTGATGGACGACGCCGAGTTTGCGCTGCGCGTGCTGCACAGCCTGCGCGACGACGGCATACCGCTGTACATCGACGACTTTGGCACCGGCTACTCGTCGCTCAGCTACCTGCAGAAACTGCCTGTGGAATACATCAAGATCGACCAGTCCTTCGTGCGCGACATGGCCACCAGCAAGGACTCGGCGGCCATTGTCCGCTCCACCATCGACCTGGTCCACGACCTGGGGCGCAAGGCCGTGGCCGAAGGCATAGAAACCCGCGCGGCCTGGGACCAACTGGCCGCCCTGGGTTGCGACTTTGCCCAGGGCTACTACATCGCCAGGCCTATGCCGGCAGAGGCGTTCCCGGGCTGGGTGCAGGACTTTCAAAGCCGGCCCACCCGTTGATGCGGTGGTGGCATCAATTTGCTATATTAAATATAGCTTCTAGCGCCGATATCACCTGCGCTGTAGCCTGTTTTTCTATAAATTCTCAACCATCATGGTTGCGTCCTGCACGGGGGGCTGGTAGTGCGCCCGCAATTCCCGGGGGCGTGGTTCTTTCTTCGCTCGTACAACTGAAAAAAGTGGCATAACCCGGTCGCGTGGTCGGGCTGGGTTTTTCCGCTGGTTGTAGCGATGTAGTCAGCAGAAGGCCGCATCCGCTGAAAGGTAGCGCGCGGCCGTTGCGCTACCGTTCTTTACGCCCTTATTCTTGAATAAAAACGGCTCTAGCCATTGACCCCGCACTGTTTTCAACTTCACTTTCTGCGCTGAGCTGTGTTGTTCAAGTGGCAATAAGCCCGGCGAAGACGGAATGTCTGCGCGCGACATGATCGTCCACGCAATTCCGAAGATACTGGCCTTTGCTCTGAGCTTTGTCGTCATTGGAAGCTATTGGGTAGCGCATCATCGAATGCTGCACTACATCAAGACAGTGGACCGAACGTTTCTCTCTGGCTAAATTTCGCACTGCTAAGGGTTATCACGTTCGTGCCCTATCCGACTGCGCTTGTGGGAGCAACACATGGCGAATTAGATGCTGTTCGACTGTATGGGGTCACCCTGATGACAGCAAATCTGCTCGGTACTGTACTTTGGCTGTACGGAGCAGGCCCGGTGAATCGGGCGGACAACCTACTGACTGGGCAACGATGGCGCGTCGCATCAATCCATGGTGCCCCGACTGTGATTTACGCAATCGCTATCTTGCTTGCTCCGATCTATATCACCTTTACCCTCGCTTGCTACGTTTCTGTACCGATGTTCTTCATCTTTGCGGGCCAATGGGTCGATCGACTGACGGCTGGCTCAGCACCATGAACCGCCTTGATTGCGATCTTCCTATCCTGCTGAGTCAATTTAGACCAAGGCCTAACCCATTACAGGGACTTCCAAAATAAGCAAATAACGGCGCGGCATTTTCTTCGTCCCTGGAGAGCGGTATTCCTTGCGCTGGCATAAACAGAAGCGACGGCAAACGAGGAACAGACTGCACATCTACAGACGACCTTGTTGCACTGGTTTTTCAAAGCGGACCCAGATACGAACCGCTCAACGGTGCCCCATTCCGATCCCGTGGTTGCTGCAATGGGTTTGCACCACAAAGGGTTAGTCGGGCTTGGCCGCTGCCGGTCTGACCTGTTACTACATCTTCGGATTTACGTCTTGCAAGGTAGGCAACAACGTCTTGTTCGGGGTGTTGGACTGCGTTGGAATGGCCCCGCACAGCCGCTGGATATCAGCATGCCCAGGCTTTACACTGACGTGGCGTGCATCAAACGACTTGCCGCGCATAAATACTGCCCACAGAATGCGCGCGTTCTTGTTGGCCAGCGCCACTACCGCCTTTTGCCAGCCAGATTTTTCGCGTAACTGGTGTGCCCATTTCGAGATCGGGTCATCGCGCTTGTGCACCCTCATAACCGCCAACTTGGCACCCTGGATCAGCAGGGTGTGCAGGTATATATCGCCACGCTTGGTGATATAGCCCAGATTGTTCTTGCCGCCGCTGGAGTTTTGCTTGGGTGTTAGGTCCAGCCAGGCACCGAACTGGGTCTCGTTTCTGAATTGTTTGAAGTCGCCTACGGTGGCGACTACCGCCGATGCCGTGACCGGCCCTACACCCAGAAGCTGGGTGGCGGCCTGGGCTTGTTGATTGTCTTTGAGGCGGGCCGCGATGCGTATATCACACCACGGGATATGGGCATCCAGCTCTTGCCACTGCGTCTGTGCCCGCTCAATCACCAGCCGGGGCAGGCCCGCCAGTTCGATGCTGGCATCTTCGATGACAGTGCTGAGCACCTCGCGCAAGACCTTGGGGCTTTGGGCAAACACCAGGCCGAACTCGGCCAGCAGGCCGCGGATGCGGTTGATGCAAGCGGTGCGTTCGGCCTTCAATCCCTCGCGCAGTCGGTGTACGCACAGCATGCCTTGTTGGGCAATGGTTTTGATGGGCACGAAGTGCATTGCGGGTCGGCTGGCGGCTTCGCAGATTGCGGCTACGTCATTGGCGTCGTTCTTGCCACCTTTGCCTTGCAGCCGGTATGGCGTCACCAGGTGGGCGGCGATGATGCGGGCATCCAGCCCCAGGGCTACCAGCTTGCGTGCCCAGTAATGGGCACTGGAGCTGGCCTCCATGGCGATGACGCAGTGCGGGGAGGGCTAGGCACACCAGGCCATGAATTTGTCACGGCTCAGGGGGCGGTTGGTCAGTATCTTGGCCGCAGTACCGACGGCGTGGATTTGGATGACGCGCTTTGCCAGATCAACGCCAATTCGTGCAATCTCGGACATGGGGCTTCTCCTATATAAAGGTTGCAGATTGACTTCAACTCACCAATCTTGGCACTCGATGTCGTTACCTCAAAGTGAGAAGTCCCTTCGTATTCCTATATGCGCTGATCGCAGAAGCATGTAAGCGTGTACCGGCCTGATTCCCGATCCCTTTGTCGGTAGGCGTCGACGAGATCTTGATAGTTGCGGGACTAAATTTTTATGCAGTTACTGAGCCGATGTTTGGTTTTGCTTATCGATGGTTTCCATACTGCTCCAAGCCATACGGGCTTCGGTGCGTGCTTGTTGCAACTCGGCAAGCAGTTGGGAATCAGAATCTTCGCCGCCGCCGCAGCCCGCCAACGCATACGAAGTTAGGAGCAACAAAGAAATGGTGATTGATTTCAGCATGATGGGTCCGAAGGAATGAAGCGATGGCGCGATTCTTCATGGCAATGAATAACCCTTCGTGCAACTAGTTCACGCTAATGCTTGTGTATGTCAAGGCACGGGACCGTCACGCCATCATTGCGTCTGCAATGTGGCAAAAATCGACTTTCTATCAGTGGTTCTCTTCCCTTGCCGGTTGTGTACCTTGGAGAATTTATGAGTGACAACGTAAAACCTTGGCCGAAAGCAACTGGCCGTGCAGAGGTGACGCAGCAAAAGCCAATCATGCTGCCCTGCGACTACCGCCTATTGGGCGTGGTGCGCGATCTTGAGACGCAGTTTGGCACGATTGAGCCCCACAACCGTTTAGCAAGTGCGGCCCATGCAATGAAGGCGAAGATTGACGCTGGCAGGGCGGAGCCTCAGCATCCAATGTTCGCGATATCGACTGGTAGGTGAGGTTCAATAACCCACCCCCTGCCGGTGAAGATTGGCCCAAGCAAGTCGCCCGTAGCGATACCGGTGGCTTTACTTTTGCCTTGTTTGGCAAGGCCGTTACGCTGTCACCCCAAGTCGGGCTTTGGTAAAACAGGCGGTGAAAAAAAGAATCTGGGCATGAGCCAGAGATAACCTTCACCTTTTCGCGTGCAGCTGAACTGCAGGGGCTATAGCCATGACGGCTCGCACGGCATCAGGCCGTCCATCTGCCTGGGGCGAGATAGAGCAACTGGGTAGTCGCCATATCAGCACGCTGCCGCGCTACTGGATCACCAGGCTGTATCCGGCCTTGTCCATCCTGACCAACATTCTGGCTTCACGGTACGAACCCCAGGCATTGACCCATAAGCTGATTGATGCCAGCAATGAGCTGGGATGGGGTGATGGTAGACATTTTTGATGCCATCTGCATTGTGGCCATCGCCGATGTCGTCGTAAACGATTTGCTGCCAGACAGATTCAAACTGATCAGCGCCAAGCGCTACCCCTCAGGTTGCTAGGAGGGTCATATGCATAAAGGTGATGGGTTAAAAATGTGCCCCTAATTCGCAATTTGGTGCCCCCATATTGGCCCTCAAGTACCCCTGGATTCGGCACACTTGCACGGATGTTTGCGGAACTCAAAAACGGGTTTTCAGAGGGGAAATAAAAAAGGCCGGAAGCTGGTGGAAGCTTTCGGCCTTAGATATGGTCCCCTCGACAGGAATCGAACCTGTATTTAGCACTTAGGAGGCACTCGTTCTATCCATTGAACTACAAGGGGAGCCGGGATTGTAGGGCCTGGCAAGGGTAGTTTTGGCGTGGTCGCCGGCCGGCGTGCAAATCTTGCTTTTGTAGTCCTGGGTGCAGCAAATGGATGGATTTTTGCTATTGAAAGCGTAGCTACTAGCGCAGTTTCTATCTGCGCGGGCGGCCTATTTTCTATGAATTTATCCAGCGGTGCCGCTCGGCAGCGCCTTGTCCAGCGGCAGCTGCAGACCGGACTTCAGCCAGCCCAGGGTGACCGAGGTGCGGAAGCGGCGGATGTTGTCGTCGCCCTCGAACAGGCGCCGCGTCAGCGCCTCGTAGTCGGCCATCGAGGCGACGGTGACGATGAGCAGGTAGTCGGCCTCGCCGGTCACGCTGTAGCACTGCTGCACCGCGGGTTCAGTGGCGATGCGGGCGCGCATGGCGGCGGTGCGGTCGGGGCGTTCGTTCTCCAGGTGCAGTTCGATGATGATGGTCAGCGGCAGGCCGACCTTGGCTGCGTCTATCACTGCCACATTGGCGCGGATCACGCCGCTGTCTTGCAGCCGGCGGATGCGCCGCTGCACCGCTGGCGCCGACAGGTGCACGGCCTCGGCAATCGCGCGCTGGGGCACGCTGTTGTCCTTTTGCAGGATGTCCAGGATGGCGATGTCAAAGGCGTCTAGGGGCGGGGCGGCGGGCATGGGGTTGCGGGGTGGTGAGCGAATCTTGCGTTTACGGTCTGAAATTGCAGCGAAAACCAGCTGTGCTGCGATTTATATTTTCACCCATGACTTTGGCACGCTACCCACGGGTGATTCCTTTTTTGGCGGTTCTGGCCGCGGTGACGGCGCTGGGCATTGGCACCTCCTGGGCCAAGCAGCTTTTCCCTTTGGTGGGTGCGCAGGGCACATCGGCCGTGCGGGTGGGGTTTTCGTCCCTGCTTTTGCTGCTGCTGTGGCGACCCTGGCGCTGGCATTTGTCGCGGGCCGATGCCATATCCATTGCCTGCTACGGCGCTGCGCTGGGGGCGATGAACCTGATGTTCTACATGTCGCTGCGCACCTTGCCGTTTGGGCTGGCCGTGGCCATCGAGTTCGCCGGTCCGCTGGCCTTGGCGATTGCCGCGTCGCGCCGGATGGTGGACTTTGTCTGGCTGGCGCTGGCCGTTTTGGGCCTGGGGATGTTGCTGCCGCTGGGCCTGAGCAGCAACGATCTGGACCCCACGGGTGTGATGTACGCGCTGGGGACGGCGGTGCTGTGGGCCCTGTACATCGTGTTCGGCAAGCGCGTCGGTCATCTGCATGCGGGGCATTCGGTGTCGCTGGGCTTGCTGGTGGCGGCCATCGTGGTGGTGCCGGTGGGCGTTGTGCATGCCGGCGCGGCGCTGCTGTCGCCCACGGTGCTGTTGGTGGGCGTGTGCGTGGCGGCAATCTCCAGCGCGCTACCGATCTCCTTGGAAATGGTGGCGATGAAGCGCCTGCCCAAGGAGGCCTTTGGCATCATGATCAGCATGGAGCCGGCCGTGGCCGCGGTGCTGGCCATGGGTCTGTTGGACGAGCACCTGAACCAGCGGCAATGGCTGGCCATAGGCTGCATCATGGCCGCGTCTATGGGCAGTGCGGCCACTGCGCGGCGGCCACAGACCCATGCTTCGCAGGTGGTCGCTGCTTAGATCGTGAACACGTTCTCAGCTTCAGTCGTAGGTGAGCGTGAAGATCAGGTCGATCGCGCTTTGTTCGCCGGTCTGGCCGCGCAGGGTGAAGCGTTTGCTCAGGTCGTAGAAGATGTAGAGCGTGCCCAGCGTGCCGGCCAGGCTGTGCTCGTAGGCCACGTAGAAGTCGCGCGACAGGCGTTTGCCGAATGTGACGGCGGCAGCGGTGGTGGTTCCGTCGGTCTTGGTGCCGCTGCCGCTGAACGATAGCTCGTCCAGGCCCAGCGCCGATGCCAGTCCGCCCGAGATGCCCTTGCCATTGCCGCCTAGCAGGGCCAGCGCTGCCTGCTGCAGCACGGCGGCTTCGGCGCCACCGTTGGCGGCGCTGCGTCCCAGCACCAGCCAGGCGAGTTTTTCGGCATCGGACAGGTCGGAGTCGGAATACAGGCGCACCCGTGGCGCCAAGGCGGTGCCGGTGATTTGTACCCCCACGCGCACGCTGAGGTTGGGGCGGATCGCCAGCACGTCCAGCGACGGGTTATCAAAAGGCCCGTTGAAGCGCAGGATGCCTTCCTCAATATCCAGGTTCTGGCTGTAGGCGCGGTAGCTGCCGCGCACGGTGCGCAGCTCGCCGGTGACGCGCGGGCCTGCCAGGGTGGGGCCGGCCCGCAGCTTGAGCTGGCCGGTGAGCCGGGTGTCCAGGCCGCGCCCGACCAGGCGGAAGTCGTTGCCCAGGTCCAGGTCCAGCGTGATGTCGGGCGTATTCTTGGAGGCTGTGGGTGTGGCCGCCGTGGTCGCTGTGGCCCCGGTGCTGCGGGTGCGCACCACCACGTCGCCGCCCAGGCTGGGGGCGGTTTCATCGGGCAGGATGAATAGCGCCTGGTCGGCCTTCAGCGCGCCCTGCAAGCTGAGCTTGCCTTGCTCCAGATGGGCTTGCAGCTTGCCGGAGACCGACAGGCGCCGGTCGGCCCGGGCCGACACACGTAGGGCCTGCGCCTGGGCTTGCAGGTCCAGCTGGATGCCAACTGGTGCCACGCTGGACCAGCGGGCGAAGCCGGTGGCGGTCAGCGTGCCGCCGTCGTTGGTGGCGGGTGCACCGGTGCCGCCGGTGGGAGCGCCGCGCAGGCTGAATTCGTTGATGTTCAGGCGCTGGCCTTCCAGCGTGGCGCGGAAGCGGCCGTCGCGCAGCTCTATGCCTTCCACCACCGAGCGCAGCGCCAGGTCGTCGGCCTGCAGCGTACCGGTCCATTGCGGTGCCTGGCGGGTGCCGCTGAGGCTGGCGTTGGCGGCCAGCGTGCCGCGCATGCGCCAGCCGGGCGGGGCCAGCACGGACCAGATGCCGACCCTGGGAAGTTCTGCGCGCACGCTGCCGCTGAGTGGCGCGTCGGCCGGCCAGGTCCAGCCGCTATCGCTGTTGTTGATTTGTGTGCCGAGGTTGGCCTCGATCTGGCCGGCACGCTCGCTGTCCCAGCGCAGGCTGGCGCGCAACTGGTTGCCATTGCTGCGTAGCCCCACGCTGGCGGTACGGATGCCGGCGCTGATGGTGCTGGCCGAGTTGGCGGAGCCCGCGCGTGCGGGGCCGGTGTCGTCGCTGGTCTGCAGCAGGATGTCGCCGCTGCGCCGGCTGAGGTTGGCGCTGATCTGCAGGGTCTGGGCGGCCTGGATGTCCCAGTCGCCGTCCAGCACCAGGTCGCCCTTCAGGCCCAGTTGCGCCAGTTGCCCGCTGCTGGCGGCCAGGGTTTCCAGCCAGCCCATGGTGATGCCTTGCACGTTGCCCTGGGTGCGCAGCCGGGTGTGCGCGCCATCCTGGACCCAGGCTACGGGCTGCCAGCTGATGCGTGCGCTGCCCGGTGCCGGACCGGTCAGGCTGGCGGTACCGGCGGCGGCGTCCAGTGCCGTGGTGGCGGCGCTACGGGCCAGTTTCAGGGTCAGTGGCTGGTCCAGCTGCAGCCGCCACGGCCCGGGCCGGGTGCTGTCCTGCAGCTGGAGCACCAGACTGGCGATACGGGCCTGCCACTGGTTGGGGGCGGAAAGGTCGGCACTGGCGCGGCTGTCCAATTTCAGCTGCTGGGTGCCGGTGGCTAGTTCGGCCTGTAGTTGCAGGTCCAGCGCTTGCAGTCTGCCGGACAGGTCCAGCTTGCCATTGCGCAGCAAGATGAGGTCGCCGCTGGCGGGGCGCAGCTCCAGCGTGGGCACGCTCAGCTGGGCTTGCAGGCCCAGGCCATCGGACCCTGCCTTTTGTGCAGAGCCTGCGAGATTGGCCCAGCCGCCGGTCCAGTGGCCGCTCAGGTCGGCCTGGCCCTTGATGGCCAGGTTTTGCAGGCTGGTGGCAAGGTCGGGCAGGCGGGCCAGCCACTGGGTGGTGGCTGCGGCGTCGGTGACGTGCAGGCTGACATTGCCCGCGCCCTGCTGGGCGCTGAGGTTGCCTTGCAGGTCGGCCTTGGCGCCGGGCAGGCTCAGCTGTAGCTGCCCTTTGGCCGCGCGGCTGGCTAGTGTCAGGTCCAGTTGGCCCTGCAGTTGCGCGTCGTCGGTCTGCAGCTGTAGGGTGGACAGGCTGAGCGTGCCCTGGACCCAGCGGCCTACGGCACGTGCCTGCTGTATGCGCAGGCCGTTCAGGGCCGAGCGCGCGGGCGCTGCACCAGCAGGTTGCAAGGCGGCGGTGAAGCTGATGGCGGCGCTACGACTTTGTGCACTGAGCTGGCCGTTCAGCGGCGCCGGGTCCAACTGGGTATGTAGGGCCGAGGGGGTGATGCGCTGCAGCTCGGCCTGGGCAGTCCAGTCGTTGCTGGCCGTGCCGTCCAAATGGTTTTGCAAATGGCCTTGCAGATGCAGGCTGCCCTGGCCCAGCTGGGCGGTTAGCGACTGCACCACCCAGGCACCCTGTTGAAACTGCAGCTGGGCACGTGCGCTGTCTACCGGAATACGGCCCTTGTCCCAAGGGCCGCTGAGGCGGTTGTCCACGGCTGCGCTGGCGTTCCAGCGGCCGCCTGGCGTGCTGGACGCATCGGGCGTGATCTGGGCGCTGCCGCTCAAGCGGGTTTGCGGTGCCTCGGGCCAGAGCTCGGCCAGGTTGAGGTCCTGAAACTTCGCCTCGGCTTGGTGCAGTGGCTGCTCTGCCCAGGGGCGGACTTGCGCTGTCACGGTGGCTTGCAGGGGCTGTTGGGCTGCTTTGTCTGGCGTCAGCTGGGCCTGTACTTCCAGCTGGGCGTCCTGGCCGGCCAAGGGGCCTTGGGCGGAGGCGCTGGCTGCGATGTGCAAGGGGGCTTTGCTGCCTGGGATGCTGGTTTCCACCTGGCCCTGTAGCTTGGCCTCCAGGGCCATGGGGTTGCGTGCCTGCAGTTGGGCTTGCCCGCTGTACTGGCCGGATGCAATGTGCAGGCTGTCCAGCTTCAGCTGGTGCTGGCTGCCGTCATAACGGTAGTGGCCTGCCAGTTGGCTGGCCTGCAGCGCGGGCGGGCCGGTCCATTGCAGGTCGTTTACCGCAAACACCACATCTAGCTGCAGCGGCAGGACAAGTTCGGTCAGCGGCTTGCTGGGGCTGGTGGAGGGTGCTTGCGTGATGCGCAGCTGTGCCACGCGCAGTTGGCTGAGGTGCAGCTTGCGTTGCAGCAGGGGCTGGATCTGCCATTCCACCGCGATGTCTTGCGCGTCTATGGTGATGTCCGGGCTTTGGTAATGCAGGCTGCCAATGTGGCCGCCCTGGCGCACCGAGCCGCTGACGTCGCGCACCTCCAGCGAATGGCCGGTCGGCAGATAAGGTGCCACCCGGCCCAGGGCCGTGGCCAGCGAGGTATCGCCACCCAACCAGAGCCAGATGCCGCCTGTCAGGGCCGCCACCAGGGCCAGCAGCGCCAAGGGCGCACCCAGCAGCCACAGCAGGCTTTTACGTGAAGGTCGCCAGATCGCCATCAGAAGCTGAATCCCACGCTTAGGTGTAGCCGCATCTTGTGGGTGGCCAGGCCATAGGCCAGGTCGATCTGCACTGGGCCGACCGGGCTGCGCCAGCGCACGCCGGCGCCCACGCCGACCTTGGTTTCCAGCGAGCCAATGGTGTTGGCCACCGCACCGGCGTCGGCGAACACCGCGCTTTCCCACTCGGTGGTGCGGCCGTTGTAGACGATGGGGCGCTGCCATTCCAGGCTGCCGGAGGCCATGTAGCGCCCGGCGCTGACCGTGCCGTCCGCGGCCACGATACCGATGCTGTGGTAGCTGTAGCCGCGCACGGTGGTGTCGCCGCCGGTCAGGAATTCCTGGGTGCTGGGCACGTTGGCGCTGGCCTTGGCCACCACGGCACCGCCTTCTGCGCGCATGGCCAGCCGACCCAGGCGCATGGACGGGCCATCCGTCGGCAACAGGCGGCTCAGTGGGAAGTAGCCCAGCCAGCGTGTCAGCACCCGGGTGAAGGGCTGGCGGTCACTGCCCAAGGTCAGACCCTGGCCTAGTTCTACGGCCACGCCGTAGCCCGATGTGGGGGTGCGGATGTCGTCAAAGTTGCGCTGCGTCCAGGCGTAGTTGGCACTGATGGCGCTGGCCGTGCTTTGGGGTTCGGAGTCGGTGGTCGTGGTGGCCTGGTCGTACTGCAGGTAGATATTGCGGTCGATGTGGTCGTTGATTTGCGTGCGGCCGGCGCGCAGGCGTTGGCTGTTGGTCACGGTGCCGCTGACGGCTTCGCGCTCTAGCTGCGCGGAGGTGACCCAGCGCCAGCTGCGCTCGTCGGGGTGCGAAGTGAGTTCGGTGCCCAGTGTCTGGGTCTTGTGGTCGAGCGACAGCTTGGAGACGCCGCGCCAGCCAATCCAGGGCAGCTGGTGGTGCGTGTGTTCGGCGGATATACGGGGCCCGCTGTCGGTGCTGAAGCCCACGCCCAGCACCAGCTTTTGCAGCTTGGCCTCGCGCAGCTGCGCAACTACGGGAGCGGCTGCCGGGTCGCCGGTGGTGTCCAGCGTGAGAAAGACCGAGTCGAAGTAGCCGCTGTCCGCCAGGCGTTGCTGGGCCTGCAGCAGCTGGGCCTGGGTGTAGTCTGAACCGCTGGGCAGTTGGGCCAGGTTGCGCACCAAGTCGGCGTCGTAGCGTTCCAGGCCACGTATCTCCATGGCGCCAAACCGGTATGCCGGCCCTGAGGCCAGCGTGACCTCCAGGCGTGCCTGGTGGGTGTCGGGGTCGATGTCGGCCAGGCTGTTCTGGATTTCGCCGGTGGGAAAGCGCTGCACGGTCAGGCTGCGCAGGGCCTGGGTCTTGGCGTCGTCCCAGCCGTCCTGGGTGAAGGTGTCACCGGGGTGCAGCTGCCAGTCGGCGCGTATGCTTTCGCGCAGCGGGGCGCTGTCGGGGTCGTCGGCCAGCGGGCCGCTGAAGTCTATGTGGACCTCGCTGATGCGGGTCGGCACACCGGGGTCCACAGTCAGCACCACTTCGACCGGGGCCGTGGGACTTTGTGGGGTGTCTACCGTGGTCAGCGTGACCGTAGGTGCAAAGTAGCCGCGCGTGGCCAGCAGGTCCCGGGCATTGCGCTCTGCGGCTTGCAGCAGGCGCGTGAGTTCGGTGGCGTCCAGGTCGGTCAGGCTGCGGTAGCGCTGCAGCTCCAGGTGGCGCGTGAGCATGTCGGTCAGATTGGCGGGCGCGTTGATGCGCAGGTCAAACGCCGATTTGGCAGGGGTTTGTGCCCATGCAGCAGTTCCTGCAAAAGCCCATGCCCAGAGGGTGATCAATATAACTTTGCGCAGCATCCGTCTATTTGGAAAGCAAGCGCATGGCTTCCTCCAGGCCTTTGAGCGTCAGGGGGAACATGCGTTGGCCCATCAGTTGCTGGACGATGGCAATGCTCTGGCGGTATTGCCACAGGCCTTGGGGTTCGGGGTTGATCCAGGCGAATTGGGGGAAGGCGCGGGTCAGGCGCTGCAGCCATTCGGCACCGGCTTCTTCGTTGTTGTATTCCACGCTGCCGCCGGGCTGCAGGATTTCATACGGGCTCATGGTCGCGTCGCCGATGAAGATCAGTTTGTAGTCTTTGTTGTACTTGTGCAGGATGTCCCAGGTGGCGAATTTTTCGCTGTAGCGGCGGCGGTTGTGCTTCCACATGAAGTCGTAGACACAGTTGTGGAAGTAATAGAACTCCAGGTGCTTGAACTCGCTTTTGCTGGCGCTGAAAAGTTCCTCCACCCGCTGTACGTGTTCGTCCATGCTGCCGCCCACATCCATCAGCAGCAGCACTTTCACGTTGTTGTGGCGCTCCGGCACCATCCTGATGTCCAGGAAGCCGGCGTTTGCCGCGGTGCTGCGTATGGTGTCGGGCAGGTCCAGCTTGTCGGCATGGCCTTCGCGGGCGAACTTGCGCAGGCGGCGTAGCGCGATCTTGATGTTGCGCGTGCCCAGCTCTTGCTGGTCGTCGTAGTCTTTGAAGGCGCGCTGGTCCCATACTTTCACCGCGCTTTTGTGGCGGCTTTTCTCCTGGCCTATGCGTATGCCTTCGGGGTTGAAGCCGTTGGCGCCGAAGGGGCTGGTGCCGCCGGTACCTATCCATTTGCTGCCGCCTTCGTGGCGTTCCTTCTGCTCTTCAAAACGCTTTTTGAGCGTTTCCATCAGCGCATCCCAGCCCATTTTTTCGATCTGGGCTTTCTCTTCGGGGCTGAGGTCCAGCTCCAGATTTTTGCGCAGCCAATCCAGCGGGATGTTCTGTGTGAAGTCGGCCACCATCTCCACGCCCTTGAAGTAGGCGGCAAAAGCCTGGTCGAACTTGTCGTAGTGCTTTTCGTCCTTGATGAGGGTGGTGCGGCTGAGGTAGTAGAAGTCGTCTATGGATGTGCCGTCCTCGCTGGCTGGCCCGACCACACCTGCCTTCAGTGCCTCCAGCAGGCTCAGATATTCCTTGACGGAGACCGGTAGCTTGGCGGAACGCAGGGTGTAGAAGAAGTCGATCAGCATGGCGGAGGCAAGCAGGCTCAGGGGCGTGGCTTGTCCAACAGGTACAGCAGTTGTGCTTTGACCTCGGGCCATTCACCGCTGCGCAGGCTGTACATCACGGTGTCGCGGATGGTGCCGTCGCGCCGCACCGCATGGCCACGGATGACGCCGTCTTTCTTCGCGCCCAGGCGTTCGATGGCAGCTTGCGACGCGAAGTTGAAGTTGTCGGTGCGCCAGCCCACCACATGGCAGCCCAGGGTTTCAAATGCGTGTGTCATCAGCAGCAATTTGGCCGTGGTGTTGACGTGGCTGCGCTGGCTGCTTTTGCCGTACCAGGTGTAGCCAATCTCCACGCGCTTCACAGCCGGCAGGATGTCGTGGTAGCTGCTGGTCCCCAATACGCGGCCAGTGGCCTCGTCCTTGACTACGAATGCGAAGCGGTTGCCATCGGCGCGCATCTTCAGGGCGGTTTCTATATAGGAGCGGGTGTTCTCGGGTTCGGGTACCGAGGTGACGCGGATGTTCCACAGTTCGCCATCGGCTGCGGCGGCTTGCAGGCCGGTTTCGTGCTGCAGCTCCATGGGTTCCAGCAAGACACCGCGGGCACGCAGGTTGACAGCTTGTACAAAACTCATTCCAAAACTCCTACTGTGGATGGCAAGGTTAGCGGTTGCGCTGGTTCATGAACACCAGCTTCTCAAATAGGCTTACATCCTGCTCGTTCTTCAGCAGGGCACCTACCAGGGGTGGTACTGCCACCTTATGGTCCTGGCTGTGCAGTGCCTCGGCCGAAATGTCTTCGGCGACCAGCAGCTTGAGCCAGTCCAGCAGCTCGGACGTGGATGGTTTCTTTTTCAAACCCGGCAAATTGCGCACGTCGTAGAAGGTCTTCATGGCCGCAGCCAGCAGCTCTTTCTTGAGGCCGGGGAAGTGCACGTCCACGATCTTCTGCATGGTGCCGGCGTCGGGGAACTGGATGTAGTGGAAGAAGCAGCGCCGCAGGAAGGCGTCGGGTAGTTCCTTTTCGTTGTTGGACGTGATGAACACTAGGGGGCGGTTCTTGGCACGGATGAGCTCGCGCGTCTCGTAGCAGTAGAACTCCATGCGGTCGATCTCGCGCAGCAGGTCGTTCGGGAATTCGATGTCCGCCTTGTCGATTTCGTCGATCAGCAGGGCCACCGGTTCGTCTGCGGTAAAGGCCTGCCACAGCACGCCCTTGACGATGTAGTTATGGATGTCCTTGACCCGCTCGTCGCCCAGTTGCGAATCACGCAGCCGGCTGACGGCATCGTATTCATACAAACCCTGTTGCGCTTTGGTTGTGGATTTGATGTGCCATTGCAGCAGGGGCATGCCCAAGGCGGCGGCTACTTCCTCGGCCAGCATGGTCTTGCCCGTGCCGGGCTCTCCCTTGACCAACAGCGGTCGTTTGAGCGTGGCTGCTGCATTGACTGCCAACATCAAATCCTGGGTAGCAACGTAATTGTCGGAGCCTTGAAACTTCATGGTGGGTGCAGAAGGATGGGTGGGATTGAATTACCGACGCATATAATCCGCGCACGTCGGCGAGCTTGATGTACAAGCTTGTTTCTCCCCCAGATTGTGCGCGCAAAAAATGAATAAATTATTGACCACGGTGTTGACGTTTGCAGTAGCTTCGGTGGGTACTCTGGTGAGTGCACAAGACATTGTGGGAGATGCCAACGCGGGGCATGCCAAGGTGGACATGTGCATTGGCTGCCACGGCATCAAGGGCTACCAGGCCAGCTTCCCTGAAGTGCACAAGGTGCCCATGATTTCCGGGCAGGGCGCAAAGTACATCATCTCTGCGTTGAATGCTTACAAGAAGGGCGACCGCAAACACCCCACCATGCGCGGCATCGCCGATTCGCTTAGCGACCAGGACATGGCGGACGTGGCAGCTTATTACAGCAGCCTGGGTGTGGTGGAGGGCGCAACGCTGCCAGCCAAGCCCACGGTGCAGCCCTCTGCCCAGGTGACGGCATTGCTGACCAAGGGCGCTTGCGTGTCCTGCCACGGTGACAATTTCTCCAAACCTATCGACCCCAGCTATCCCAAGATTGCGGGTCAGCACGCGGACTATCTTTATGTTGCTTTGAAGGCGTACAAGACCGAGGGAAATCCCTTGGTGGGTCGCGGCAATGCCATTATGGGCGGCGTGGCTAAGCAGTTTTCCAATACCGAACTGAAGGCCTTGGCTTCGTATGTGCACTCGCTGGACAGCGAGCTGAAGGTCGTGCCGCAGTCGCGCTTCCGTTAAGTCTGCCGAGGTCACAAAAAAGCCCGCTGTCGCGGGCTTTTTTTGATGGTTGCTGAAAGTGGTGCCGCGGGGTGCCCAGGACTTCAATTCCGTGTTGCCTGGCGCTGCACACAGGCGATATAGGCTTCGCCATCGGGCGGGCGACCGGCGCGCTGGCTTTCCCACAGCATCTGGCCCAGGCAGTCCATGGTTTCGTGGTGCGCCGCGTGCAGCGAGTCGCGCCGCCGCGTCAGCAGCTCCACCGCCTGGCGTATGCCGCGCGGCTGGTCGATGGAGCATTGCTCGCTGATCGACAAGTGCATGGACAGGTGCAGAAAGGGGTTGGTCGCGCCGGCCTCCAGATCGTAATTTCGGGCCAGGGCGGCATCCAGATCCTGCAGATCGGCATGGTATTCAGGATGCTCGTCCATCCATTGGCTTGCTATGGTTTCAATAGCTTCTAGTGCTTGACCTGCCTTCGCCTTGGCGTAAACAGTACAGAAAAATCGGCGAACATCGGCTTGCGAGGGATTGAACATGGCGCCAAGCCTACCACGGCCAAACCGGGGCGTTGTCGTTCAAGCTCCGCGGCAGTTTGTGCGCATGGATTCCGTTCGCGTGGCGGGGTTTGTTGGATGCGCGCAACTTCGCGGTGTCATCGCTGTTCTTGAGCGTGGCGTTAGTAAAGCTGTGGATGGAGTTTCGATTCGCCACAGCTTTCTGGATGCTGGGTAGGCTGTTTACTGGTAAGCAGCAGCTGCAAGACACTGTAAAGTAGGCGCTGCAGTTGCATGAATATGTCGCAAGGATGTGGCTTGTATACAGTTGAACCAAGGGAAACTCGCTAGTTCGCTGTGTAAAAGTGCCTTGCTCTCTGCATGGCTATGGAATTAAATGGTTACATCTGTTACTTGAATACCTGATTCCATCTCCGGAGATACCATGGACCAGACGGGGCGCCTCTACAAAATCGACCAGCTACTGCGCCAACACAAGGTCATCAGCTTCGCTGCGCTGCAGGATGAACTGAAAGTATCCCGTGCAACGCTGAAGCGTGACCTGGATGACCTGCGCAAACGGCTGAAATTGCCCATTGAATGGAGCCGCGCTGCGGGCGGTTACCGGCTTGCGGCATTGCAGGAGCCCAGAACCAGTGCCCATGAGCTGCCGGGCCTGTGGTTTTCACCGGCTGAGATCCAGGCCTTGCTGACTTTGCAGCATCTGTTGGCCTGCCTGGATACCGGGGGGCTGATACTCAACCCCGTGTCCGAGGCCGAGCGCCTGATGGCACTTTTGCAAAGCGACAACGTCGAGCTGCAGGAGCTGCGTGAGCGCGTGCGTATCGTCGGGCTCGAGCGGGAACCAGCTACGCCGCGGTACTTTGAGCGTGTGGGCCAGGCCCTGGTGCGGCGCAAGCGCTTGTTGCTGACCTATACCAAGGGCGAGCTCACGCTGGTGGGATGTGAGGTTTCGCCTCTGCGGATGGTGTCGTACCAGGGCGTCTGGTACTTGGAGGTGTGGTGCCACGGCCATAGCGCGCTGCACAGTGTGGAGGTGGCGGCCATAATCGATGTGCAGGTGCTGGGCACCGGCGCGGTGGACATGGGCGCTGACAAGCTGGATGCGGCTTTTGGCCCGCTGTACGGCATCTACCCCAGTGGCAGGGTGCGTTGGGCGCGGCTGCAGTTTGGTGCGGAGCATGCGGCGGAGGCGGCGCACTTGCAGTGGCATTCCCAGCAGCAGGGCCGCGTGCAGCAGGACGGCAGCTATCTGCTGCGCGTGCCTTACATGGACCACCGGGAACTGATGAGCGACATCCTGCGCCACGGCGCACGTTGCGTGGTGCTCGGCCCGGCCAGCCTGCGCCAGGTGCTGGCCGACGAGGTGGCCAAGATGGCCGCCGCTTACCAGGCGGCGGCGCCGCTGGATGAGCCCGAGGTGGTCGAGTAAAAACGGTCTGGGCCTCAGTGCCCCCGGGTTTTGGCCCGGCGTTGCGCTTGCTCTTCCCGCTCCTGGGCCATTTGCTCCTCTAGCTGCTGGCGGCCCTCGGTGGCCACGGCGATCAGCTTGTTGCGGTCTTTGCGGTGCGGGTACATCTGCTCGAACAACCCGATGTTGTGCCGCCGAAAGCGCATGGCCTGCTGCCGCGCCTCGTGTGGCGGGTAACCCACCAGCTCCAGCACCGAACGCGCGCTACGCAGGCTGGACTCGAACAGTTCACGCTCTACCCGCTGCACACCCCGGTCGCGCAGCGCATACCAGTGGGGCACGTCGCGGGCCCGGGCGACAATCTCCAGGTTGGGGAAGTGCTCGCGTGCGATGTCCACGATCTTCAGGCTCTGCTCCTTGTCGTCCACCGCCACGACCAGGATCTTGGCGGTGGCAGCGCCCGACAGGCGCAGCAGGTCCAGCCGGGTGGCGTCGCCGTAAAACACGCGAAGGCCGAACTGGCGGATGGTCTCCACCATTTCCGCGTCATGGTCCAGCACGGTGGCGCCTATGCCCTCGGCCAGCAGCATGCGGCCCACGATCTGGCCGTAGCGGCCAAAACCGGCAATGATGATGGGCGCCTCTTGCTGCTCGGTCAGCTCTTCCAGCTGCGGCCCGCCGCGCTGCGCCAGGCGTGGCAGCAGCAGTTTGTCGATGACCAGCAGCAGCAACGGGCTGACCAGCATCGATACCGCCACCGAGCCGATCAGCAGGGACGAGGTCTGCGCAGAAAACACCTGGGCCGCCGTGGCGGTCTGGAACACCACGAAGGCAAATTCACCGCCCTGCGCCAGCAGTACGGTGAACACCGGCCGCTCCTGGAAGGGCACGCCCATGGCCTTGGCGATGGCGTAGATTACCAGCAGCTTGGCCAGCAGAAAGCCGGCCACGATGGCCGCCATCAGCCCCGGCGAATGCAGCAGCACGCCAAAGTCCACGCTCATGCCCACGGCAATGAAGAACAGGCCCAGTAGCAGGCCCTTGAAGGGCTCGATATCGGTCTCCAGCTCGCGCCGGTACTCGCTCTCGGCCAGCAGCACGCCAGCCAGAAAGGCACCCAGCGCCATCGACAAGCCTACCGACAGCATCAGCGAGGCAATGCCCACCACCAGCAGCAAGGCCGCCGCGGTGAAGATCTCGGGCGTCTTGCTGCGCGCAATCCAGTGGAACAGCGGGCGCAGCAGCAGCCGGCCACCCAACACAATTCCGGCGATGACTGCTATTGTTTTAAGAGCTGCCAGCGCAGGTGATATGTGCGCTAGCGCATCATTTTCTTCAGAAATGGCGCCCAGCAGCGGCAGCAGCGCCAGGATGGGGATGGCGGCCACGTCCTGGAACAGCAGGATGGAAAACCCCGCCTGCCCGCTGCGCGTGGGCAGCAGATTACGTTCGCCAAACACCTGTAGCGCAATCGCCGTGCTGGACAGGGCCAGGCCCAGCGCCGCTACCAGGGCGATGCGCCAGGGCGCCCCGGCCGCCATGCCGCCCAGCAGTATCACCACGGCGCAGCCCAGCACCTGGGCCGAGCCCCAGCCGAAGATGGGGCGACGCAGGCTCCACAGGCGCTTGGGTTCCAGCTCCAGGCCGATCAGGAACAGCATCAGCACCACCCCGAATTCGGCGAAATGCAGGATGTCCTGCACCTCGGTCACCAGGCCCAGACCCCAGGGCCCGATGACGATGCCGGCGGCCAGGTAGCCAATGATGGAGCCCAGGCCCAGGGCCTTGCTCAGCGGCACGGCGATGACCGCCGCGCTCAGGTAGACAAAGCTGTTTACCAGCCAGGAGGGAGCGTGTTCCATGGGATATCAGATGTCCGTTGCGGCTTCGGGCCAATGGGGGTAGTGCTGCAGGCGCTGGCGGAACTGCGCGATATGCGCCAGCACCTCTTGCTTGCCCGCGCTGTGGGCGCTGTGCAGCACCAGCGGCGGCAGAAAGCGCATGCCGCATAGAGCGGCGGTGTGCTGGTAGGGCGGCAGGAAGGCATCGAAATCCGACGCCTGCTTGCCACTGGGCTGGTACGAGCCCTCCTGTCCGCCAGTGGTCAGCACCAGCCACAAGGCCTTGCCACGCAGCGCGGTACCGGGCGCGCCCTGGGGCGCGGTTTCGTCGCTGCCCGCAGACACCACGCCATAGGCCCAGCCGTAGGTCAGCACCTCGTCAAACCACAGTTTTTGCAGCGCGGGCATGGAATACCACTGGATAGGGTGCAGCAGCACCAGCAGGTCGGCTGCCTCCACGCGGGCCTGCTCGGCGGCCACGTCGATGCTGTAGTCGGGGTAGTTGGCGTACAGGTCCTGCACCTCCAGGTGCTGGCCGTCGGCGGTATCGGCCAGGGCTCGGGCCGTATCCAGCAGGTGCTGGTTGACGCGTGAGGCGCGCCAGTTCGGGTGGGCGGCCAGCAGGTAGATGCGGGGTGGGGCGTTGTCGGGGGGCGCTGGGTCGGCTGGATTGGGGTTGGAACTGGCTTCGTGCATGCCGCTAACATAGCAAATTCTCAACCAGGAGTTCTCCATGCCCATCGTTGTTGTCGCCAGCCCCAAGGGCGGCGTCGGTAAATCTACCTTGGCCACCCAGATTGCGGGCTACTACGCCTCCCAGGGGCATGCAGTGCTGCTGGGAGATGCCGACCCGCAGCAGTCGTCCCGCCTTTGGCTGGACTTGCGTCCGGAGCATGCGGCGCCCATCACCGCCTGGGATGTGGCCTCCGACGAGATCGACAAACCGCCCAAAGCCAGCAAAGCCGATGGCTATGTGGTGCTGGACACGCCCGGCGGCCTGGACGGCAAGCGCTTCAAGGACGTGATGAAGCTGGCCGACAAGATCGTCATCCCGCTGCAGCCCAGTGTGTTCGACATCTTTGCCACGCGTAAATTTCTGGACCGGCTGGCCGAGCACCGCCGCATCGACAAGATGCAGGTCGGCCTGGTCGGCATGCGGGTGGATGAGCGCACCCTGTCGGCCGACCGCCTGCGTGAATACCTGGACGGCCTGGAAGTGCCGGTGCTGAGCCATCTGCGCGATACGCAAAACTATGTGCATCTGGCCGCCGGCGGCCTGAGCCTGTTCGATGTGGCGCCCAGCCGGGTTGAAAAAGACCTGGAGCAGTGGAAGCCCCTGGCTGCCTGGCTGGACGCCTGAGCCATTTGAAAACCTTCGCCACTTTCGCCGAGCTGGCAGCTGCGGTGGGCCAGGAGATTGCCGTCAGCGACTGGACGCTCATCACCCAGGCCCAGGTGCAGCAGTTTGCCGACGCCACGGGTGACCAGCAGTGGATACACGTGGACGTGGAGCGGGCCAAGGCGGGACCCTTCGGCGGGCCGATCGCGCACGGTTTTTTGACGCTGTCGCTGCTGCCACGCCTGTTTGACAGCTCGTTTGCCATCACCGAGTCGCGCATGGCGGTGAACTACGGCCTGAACAAGGTGCGCTTCATCAGCCCGGTGCCGGTGGGCGGCCGCTTGCGCGCACGCCTGAAGCTGCTGGCCTGCACGCCGCTGGCTGAGCCGGGCGTGCAGATCGTCCTGGAGGCGACGCTGGAGCTGGAAGGCCAGGCCAGGCCGGCCTGCGTAGCCGAGTCGCTGGTGCGCCACTATGCCTGAGCAGATTTATAAGAAATAGGCCGCTAGCGCAGGGTTTACCTGCGCAGGTAGCTATTTATTTGATAGCTATTGAAAGCCGCACTGGCGCCAGGCCTCGAATACCGTCACGGCCACGGCGTTGGACAGGTTCAGGCTGCGCTGGCCGGGCCGCATGGGCAGCTTCAGGCAATTCTGGGGGCTGAAGGCGGCGCGCACGCTCTCTGCCAGGCCCTTGGTTTCTGAGCCGAACACCAGCCAGTCACCGGGCGCGAAGGCGCAGTCGAACACATTACCCGTGCCCTTGGTGGTCAGCGCGAACAGGCGCTGCGGGTCGGGCTGGGCGGTGGCCAGAAAGCTGGGCCAGTCGGCATGGCGGGTTAGCGTGGCGTACTCGTGGTAGTCCAGCCCGGCGCGGCGCATATGCTTGTCGTCCATGGAGAAGCCCAGCGGCTCCACCAGGTGCAGATTGCAGCCCGTGTTGGCGGCCAGGCGGATGACGTTGCCGGTATTCGGCGGGATTTCGGGTTCGACCAGGACGATGTTCAACATGCCTGGATTATCCTGTCGCATCCCCTTCTTTTTGACGCCCCATGAAAACCATAGACCTGCGTAGCGACACCGTCACCCGTCCCACCACCGCCATGCAGGCCGCCATGCTGGCCGCGCCCCTGGGCGATGACGTGTTTGGCGACGACCCCACGGTGAACCTGCTGCAGGACAGCCTGGCCGAGCGCCTGGGCTTTGAGGCCGGCCTGTTCTGCCCCACCGGCACGCAGAGCAACCTGATTGCCTTGATGACCCACTGCCAGCGCGGTGACGAATACATCGTCGGCCAGGAGGCCCATTGCTATAAATGGGAGGCGGGTGGCGCAGCCGTGCTGGGCAGCATCCAGCCCCAGCCGCTGGACAATGCGCGCGACGGCAGCATTCCGCTGGAGCGCATCGCCGCCGCCATCAAACCCGACGACGTGCACTATGCCCGCACGCGCCTGCTGGCGCTGGAGAACACCATCGGCGGCAAGCTGCTGCCGCAGGACTATGTGGACGCGGCGGTGGCCCTGGCCCATGGGCGCGGCTTGCAATGCCATCTGGACGGGGCGCGCTTTTTTAACGCCGTTGTGGCCTCGCAGCAGCCCGGCGAGGTGTTGATACAGACCGAGCGCCGGCTGATTGCCGGTTTTGACTCGGTCAGCATCTGCCTGAGCAAGGGCCTGGGTGCGCCGGTGGGATCGGTGCTGCTGGGCCGCAAGGACTTTATCGCCCAGGCGCGGCGCTGGCGCAAGATGTTGGGCGGCGGCATGCGCCAAGCCGGCGTGCTGGCGGCTGCAGGCCTGTACGCGCTGGAACACCATGTGGCGCGCCTGGCCGATGACCATGCCAATGCCCGCCTGCTGGCGGAGCTGCTGGCGGGGGTGCCTGGCTTGCAGGTGGATGCCGGGCCGACGAATATGGTGTTTCTGCATGTGGCCGCCGAGAAAGCTCAGGCGTTGGTGGAGCACCTGAAGACCCAGCAGGTGCTGGCTACCGGCCTGTATACCCTGCGCCTGGTCACCCATTTGGACGTGTCGCAAGACGATGTGCGCCGCGTGGCCCAGGTAGTGCGGGCATTCTTCGAGCGTTGAAGCGGCTTAATCCGCCGGCGTACGCGCCACCACCAGGCCGGTGATGTGCGTGGCGCCGGCCTGGCGCAGCACGGCCGCCGCCCCGAATAGCGAGGCGCCGCTGGTCATCACATCGTCCACCAGTACCACCCGTTTGTCCCGCACACTGTGGGCCCGCAAGGGTTCTAGCGCAAAAGCGCCTTTGACGTTGCGCAGGCGGTCGGTACGGCTCAGTGCGGGCTGGGGCGTGGTATGCCGGGTGCGCAGTAGCAGCCGGGCGTCGGTTTTGTGCGGCGCCAGGTGGCGCGCCAGTTCCAGCGACTGGTTGAAGCCGCGTTCGCGCAGACGCTCGGCCGACAAAGGCATGGGCAGCAGCACATCACAGCGTTCCAGCGCGGGTTCCACCCAGGGGCTGTGGCGCAGCAGATCGGCCAGCGTAGCGGCCCAGCCCACGTGCTGCTGGAATTTGTAGCGTGCAATGCATTGCGACCAGGGATAGGCATAGTCCACCGCCGCCAGGCAGGCATCCAGTGGCGGCGCTTGCCGCAGGCAGCTACCGCATTGGCCCACGCCCTCGGGCACGACCAGGGCGCAGGTGGTGCAGCGCAGGCGCGGCTGGGCGAAGCGGGCCACGCAGGCGCCGCACACCGGCTGGCTGGGCCAGGCCCGGCAGACGGCGCACTGGCTGGGCAAAAGGGTTGCTGCCCGGTGGATAAGCGCGCGGAACATGGCCTCAATATACTAGCCGGCTAGCCTATGACGACCCAACTTCCGCCCACGATTGACCCCGCCGCCGCCGCCCGCTGGGCCCGCCTGCCCGCCACAACGTCCCCTTGGTTGCACGAGGAGGTGGCCCGGCGCATGGAGGACCGCCTGCAGTGGATCAAGCTGCAGCCGCAGGCCTGGGCCCACTGGGAGCCGGTGCGCGGCGGCCTGGAGGCCCATGCCAAGCTCACAGCCCGCTACCCGGATGCTGCGTGTTATGTGGTGGAAGCGCACGAAAATCAAGCGCAGGCAGCTATTCAATCTGTAGCAAAACCGTGGTGGAATCCGGGCCGCTGGACGGCGCCACCCCAGCATGCCCAGTTGCCGCCCGATGGCAGTGTGCAGATGCTGTGGGCGAATATGCTGCTGCATTCCGCGCCCGACCCCCAGGCCCTGATCGCGCAGTGGCACCGCGCTTTGGCCGTCGATGGATTTCTGATGTTTTCTTGCCTGGGGCCGGACACCGTGCAGGAGCTGCGCAGTGTCTATGCTGCCCAAGGCTGGCCGCTGCCGGGCCACCAGTTCACCGATATGCATGACTGGGGTGACATGCTGGTGCATGCCGGCTTTGCCGAGCCGGTGATGGACATGGAGCGCATCCGGCTGACGTATGAGAACCCACAGCGTCTGCTGCAAGACCTGCGCGAGATTGGTCGCAACCTGCATCCCCAGCGCTTTGCGGGTTTGCGTGGTAAAGCCTGGCGCGCGCAACTGGAGGCCGCGTTGGCACGTCAATTGGCCAGCGCTGCGGAGCAGGGGCGGCTGCCGCTGACGTTTGAGCTGATCTATGGCCACGCGCTGAAGCCTGCACCCAAGCTGCGGGTCAGTGCCCAAAGCGCGGTTTCGCTGCGAGACATGCGCGATATGCTGCAGAGAGCCAAGCCTGGCGCGGCATGATGGTTTCTAGGTAGGCCACCAGCGGGAAAGGCGGGCTACAATGAAAATGAAAAAACATATGGGTATCTTCCCACGCAGCTAAGCCCATCGGAAAGTGACAGTCAAGTCGTCCGAAGGGCTTAATTTTGTGAGTGCCATCCGTGTCGAATCTGGTATTTCGCTTCGCCACCGTTTCCGGCCAGAACATTCACTGGTTTCTGAAGCGTAATTGTTCGGTCACTCCGACCCAGCTGGCTTGGCTGTACGCGTCGATCTGTGTGGTGTCTTTGGGGATTGCATCCTTTTTCTGGATGCAGGGTGCCAAGTTGGTATTGCCTTTTGCGTGGCTGGAGCTGGCGGCCGTGGGCATTGCGTTCCTGGTGTATGCCCGCCATGCCACCGATGGCGAGAAGATTTCGTTGCAAGGTCCCCGTCTGGTGGTTGAGTTGGAAAACGCGGGCCGACTGGAGCGAGCTGAGTTTCACCGTGAATGGGTCAGAATCGAACCCAAAACAGGTGACCGGTCCTTGATAGAGGTGTCCGGCCAGGGGTGTTCGGTAGAGGTAGGGCGGTATGTGCGTCCAGAGTTGCGGTCCGCGTTGGCCCGCGAACTTCGCATGGCATTGCGCAGCGCTTGAGGGGGAGGTCCAGGGTTGCTTGGGCAGCGTAGACAAACTGGTTCTATTGAGAAGAAGTTAAAACGATGAAGATGATTCCTAACAAGTTGGCTTCACTCCTGCCCGCACTCGGCGTCTGGGCGGGCGCATGGTTCAGCACTGCTGCACATGCGGTCAATGATCTACCCGGTGGCCCCGCCGTGCGGCAGTTGAATCTGGCCCCCGCAGTCACCAAGATCGCCGAAGAGCAGCAGTGGCTGCACTGGTTCATGCTCATCGTGTGCTGCGTCATCTTTGTTGCGGTCTTCGGGGTGATGTTCTATTCCATTTGGAAGCACCGCAAATCCAAGGGTTACAAGGCCGCCAACTTCCACGAGTCCGTAGTGGTAGAAGTGATTTGGACCATCGTGCCCTTCGTCATCGTGATCCTGATGGCGCTGCCGGCCACCAAGGTGGTCGTCGCCTTGAAGGACACCACCAATGCCGATCTGACCGTCAAGGTCACTGGCATGCAGTGGAAATGGGGCTACGACTACCTGAAGGGTGAGGGCGAAGGAATCGGCTTCGTGTCCACGCTGGACAGCAGCCAGCGCGCCATGTCCAACAATGGTGGCCCCAAGGCCAATGAAGTGGTGGACGACTACCTGCTGAAAGTGGACAACCCGCTGGTTGTGCCAGTGGACAAAAAGGTGCGCATCATCACCACCGCAGACGACGTGATCCATTCCTTTGGTGTGCCGGCTTTCGGTATCAAGCAAGATGCGATTCCCGGTTTTGTGCGCGACACCTGGTTCCGTGCGGAAAAGGTCGGTACCTACTATGGCCAATGTGTAGAGCTTTGTGGCAAGGAGCATGCCTACATGCCCATCCAGGTGAAGGTGGTGTCGGCAGAAGACTATTCCAAGTGGGTGGACGGCGAGAAAAAGAAGATGGCTGCCAAGGCCGATGATCCTTCCAAGGTCTGGACACTGGACGACATCTTCAAGCGCGGTGAAAAGGTGTATGCAGCCAATTGCGCAGCCTGCCACCAGGCCAACGGCAAGGGCGCAGGCCCGATCAAGCCGCTGGATGGCTCGCCCAAGGTGCTGGATGCGGACAAGAGTCTGCAGATCATGACGGTGCTGAACGGGCAAAACAACGGCGCCATGCCTTCCTGGAAGCAACTCAGCGATACCGATATTGCAGCAGTCATCAGCTACACCAAAAACAACTGGTCCAACAAGACGGGCCAACTGGTGCAGCCGGCTGATGTCTTGGCTCTGCGCGGCAAATAAGCTGCTCTCGCAACGTACAGATTTCCAAGGAAAGCAAGATGAGCGCAGTTCTCCATCCCCACGAAGACCATGCCCACCACGACGGGCATGACCACCACGCACCTACGGGCTGGCGTCGGTGGGTTTTTGCGACCAACCACAAGGACATCGGTACCCTGTACCTGTTGTTCAGTTTCACCATGTTGATGGTGGGCGGCGTCCTGGCGCTGCTGATCCGTGCCGAGCTGTTCCAGCCTGGTCTGCAGTTCGTGAATCCCGAGTTGTTCAACCAACTGACCACCATGCACGGCCTGATCATGGTGTTCGGCGCCATCATGCCTGCCTTTGTGGGCTTTGCGAACTGGATGATTCCGTTGCAAATCGGCGCCAGTGACATGGCGTTTGCGCGCATGAATAACTTCAGCTTCTGGCTGATGATTCCCGCCGCTGTGACGCTGGTCAGCTCGTTCTTCATGCCTGGCGGTGCGCCTGCCGCGGGCTGGACGCTGTACGCACCGTTGACCCTGCAGATGGGCCCCAGCATGGATGCCGGTATTTTTGCGATGCACATTTTGGGCGCATCGTCCATCATGGGCTCGATCAATATCATCGTCACCATCCTGAACATGCGCGCACCCGGCATGACGCTGATGAAGATGCCGATGTTCTGCTGGACTTGGCTGATCACCGCCTATCTGTTGATCGCCGTGATGCCCGTGCTGGCCGGCGCCATCACCATGACGCTGACGGACCGCCACTTCGGTACCAGCTTCTTCAACCCCGCCGGTGGCGGTGATCCGGTGATGTACCAGCACATCTTCTGGTTCTTCGGCCATCCCGAGGTGTACATCATGATTTTGCCGGCCTTCGGCATCATCAGCCACATCGTGCCAGCGTTTGCACGCAAGAAGTTGTTCGGCTACGCCTCCATGGTCTACGCCACGTCTTCTATTGCGATCCTGTCGTTCATTGTTTGGGCGCACCACATGTTCACCACCGGCATGCCGGTGACCGGCCAGCTGTTCTTCATGTACGCCACCATGCTGATTGCCGTGCCGACTGCTGTGAAGATTTTCAACTGGATCGCCACCATGTGGCAGGGCTCGATGACCTTTGAAACCCCGATGCTGTTCGCTGTGGGCTTCATATTCGTGTTCACCATGGGCGGCTTCACCGGCCTGATCCTGGCGGTGGCGCCTATCGACATTCAGCTGCAGGACACTTACTACGTGGTGGCGCATTTCCACTACGTGTTGGTGGCAGGCTCGCTGTACGCCATGTTTGCCGGCTTCTATTATTGGTGCCCCAAGTGGACCGGTGTGATGTACAACGAACGCCGCGGCAAGATTCATTTCTGGTGGTCGCTGATAGCGTTCAACGTCACCTTTTTCCCGATGCACTTCTTGGGCTTGGCCGGTATGCCGCGCCGCTATGCGGACTACCCCATGCAGTTTGCTGACTTCAACGCCATTGCGTCGGTGGGGGCGTTTGCCTTCGGTTTTGCCCAGGTGTATTTCTTCTTTTTCGTCGTACTGCCCGCCATGATGGGCAAGGGCGAAAAAGCGTCGCAAAAGCCCTGGGAGGCCGCCGAAGGTCTGGAGTGGGAAGTGCCATCGCCCGCACCCTTCCATACCTTTGAAACCCCACCCAAGCTGGATGCCACGGCAACCCGCGTCATTGGATAACACCTGACTATGCTGACGCCAGAGCAAAAGAAGCACAACCTTCGTACCGGACTGATACTGGCGTCGGTTGCGCTGGTGTTCTTTGTGGGATTTGTTGTCAAGATGGTTCTGCTGAGCCACCACTAAGTCACTACAAGGCCTGCATGTACGTGCGTCGCGAAAACTGGAAGATGATGGGCAAGCTGGGCGTTGTGGCGCTGGGCATGTTTGCTTTCGGTTATGCGCTGGTGCCGTTGTACAAGGCGATTTGTGAGATGACCGGCATCAATGTGCTGGCGTTGGCAGAGCGTCAGTTGCCGGGCGATGGCGGTGCAGGCAAGGCTATCAAGCTACCCGCCAATACCCAGGTGGATATGAGCCGGACCATCACGGTAGAGTTTGATGCGAACGCGCGTGGCCCCTGGGAGTTCAAACCCGCCACGCGATCGCTACAGGTGCACCCTGGCGAACTGACTACCGTGATGTACGAATTTCAGAACGTGCAGAACCGGCGTATGGCCGCACAAGCTATACCCAGCTATGCGCCCAGGCAGGCAGCGGCGCATTTCAACAAGCTGGAATGCTTTTGCTTCAACCAGTACACCCTGGATCCAGGCGAGAAGAAGCAATGGCCTGTGGCTTTTGTGATCGACCCGAAGCTGTCCAAGGATGTGAGCACGATCACCTTGTCATATACCTTTTTTGAAGTGGGTGGCAAGACCCCGCCAGCGCCTGTGTCCACGGTCGATGCAGGGACGCATGTGGAAGCGGGGCGGGGCTCATGAGTGCACCGGCCAAGGCTTCGGTACTGCACACTATCAAGACGGTGGCTTGGTCGTTTCTGGGCATACGCAAGCGCAGCGGCTTTGAAGATGACCTGGCCAAGCTGAGTCCACTGCAGGTGATTGCAGTAGGCTTGTTGGCCGTGCTGCTGTTCGTGGTGAGTTTGATGTTTTTTGTCAGTTGGGTGGTAGCGAAGTGATCTGCTTTGCTAAACGGTTAAGAAAATAAGTGAGACCAAGGAGCTGAAATGAGTTCAAGCGCGCATGCCGCAACACCGTACTACTTTGTGCCTGGTCCATCGCGCCACCCGGCGATGGCTGCGTTGGGCTTGTTTTTTGTGATCCTGGGCGCTGGCCAATGGGTGAACGATGCCGAATGGGGCAAGTACTCACTGGCCGTTGGCATGCTGTTCTGGTGGGGTGTGCTGTACCAGTGGTTCCGCGACGCCATCCGTGAAAGCGAAGGCGGGCTCTATGGGCACAAGATCGATCTGTCCTTCCGCTGGGCCATGAGCTGGTTCATCTTCTCGGAAGTGATGTTCTTTGGCGCCTTCTTTACCGCTTTGTGGTGGGCGCGTGCGCACTCCGTGCCGGTTTTGGGGAGTCTGGACAACGCCTTGCTGTGGCCGGACTTCAAGGCAGTGTGGCCCAGCTTGGCTGCGGGTGTCACGGCTTCGCCAGCGAACATCATTGAACCTTTCGAAACCATGACGCCGTTCTGGCTGCCGACCATTAACACCGGTCTGTTGCTGAGCTCGGGCGTGACGCTGACGATCGCCCACCATGCGCTGGTCAAAGGCCAGCGCGGCAAGACGATTGGTTTCATGTGGGCCACGGTGATTTTGGGTACGGTGTTCCTGTTCGTGCAGGGATATGAATACGCCCACGCCTACAGCGAGATGAATCTCAAGCTCAGTTCCGGCGTCTACGGCTCTACCTTCTTCATGCTGACCGGCTTCCACGGCTTCCACGTTTTTGTGGGTATGTTGATGCTGCTGTTTATCACGCTGCGTCTGATGAAGGGCCACTTCACGCCGCAAAAGCATTTCGGCTTTGAGGGCGCGGCTTGGTACTGGCACTTCGTGGACGTGGTCTGGCTGGGCCTGTATGTGATCGTCTACTGGATGTAATGGCGCTGCCCTCTACCATCCTTCAAAAAAGCGCCGATGGGCGCTTTTTTGTTGCTGCGCCTTATTTGCCGGCAGGGATGCCGGTGGGGTGCAAATATCCCAGCTTCCAACCCACCAGAATGCAGACGAACAGCAGTACCGAGAAGGCTATACGGAACGCTAGTGCCCGAGCCATGCGGTCGGCCTTTTTCGGGCTGTTTGGGTCGTCCTTGCCGCCTTTGAGCATGAAGTACAGGGCAGCGCCCAGGCTGGCGAAGATGGCCGCAAAAGCAATGAGGGCGAGGTAGGTCATGGAGTGCATTATCCCGTGAGCCCCAAGTTGCGTTTCTGTCTGTTGACCGCAGGGGCTTTGCTGGGCCTGGCCGCTACGCTGTCGCTGGGGCGCTGGCAATTGTCGCGTGCAGCCCAAAAGGAGGCCTTGTTTGCCGCCATCGAGTCTCAGAACCGGCTGCCGCCGGTCGCACAGGCCGAGTTGCTGGCCAGTCCGCAGGTTGATTCGCTGCTGCACCGCAATGTCCAGTTGCGTGGCCATTGGGTGGCGCAGCGCACGATGTTTCTGGACAACCGCCAGATGCACGACCAGACTGGTTTTTATGTGGTGACGCCCTTGCAGTTGCTGGACAGCCAGGCCGTGATCCTGGTGCAGCGGGGCTGGGTGCCACGCAATTTCCTGGACCGCACGGCCTTGCCCCGCATCGATACGCCCGGGGGCTTGGTAGATGTGCAAGGGCGTATGGCCCCGCCACCGTCCAAGCTTTACGCCTTCCAGGCGGTAGAGTCGGGGCCCATCCGGCAAAATCTCGACTTGGCAGCTTTCACTGCGGAGACCGGCCTGCCCCTGATGGCGGCGTCTGTATTCCAAACCGGGCCGCCCGCACCGCCGCTGCAACGTGACTGGCCCAAGGCCAATACCGGTGTTGAAAAGCACTATGGCTATGCATTCCAATGGTTTGGGCTGGCTGCCCTGATCGCAATCCTTTATGTCTGGTTCCAAATTGTCCGACGCTTCATCCCTAAGCACTCCCGCCGCCGTGAGCCCGTCTGAAGACCACTTGCTGGGCATGACGGTGCACTCCATGCCTACGCCACAGGAGGCGGTGGATGGCGCCAGTCGGCGCACGGTGCTGGGTCGCTGGAAGATGCTGGCCGTGCTGTTGACTTGTGCTGCACCGGTGGTTGCCTCGTATTTCACCTATTACGTGATCCGCCCCGAGGGTCGGCGCAATTTTGGCGAGCTGATCGACCCGCAGCGCCCGCTGCCCGATCAGCCGGTACAAGCGCTGGACGGTGCGCCTGGCAATCTGCGAGCGCTCAAGGGCCAGTGGTTGCTGCTCAGCGTAGGCAGTGGCGCATGCGATGCGCTGTGTGAGAAACACCTGTATCTGCAGCGCCAGCTGCGCGAGACCCAGGGCAAGGAAAAAGACCGCGTGGACTGGGTCTGGCTAGTGACAGACGACGCCCCCGTGCCCGAGCGCCTGTTGCCCGCCTTGAAAGGTGCCACCGTGCTGCGCCTGCCCGAGTCACAGCTATCGCAGTGGTTATCACCTGCCCAGGGCCATCTGCTGGCCGATCACCTGTACTTGGTTGATCCCCTGGGCAACTGGATGATGCGCTTCCCTGCCAGCCTGGACCTGGCCGGTGCGGCGAACGCCAAGCGGGACCTGGAGCGCCTGTTGCGCGCCTCGGCAGCCTGGGACCAACCGGGCCGTTAAATGGACACGCCTGCCTTGTACGACCTGTCGCCCGCCATCCGCGTCATGCTGGTGGGCTTGCTGATCGCCGTCGTGCCCCTGGTGTGGGTGCGACTGCGCAACCCCCAGGCATCGACCATGGGGCGTTTGCAGGCCCTGACGGTGTTGACCTTGTTTCTGACCTTTGACCTGGTGTTGTTTGGTGCCTTCACCCGTCTGACCGACTCCGGTCTGGGCTGCCCCGATTGGCCGGGCTGCTATGGCAATGCCAGCCCACTGGGTGCCGTGGCCCAAATCACCCATGCCCAGACTGCTATGCCCAGCGGACCCGTGACCCATGGCAAGGCCTGGGTGGAGATGGTGCACCGTTATCTGGCGACTTCGGTCGGCGTGTTGATTTTGACGCTGACCATTGCCAGCTGGTGGCAGCGCCGGCGAGGCCTGATCCTGCCCGTCAGCCCCTGGTGGCCCACGCTGACCTTGGTGTGGGTGTGCGTGCAGGGCGCATTCGGTGCCTTGACCGTCACCATGAAGCTGTTCCCGGCCATCGTCACTTTGCATTTGATCGGCGGCCTGGTGCTGTTGGTGCTGCTGTGCGTGCAGGCCGTGGCCTACGCCCAGCGCGAGCGGGCGCCAGCGCCGGCCTGGCCGGGAGCGCGTTGGATTCATTGGCTGGTGTTTGCGCTGCTGGCCTGCCAGGTGGCTTTGGGCGGCTGGGTCAGCACCAACTATGCGGTGCTGGCCTGCGATACTTTCCCCCTGTGCCAAAACAGCTGGTGGCCAGAGATGGACTTCCAGCAGGCCTTCCAGATCTGGCGCCCCCTGGGGCGCTTGCAGGATGGCACCTACCTGGGATTTCCGGCGCTGACGGCTATCCACTACACCCACCGGCTGATGGCCTATCTTGTGCTGTTGGCGCTGGCATGGCTGGCTTGGCGCTTGCACCGTAATCCGGCCACCCAGCGCCAGGCGCGTTGGCTGGGTGGGCTGACCCTGTTGCAGTTTGCGACGGGCTTGAGCAATGTGGTGCTGGGCTGGCCTATGCTGGCTGCCGTGGGCCATACCGGGGGCGCGGCCGCGCTGGTGGTCGTGCTGACCTGGATCGTTTGCAGCCGCCGCAGTGCATTGGCCGCCGAGCCCCGTGTTTCCTTTGCCTTCAGCGAGCCGGCGGCGCAGCGCCCCGTTCGCTGATGGCGTGTATTTTTTGTCTGGACCGAGATTGTTTGCATGCGTGTTGCTGAACCTACCGCCCCTCCCATGACTGCCGCGCCGCCCTCGCGCCTGCGCCAGTTTTATTCGCTGACCAAGCCGCGCGTGGTCCAGTTGATCGTGTTTTGTGCACTGATTGGTATGGTGCTGGCTGTGCCCGGCGCGCCTACATGGGCCGAAGTCCGGCTGGGCCTGGTGGCCTGCCTGGGCATCTGGCTGGTGGCTGGCGCCGCTGCCGCCTTCAATTGCCTGGTAGAGAAGGGCATAGACGCCAAGATGAAGCGCACCTCCTGGCGGCCGACGGCGCGGCAGGAGCTGCAGGACTGGCAAACCCTGCTGTTTTCGGCCCTGTTGTGCGTGGCTGGCTCGGTGCTGTTGTATGTGTGGGTGAATGCCCTGACCATGTGGCTGACCTTTGCCACCTTTGTGGGTTATGCCGTGGTCTATACCGTCATTCTGAAGCCGCTGACGCCGCAGAACATCGTCATTGGCGGAGCCTCGGGCGCCATGCCGCCGGTGCTCGGCTGGGCCGCCATGACCGGCAATGTCGGGCCTGAAGCCTTGATCCTGTTCCTGATCATCTTCCTGTGGACGCCGCCGCACTTCTGGGCGCTGGCGTTGTACCGGGTGGAGGACTACCGCAAGTCCGGCCTGCCTATGCTGCCCGTGACCCATGGCAACGAGTTCACCCGCCTGCAGGTGCTGCTGTACACCCTGGTGCTGTTCGCGGCCTGCCTGATGCCCTTCATCTACGGCATGAGTTCCTGGCTGTACCTGGCAACCGCCGTGGTGCTGAGCATTGGCTTCTGCGGCTATGGTTTTGCACTGTGGCGCAATTACTCGGACGCCCTGGCGCGCAAGACCTTCCGTTTTTCCCTGATCCACCTGAGCGCGCTGTTTGCTGCGTTGCTGCTGGACCACTACCTGATCTGAGCCTTATGCATAAACGTGATGCTATTAAAAAAATAGCTGGTGGCGCACTAACTATGTGCGCTAGCGGTCTTTTTGTTGCCTGTTCTGAAACCAAGGCCGATTTCGCCTCGGTGGATGTCACCGGGGCGGACTACGCCAAGGATTTCCAGCTGAGCGACCACAACGGCCAGCTCCGCAGCCTGAAAGACTTCAAAGGTAAGCTGGTGGTGGTGTTCTTTGGCTATACCCAGTGCCCGGACGTTTGCCCCACCTCCATGGCCGAGTTGGCAGAGATCAAGAAATCCCTGGGCGCCGATGGCGACCGCCTGCAAGGCATTTTCATCACCGTGGACCCGCAGCGCGACACACCGGCTCTGCTGAAGGCCTATATGGCTAACTTTGACCCCAGCTTCCTGGCGCTGGTGCCCACGCCCGAGCAGTTGGCCGCCGTGGCCAAGGACTTCAAGGTCTACTACAAGAAGGTGGATGGCAGCACGCCTACCAGCTACACCATGGACCATTCCGCTGGCAGCTACGTGTACGACACCCAGGGCCGGCTGCGCCTGTATGCGCGCTACGGCGGTGGCGTGGCGCCGCTGCTGGGCGACCTGAAGATACTTCTCAAGCAGGCTGCATAAAAAAGGGACCGTCTAGGTCCCTTTTTGTTTGGTGGCGAATGCCACGCTTAGGCGTATTCGGTCAGCGCCTTTTTCATCTTTTTCATGGCCGCAGATTCGATTTGGCGAATCCGTTCGGCACTCACGCCGTAGTCGGCCGCCAACTCGTGCAGCGTCATGCCGCCAGAGCCGTCGTCCTGCACCTTGAGCCAGCGCTCTTCCACGATGCGGCGGCTGCGTTCGTCCAGGCCGTCCAGCGCGCTGCGCACGCCATCGCTGGCCAGGGTGTCGCGCTGGTGGGCTTCGATCTGAGCGGTGGGTTCGTGCACCGTGTCGGCCAGGTAGGCGATGGGGCCGTAGCTGTCTTCGCCATCGTCGCTTGGGCCTGGGTCCAGCATCACGTCGCCACCGGACAGGCGGGTTTCCATCTCGATCACGTCCTCGCGCTTTACATTCAGCTGGCTGGCCATGGACTCGATTTCCGACTCGCTCAAGGTGTCGCGGTGGGTGTCACCGTCGATCGCGTCGGACTTGAAGCCCTGCTTCATCGAGCGCAGGTTGAAGAACAGCTTGCGCTGTGCCTTGGTGGTCGCCATTTTGACCATGCGGCAGTTCTTCAGGATGTATTCGTGCATCTCGGCCTTGATCCAGTGCAGCGCGTAGCTCACCAAGCGTACGCCTTGGTCAGGGTCGAAACGCTTCACGGCTTTCATTAGGCCGACGTTGCCTTCCTGGATCAGGTCGCCATGTGGCAGGCCATAGCCCAGGTATTGGCGTGCGACGGACACAACCAAGCGCAGGTGCGACAGCACCAGCTTACCGGCGGCGTCCACGTCGTTATCGTTCTTGAGTTGGCGTGCGTATTGCTGTTCCTGCTCCAGGGTGAGCATGGGCATGCGGTTCACCGCGGAGATATATGCGTCCAGGTTACCCAGCGGGGGCACCAGGGCCCAGGGGTTCGGGGCCGCCAATGCGGTGGACATGGTTCCAGTTTGAAGGTTCATACCAGATTCCCTTTCTCTAGGGCTGAATATTAGCACTCTATTAAAGAGAGTGCTAAAGCCGGGGATTTCCTCTTTGGCGCTAGGGTATTCCCTTGGTCAAAGCTGGGAGCTTTGACCCAGTAAGCCTGTAGCGATTGTCGATTCTTGGCAAACGTGGAACTCTGGGTATCTTGAAAACCTGTGTAACCTATTGAAAGTTATGGGAGATTTCTAAAAACCTGCTCAAGTGAAGGTTCTGGGTACCAGATGGGAGCGCTCCAGCTGGTTTTCAAGCGCTTAGGGTGCAAAACGACTTCTGGGCGGGCGTTAACATCCTCGGCTATGAAATTTCTGAACACATTCATGCTTGCGGTAGGCTGGTTTT
Source organism: Rhodoferax sp. GW821-FHT07F03 (assembly GCF_059418745.1). Taxonomy (NCBI): domain Bacteria; kingdom Pseudomonadati; phylum Pseudomonadota; class Betaproteobacteria; order Burkholderiales; family Comamonadaceae; genus Rhodoferax; species Rhodoferax sp. GW821-FHT07F03. Next base: position 376,787 of record NZ_JBWKQM010000002.1, read on the forward strand.
TTGTCGTTTTCGCAGTTCTTTGCGCCCTTGGGCTGGGCTCCATCCATATGCACCTGGGTCCACTGGACTTCAAGCTGCCCTTTCATTGGCGCTGATCCAGGCGGGTTCGAGTCGTGGAATAAGGCGCAGGCTTCGATCACGCGGTAGAACATGCTGCTGCCGGGGCGACAACAGAATCCTGTGCCAAGGCAGTGGCCCGGTTTGCTCTCGCACCGAATGCGTTGCCGCCTATGCTTTAGCTATACGACATACACCGTCTTAGCTGGAGCCTAACTTGTCTCTTCAACACTTCAAAGTCCTCACGTTCGACGTTGTCGGCACTCTGATCGATTTCGAGCGCGGCATGCTCGACTATTTGCATATCGCCGTACCAGGCACCCAGCTGTCTGACGACGACTTTCTCAGTGCCTACCGCAAGGCGCGTAAGAGTGAAGACGTCACCTGGTACCCCGACGATCTGGTGCGCGTATGGCACGTGATTGCGCCACCGCTGGGCCTGCCTGACAGCCATGTACTGGCACAAGGCTTCCGTGATTCCGTGGCCCATTGGCCGGCCTTTCCTGACTCCGTCGAGGCATTGAAACGTTTGGGCAAGCGCTTCAAGCTTGTCACCATGACCAATGCGCAGACCTGGGCGTTGAAGCACTTCGCCAAGACGCTTGACCAACCCTTTGACTTGGAACTGAGCTGCGACGACGCGCTCTGCGAGAAGCCCGATGCCCGTTACTTTGCTTATGCACGGGGGCGCTTTGAAGGGGCCTGGGGTTACAAGCAGGCAGACAATCTGCACGTTGCGCAAAGCCAGTACCACGACATTGGTATCTCCAAGCAGCTGGGTATTACCACCTGCTGGATCGAGCGGCGCCATGGGCAGGCGGGCTCGGGCGGCACCATCGAATCGGCCTTGACCCAGCCCGACTACCACTTCCACACTTTGAAAGAGTTGGCCGACGCGGTTGAGGCTGGGCGCTGATGCCAGCAGCCCTGAGGGACATCGCGGCACCGGTGGCCGACTTGTTGCCGGACCTGGTGGCTTTGCGCCAGGACCTGCACGCCAACCCCGAACTGGCGTTTGCCGAGCGGCGTACCGCCGGCATCGTCGCGCAGTCCTTGCGCCTGCTCGGTTTGGACGTGCATGAGGGACTGGGCGGTACCGGTGTGGTCGGCAGCCTGCGCTGCGGCAGCAGTACCCGTAGCGTTGGCCTGCGCGCCGATATGGACGCGTTACCCATGGTGGAGCTCGGGCGCAGCCCCTACGCCAGTCGTATCCCCGGCGCCCACCATGGCTGCGGCCATGATGGCCACACCAGCATGTTGATCGGTGCTGCCCGGCAACTGGCGCGCACCCGCGCTTTCGATGGCACGGTGCATTTCATTTTCCAGCCGGCCGAAGAAGGCAAGGGTGGCGCCCGCGCCATGATTGAAGACGGTCTCTTTGACCGTTTTCCCTGCGACAGCGTCTATGCGCTGCACAACTGGCCCGACCTGCCGCTGGGCCAGGCGCAGACCCGGCCCGGGCCCATCATGGCCGCAGCCGATCGCTTCGACATCGTGCTGCGCGGCCGCGGCGGCCATGCGGCCCAGCCCCAGCACACGCCGGACGCCATCCTCGCAGCCAGCCAGCTGGTCACCCTGCTCAACACCATCGTCTCGCGCCGCATCGATCCTGGCGAATCGGCCGTGCTATCGGTCACGCGTATCGAGGGCGGCCACAGCCACAACGTGCTGCCGGCCGAGGTGAGCATCACTGGCACGGTGCGCAGTTTCGACCTCGCCACGCAAGACCGCATCGAAGCCGCGTTGCGCGCCTGCGTAGAGGGCGTGGCCCTGTCCGGTGGCGTGCAGGCGGAGCTGAACTACCTGCGCTACTACCCCGCGACCATCAACACCGCGGCCGAAGCCGCACTGGCGCTCGACGCAGCCCAGGCGATAGGCCTGCAGGCCGCAGAGGCGCCGCGCGCGGCCTTTACCTCGGAAGACTTCGCCTTCATGTTGCAGCGCAACCCCGGCGCCTACCTGTGGCTGGGCCAGGGCCGCGCCGATCCCGGGCCCGACGGCGAACGCGCGCTGCACCACCCCTGCTACGACTTCAACGACGACGCGCTGCCCCTGGGCGTGTGCTGGTTCTGCGAGGTGGCGGCGCGTGCGTTGGCATGAGGTGGGCTGTCGAAACTTTTGAATGAAATCGGCTTCCTGCGCATATTTCATGTGCGCAAGGTGCTATGTTTTTGATAGTCATGCTGCTTGCCGCGCCTGCTGCAGCGCTGCGAATCGCCCGATGGCATAGGGCGCCAGCGAAATCGACGTATTGCCCGTGGCCATCAGTTCGGCCATGGTCTCGCCCACGCCGGGGCTGATGGCGAAGCCTTCGCCATTGAAGCCGAAGGCGTAGTGCAGGCCGGGCACCTTGGCGCTAGGCCCCATCACGGGTTGCCAGTCGGCGGTATAGCCTTCGATGCCGCTCCATACGCGGATCAACTGCACCTGGGCGAAGGCGGGCATGAAGCGGCGCAGTTCGCGCAACTGGCGCAGTACGTTGTCGGGCTTCACATAGGCGCGGACCAGGTCGGCATGGGCTGGCCCCTTGAGCCCGCCACCGAAGACGATGTTGCCGCGCGCGATCTGGCGGAAGTACAGGCCTTCGGTTTCTATGGGCGACGACAGGCCGATGGACGGGCCTATCGCGTAGGGCAAGGGTTCGGTCACGCCCATTTGCGGGCCTCGGGCCTCCATCGGCACGCGCTCGCCGAACTGCTCGGCCATGCGGTTCGACCAGGCGCCGCAGGCCACCAGCATCTGCGGCGCGCGAAAGCGCCGGCCATCGGCCGTGTGGGCGACGAAGCCGTTGCCGTCGCGTTCGACCTGCAGCACCTCGGCATGCTCGACGATGTGGGCGCCAGCCCGTTGTGCCGCGCGCGCAAAGGCGGGGCCGGCCAGGCGCGGATTGGCGTGGCCGTCTTGTGGTGAATACGAGCCGGCCACCACGCTGGGCGCGAAGATGCCCCAGCGCTGGCGCAACTGCTCGGCGCTGAAAAGTTGCAGATCCAGGCCCAGTGGCTTCACGTCGCGTGCGTGTTTCTCGATCACTGCGGCCTGCTTCTCGGTGTAGCAGACGCGCAGATGGCCGTAGGGCACGAATTCCACGTCTTCGCCGAGCAGCTCCTTGATCCGGCCCCAGACGGCGCGCGCCCGGTTGGCCAGCGGCATCTGGTGCAGTTCGCGGCCTTGCCGTCGCACGTTGCCGAAGTTGGTGCCACTGGCCTGCCGGCCGACGAGTTCGCGCTCGAGCAGCGTGACCGACTTGCCGTGCTGGCGCAGGAAGAATGCGGTGCTCGTGCCCATCAGGCCGCCGCCCAGGACCAGCACGTCGGTGTCGAATGTTGCTGTGCTCATTCGGTGGCCTCCAGCGTGTCCATCATCAACGGCTTGACGGGCGCCTGGGAACGCAGCCGTCCTACCTGCTCTACCGGTATTGCGCAGGCCTGGGCCACGATCTCGGCCGCCGCATGGCCGCAGAAGCGCCCCTGGCAGCGGCCCATGCCGACGCGGCTGAAGGCCTTGGCGCGGTTGACTTCCTGGCTGCCGAGTTCGTTCACGCATCGGCGCAGTTCGCCCACGGTGACGGCTTCGCAGCGGCAGACTACGGCGTCGTCGGGCAGGGTTGTGGCCTGCGCGTGCGGCCAGGGGAAGGCGCGGGCCAGGCCGACACGGAAACGGTCCATCTGCGCCAGGGTGCGGCGCAGCGTGGCCGATTCGTTCTGATAGAGGGCTTGGCCCTGCGCATGCCCGAGGTCGGCCAGCGCGGCCAGCGCGGCCAGGCGGCCGGCGGCTTCGGCGCCGTCGGCTCCGAGTATGCGCACGCCATCGCCTGCGAGGTAAACCGCTGGCGTGCTGCTGCGGCCGTCGGTATCGATGCGCGGCAGCCATTGGCGGCTTATGGGTTCGAAGGCGAATTCGCAGCGGGCCAGGTCGGCCAGCTGGGTTTCGGCGCGCAGGTGCCAGCCTAGGCCCACCGCGTCGCATTCGAAACGCTGCGTGCGGCCTTGCGCGTCATGCACCTGCACCGCCTGCACGCCCAGGCGCTCGTCGCCTTCGATGCGCAGCGGCGTCACGCCTTGCAGCACCGGCACGCCGGCACGGCGCAGCCCGCGGATCAGGCCGAGCCCGCGCAGCGCCAGCGCAGGCCGCGCCAGCAGGCCGGCAATGGCGCCCCAGGACTTGGACGCGGGCGCGGTATCCAGCACGGCCGCCACCTGGGCGCCGGCCTGCTGGTATTGCGAGGCCACCAGGTACAGCAGCGGGCCACTGCCCATGAAGACCACGTGCTGGCCGATGGCGCAGGCCTGGGCTTTCAAGGCGATCTGTGACGCGCCCAGGCTGTAGCAGCCGGCGCGGTGCCAGCCGACCACCGGCATCAGCCGGTCGGTGGCACCGACGCAGACCAGCAAGGCATCGAAGCCCAGCGTCTCGGCCTGGCCCGCATGCACCAGGTGCAGGGCTTTGTCGGTCACGTTCCAGGCCAGGGTGTCGCTGCGGTAGTCGATGTGGGGGCGCAGCGCGTCGAAGTCCTGGTGCAGGGCCTGGGCCTTGCCGGCTTCGCTGCCGTAGAGCTTGGCATAGGAGCGCGTGAAGCCCTCGGGCTGGCGGCGGTAGATCTGGCCGCCGTCGCGCCGGCCTTCGTCGACCACGGTGGGCCGCAGGCCGGCCTGGACCAGGGCCTGGGCAGCGCGCACGCCCGCCGGGCCGGTGCCTACCACCACGGTGCGGGGTGCGGTGCTCACAGAGGACCCTTTGCCGCCTGCTGCTGCAGAGATTGCTGCAGGTCGGGGCTTACCGGCCAATGCTGCAGCGGCGGCTGGGTCAGCACAGCCATGCCGGGCTCGGCCGGCGTGCTGCAGGCGCGCAGGCGCTGGCCTTGCGGCGTCCACACCCAGCAGTCCTGGCAGGCGCCCATCAAGCAGAAGCCAGCGCGCGGGCCGTCGCCGAATTCGCTATCCCGCACCCGGCGGCCGTGGCCGAGCAGGGCCACGAGCAGCGTGTCGCCCACCAGGGCGGTGGCGGGTTCGCCGTCGATCAGCATCGACAGGGTAGGGCGGTCGGTCTCTGCGAGCCGGACAAAGCGGCCGGGCGAACGGGGGTGGGGTGCGGGACGAGAAGAGGTGTCTGGCATGCGGTCAGGCGCGGAGTTCACCGCTGGTGGGGAAACAGTTTCTCGACGGGGCAGTGCGCCTTGATGAACGGCGACTTGATGACGATGTAGCTGAAGTACTTGACGATGCCGATGTTGCGTTCAAGCAGTTCCTCGACCACTTCCTGGTAGTGGTTCACGCCCCGCGTCAGGAAGCGCAGCAGGTAGTCGTAGCCGCCGCTCACCAGGTGGCATTCGAGCACTTCGTCCACTTCGCGGATGGCCGCTTCGAAGCGCGCGAAATCTTCGCGGCGGTGGTCCGACAGGGTGACCTCGGTGAAGACGGTCAGCGTGTCGCCGAGCTTTTCCAGGCGCAGATGCGCGCCATAGCCCGCGATGTAGCCAGACTGCTCCAGCCGCTTCACGCGGATCAGACAGGGGCTTGGCGACAAGCCCACCGCGTCTGCCAAGTCAACGTTGGTCATCCGCCCATTTTTTTGTAGTTGCGCCAGGATACGCAGGTCCAGGCGGTCAATCTTTAAGGCTTCGTTCATGGCGAGGTCTATAGCGTGGAAAACACAGATTCTGCTACGTGAAAGGGCTGTTGGGCCCTAGCCGGACAGTGCGGCACGTACATCGGGCATGGCGAGAACATCGTCAAGCGTTGTCTTCAGCCGGTCGAACATTTGAGCGAACTCGTCTTCGGTGAAGGTGAGAGCCGGTGCGAAGCCGAGGATGTTGTCTCCAAACGCGCGGAACACCAGACCGTGGCGGTAAGCTGTCTGGGCGATACGCTCAGGTAAACCCAGTGCTGTATCGAAGCCGCGCTTGGTGTTTTTGTCGCTGACAAGCTCCAAAGCACCAAGCAGGCCACGGTGGCGGGATTCGCCAACCAAGGGATGTGCAGTCAGGGCGTCCAGGCCGGCCGCAAAATGCACGCTGCCGCGTTGCCCATTGGCCAGCACACCGCCTTCTTCGTAAAGGCGCAGAACCTCCAGTGCGACTGCGGCGCTAACGGGGTGGGCAGAATAGGTGGCGCCATGGCCTATGACGGCGCCATCGGGCGCACCGTCAGCGATGCCTGCGTAGACCTTTTCGCTCATCATCGTCGCCCCCATTGGCGCATAGCCCGCAGTCAGACCCTTGGCCATGGTCATCAGGTCGGGCTCCACACCTTCGGCATCGCAGGCGAACATCGGGCCCGTGCGGCCAAAGCCGGTAATGACTTCGTCCACGACGAACAGGATGTCGAGCTCTCGCGTGGCATCGCGCATGGCCTTGAGCCAGCCCTTGGGCGGCACGATGACGCCGCCAGATCCCTGTATGGGTTCGCAGAAGAATGCCGCCACGTTTTCGGCACCCAGCTCGGCCACTTTGGCGCGCAATGAGGCGACCGATGCGTCGATAACCGCCTGCGGATCAGCGGCACCTTCATGGCGGTAGGGGTTGGGCGAACGAATGTAGTGCTGCGTGGGTAGGGGTAAATCAAAGCCCCGGTGGAATGCTGGCAAGGCCGTCAGACCCGCACCGGTGGAGGACGATCCGTGGTAGCCCCGCTCCAACGCGATGAATTGCTTCTTGGATGGCTTGCCTATGGCGTTGTAGTACTGCACGATGAAACGCACGGCCGCATCCACCGACTCAGATCCACCCAGTGTCAGGTACACCCGGGTCAGCGATGCAGGCGTGATCTCGACCAACTTGGCGGCCAGGCGGATGGCGGGCTCGCTGCTGAAATGGAAATAGCCAGTGGCATAAGGTAGGCGGCGCATTTGTTCGGCGGCGGCCTGTACCACGCTCTCCTGCCCGTAACCTACGTTGACGCACCACAGACCGGCAAACGCGTCGAGCAGTTCGTGGCCATTTGCATCTGTCAGCCAGGCGCCGCGGCCAGAGCTCAACACAGTGGGGCCGCGTTGTTCATGCATGCGCCAGGGCGAGACGGGATGAATCAGGTGGGCACGGTCAATGGCGCTGAGAGAAGCAAGTTGAGGCAGATCTGAGAGTTGGTTCATGGCGGGTCCGTGGATGCAAAAACATGCGAAACGATGAGACGTTCTGATGCCTGTCAGCATAGGTCTTGTGCCTTGTCGCGTGGTGCTGCAATGGGGCTGGCGATTGGTGAAGCCTGCGGTTATGCGAGTTTTGACAGCAGATCATGCGGCGCTGCTGGAAGGCACTTTTGCCATGTCGGCATGTATGGCGCAATACAGGTCGGCGCTGGCAAGGCGATGGTGCGAGGGCTGCTTCAAAACCGTGCTTTTTCCGGGTTCGGAACGCTGCAGGGAAGTGCATCGCCGCACGCATGCGGTGCAGACCGCATGGCGTGCTGTAGCTGCCACGTCAAACCGCAGCTTTAGCGTGGCAAGGCATGCATTTCCCTACAAGCCTCGTACCAGTGCATGTTTCAATCAGTTCGAAATTCAGTGGGTGCACAGGCCTGTCAGGCCGTGACCTGCACCGGTCTGAGACCGGTTTGACAAAGGAACCGAGACCATGATCTTTCGTCCCAGGCACACCGTCTACGGTGGCCGCAGCACATTACCCTGCCGCCACGGATCACGCCAGCCGGCGCGCTGTGGCACCCGGCAGCGGAATCTTGGCGGTGCTGCAGCATGAAGCTTGATTCCTACTGGACGGATTCATCGTCTGCCTTTGTTGCCCCGGTGCGGGAGCTACCCGCGCAGGTCGATGTGGCCATCGTTGGCGCGGGGTTTACTGGACTGTCGGCCGCACGGACCCTGGCCCGGCGGGGGGCGAACGTCGTCGTGCTGGAGGCTGGCAGCCGTGTTGCTGCCGAGGCTTCAGGGCGCAACGGAGGACATGTCAACAATGGGCTGGCCGTGGACTATGCCGATGTGGCGGCCAAGGTGGGCATCGACAAGGCGCGTGTCTGGTACCAGGCCTACGATGCAGCCGTAGACACGGTGGCCCGCGTGGTGCGCGACGAGGCCATTGATTGCGACTTTTTACGCCACGGCAAGCTCAAACTGGCTACGCGACCCAACCAGATGGCTGCGCTACAACGCAGCGCGCAGCGGCTGATAGACGATGGCGTGGACAACGACGTCGAGATACTTGATGCCGCACGGGTCCAGGCCGAGGTGCAAAGCGAACGCTTCCATGGCGGCCTGCTCTATAAACGCAGCGGCCAGATGCATATGGGCCGCTTTGCCGCGGGCCTGGCTGCTGCTGCTGAGCGCAGCGGCGCGCAGATACATACCGGTACCAGTGTTGAGCGCATTACGCGGACAGGCCCGGGCCGCGCCCGGCAGCTGCACACGGCGCGTGGCTCGGTGACAGCGCAGCAGGTGCTGCTGGCTACTGGTGCAACGCGTCACGGTGCTTATGGCAGCTTTGGCTGGCTGCGCCGTCGCATCGTGCCGATCGGCAGCTTCATTGTTGTCACCGAACCGCTCGGCGCCGAACGTGCACAGGCTCTGCTGGCCCAGCGCCGCACCTACACCACGGTAGCCAACATCCACCATTACTTTCGGCTCACGGCCGACCATCGGCTGGTGTTCGGCGGGCGGGCAAGGTTTGCGATCTCCAGTCCGCAATCGGATGCAGCGAGTGGGGAGATCCTGCGTGCAGGACTAACCGAGACTTTTCCGCAGCTGGGTGCCGTGCGCATCGACTATTGCTGGGGGGGGCTGGTCGATATGACGCAGGACCGGCTGCCCCATGCGGGTGAGCGCGACGGGTTGTATTACGCCATGGGCTATAGCGGCCATGGCACGCAGATGTCGGTGCATATGGGCGAAGTCATGGCCGATGTCATGGCTGGCCAGGTGCATGCCAACCCCTGGCAAGGCCGCGACTGGCCCGCTATTCCAGGCCACTTTGGACCGCCGTGGTTTCTGCCGGCGGTGGGTATGTACTACCGACTCAAGGACCGACTGGCCTGAGCGGTTACTGGTCAACCGCGCATCCTCCCCGTTTTCTTTCAACCCCAGGAGCTCACCACCATGAACTACAGAAAAAACAAGCTAGACCAACTTGTCAGTCCCGGCGAAAGCCTGCGGGTGATGGAATCGATACGACGCGGTGCCACGCGGCGCGACATTCTTACCATGTTGATGGCTGGTGGTATGCAGGCCACACTAGCTACCGGCCTGGCCAGTGTGGCGATGACGGCGCATGCCGAAACTCCGCGCCGCGGTGGGCGCATTCGCGTAGCCGGTGCCACGGCCGCCGCGAGCGATACGCTGGACCCTGCAAAGCAGTCGAACCAGACCGACTACTCGCGCGGCACCATGCTCTACAACGGTTTGACCGTGCTGGACGGCAGCCTTACGCCACAGCCTGCTTTGGCCGAATCGTTCACCACCAAGGATGCCAAGACCTGGGTCTTCACGTTGCGCAAAGGTGTGGTGTTCCATGACGGCAAAGCGCTGTCGCCAGCCGACGTGGTGTATTCGGTGATGCGCCACAAGGACCCGGCCACCGCGTCGAAAGCCAAGGTGCTGGCAGACCAGATAGAAAGCGTGAAGGCCACCGGCCCGAACGAGGTCACGATGGTGCTCTCCGCGCCAAACGCCGATCTGCCCGTCATCGTCGGCACCTTCCACTTCCATATCGTCAAGGACGGCACCACCGACTTCAACGCCGGCATCGGTACCGGCCCCTACAAGCTCAAGGAATTCAAGCCCGGTGTGCGTTCGCTGGTGGTGCGCAATGAGGCTTATTGGAAACCTGGCAAGCCCTACCTTGATGAGATTGAGTTCGTCGGTATTGGCGATGAAAGCGCACGCGTCAACGCACTGCTGTCGGGTGGTATGGACTTGGTGGCTTCGGTCAACCCGCGTTCGGTGGCGCGCGTCAAGGGCACGCCGGGCTACGCTATCTTCACCACCCAGTCGGGTCAGTATTCGGACCTGATCATGCGCAAGGACCAAGGCCCGGGCATGAACCTCGACTTCGCCATGGCGATGAAGTACATGTTCGACCGCGAGCAGATGAAGAAGACCATCGCGCTCGACTATGCCGTGATCGCGAACGACCAGCCGATAGACCCGACCAACCGTTTCTACTTCGAGGGCCTGCCGCAGCGCAAGATGGACCTGGACAAGGCCAAGTTCCACCTGCAGAAGTCGGGTGTGACCGGCAAGGTGCCGGTAGTGGCTTCGCCAGCGGCCATGTATTCGGTGGAGATTGCGCTTCTGCTGCAGCAGGCCGGACAGGGCATCGGCCTGGACCTGGACGTGAAGCGCATGCCGGCCGATGGCTACTGGTCCAACCACTGGCTAAACAGTCCGGTGGGCTTCGGCAATGTGAACCCGCGCCCGAGTGCCGATACGCTGTTGACCCAGTTCTTCCAGTCGGACGCGGCCTGGAACGAGTCGCGCTGGAAGAGCCCGAAATTCGACCAACTGCTGCTGGCATCGCGTGCTGAAACCGATCTGGCCAAGCGCAAGCAGATGTACGCCGATATGCAGACCATGATCCACCTGGAGGCAGGTATCGGCATCCCCTTGTTCCTGGCCAGCATCGACGGCCACAGCAGCAAGCTCAAGGGCCTGGCACCGATTCCGCTGGGTGGCCTGATGGGTTACTCCTTTGCAGAAAACGTCTGGCTCGACGCCTGACACGGAACGCCTTGATCGGCACATTTAGAACTCCGCAACTTTGCCCCAGGCCGAAGACTTGAAACGGTCAGGGTGGTAGGGCCGGGCATCTACAAGAGGTGTCGCACCGCTGACGATGTCGGCTATCAGATGACCAGCACCGGGACCAATGCCGAAGCCGTGTCCGCTGAAGCCGGCCGCCAGCACCAGGCCGGGTACGCTGGCTGTCTCACCTATGCCTGGCACCCCGTCCGGCGTGCTGTCTACATAACCGGCCCATGCCGCCGTGACTTCGCGGTCCTTCAGCGCCGGGACCAGGTCCAACGCGCGTTGGTAGGTCAAGCGCACGACCGCCTTGTCCACCGCTGGATCGAGGGTGCGCATGAGCTCCATCGGTGTCGGCTGGTCCAGCCGCCAGCGGGACATTCCTTCATGGCCCGACCGCATGCCTTCCAGTCCGCCCGGTGCCAGGTTGCGCCAGCGGCGCTGGAACATGGGCAGAAACTGGGCGGAGAAGCGCAGCAATTGCGGTGTGGGATCCACCCGCCCGCGGCCGCTGATGGCCACGGTGTAGCCGCCATTGCTGCGCCGGGTCATGGACACGGCGGTGGTGTGGAGTGCCGGCGGCAGTTCGCTGGCCCCCGGCGAGACCGCCAACACCGTCTGCCGGATGGCTGCTTGCGGGAACCGGATGCCGTACTGGCGGCAGAAAGAGGACGCCCAGGCGCCGCCTGCCAGCACGGCGATCTTGGTGCGTACCGTGCCCTTCTCCGTGACAACGCCAGACAACCGGCCACCTTCCATCTCGATACCGCGCGCCGCGCAGTCCTGGTGCACGCTGCCGCCGAGCTGCATGATGGCCCGGGCCACCGCCGGGGCTGCCCGCGATGGGTCTGCGGTGCCGTCGGTGGGCGAGAAGACGCCGCCTTTCCAAGGCTTGCCGGTTACGCGTCCGCGTTGGGCTGCCTCTTCGGCCGTCAGCATGTGTGTTTTTACGCCGACGGTGCGGGCGAACTCGCCCCAGCGCGCCCAGCCGGCCAGCTCCGCCTCGCTGTTGCTGAGGTAGAGCAGGCCACAACGCTTGAAGCCCGTGTCTTCGCCGGATTCGGCGCTGAACTGTTCCCACAAGTCCAGGCTTTTGGTGGCCATAGGTAGCTCGCGGGCATCGCGGTTCTGCTGGCGGCACCAGCCCCAGTTGCGGCTCGACTGTTCCGCACCGATGCGCCCCTTTTCGACCAGCGCGACCTTCAGTCCGCGTTGGCTCAGGTAATAGGCGGTAAAGCACCCGATGATGCCGCCACCGATGACGACCACATCGGCGTGGGTGGGCAGGTCTGGCGTGGTTTCTACAGCGGTGAGAGGTGCTGGCATGGTGAGGACGTTGGGTCAGAGTGGATGAACATCAAAAAAGGAATTCGCGATCACCAGCCGCCGAACCTTGGCCATTCGGCTTCGACCGTGCTGCTGTCACCGCGCACGACGTGGTAGCGGCCGTGCTGGGCACCGGTGGCGCAGGCATGGTTGGGCAGAATTCGTACGCGGTCGCCGATGGCCAGATCGGGCAGCGTGCCGCTGGAGCCGGGTCGGACGGTGATGATGCCGTGCTCCTGGTTGGCATCGGAGACGATCAGGTCGGGGTAAGGCTTGCCGGCGATGTCGCAGACCACGCCATAGCCCTGGTTCACCGCTTGTTTGGAGGTACCGCGGTCCTGCGACAGCGCCATCCAGCCGGCATCGACCAGTATCCAGCCCTTGTCGCGCTGGTGGCCTATCACTGTCGCCATGACAGACAGCGCGATGTCGTCGATGCGGCAGATGCCAATGCCCGCCATCACGAGGTCGAAGAACACGAATACGCCTGCCCGCACCTCGGTGATACCGGTCAGGTCCGTAGCGCTGTGCGCGGTCGGGGTGGAACCCATGCTCACGACTGGGCAGGGCCAGCCCGCATTACGCAAGATGGTGGCAGCCACAACGACACTGCGCCGTTCGTCTTCCGCACATTGCTGCAAAGCCTTAGTGCCGCGTGCGGCATAACTACCGCCGGCATGGGTCAATACGCCGCGCAGCGATGCGCCCTGTTCCAGCGCCTTGCCGATGGCCAGCAAAGCGGAGGCATCGGTCGGCAGCACGCCAGAGCGGTGACCATCGCAATCGATCTCGATCAGCGCGGGAATGGGGGCGCCGGCCTCGCGGGAGGCGGCTGCAACCGCTTCGGCCTGCGCCACCGTGTCGAGTACCACGGCGAGGTCGATTCCCTGGGCACGCAGCGCTTGCACCTGGGCCAGCTTGGCCGGCGCAATGCCGACCGCATAGACGATGTCGCGAACACCGGCGGCTGCGAACAGTGTTGCCTCCTTGAGTGTCGACACGGTGGCCGGACCGTGCGGCGAGTCCATGACCCGGCGCGCCACCTCGACCGACTTGGCGGTCTTGAGGTGCGGGCGCAGCTGCACGCCAAGATCCGCCATACGCCCGCGCAAACGTGCCACGTTGCGCTCCATGCGTGCGGCGTCGAGCACCAGGCAAGGGGTTTCCAGTGTGCGCAAGCTGCTGCTTTCGGTGGTCGCTTGCGGCGTCAGGTCTACGGTGGTCATTGCTTCGTTCATGCGGGTTCTCCAGGTCGGTTGATGGAGGAATTTTCCGTGTCGACCTATAAGTTTGCAATTTACGTTTTCTGCATTAAACATTAAGCTATGCCTTAATGATTACCTCTGAAGATCTCGCCTTTTTTGCCGTGCTGGCAGATTCCCGTTCGCTGGCCGAAGCCGCGCGCAAGCTCAACGTCACGCCGCCCGCGGTGTCGCAGCGCTTGCAAGCTTTGGAAGCCCGTGCCGGGGTGCAGCTGCTGGATCGCACAGGCCGGCGTTCCAGCCTGACCGACGAAGGCGCGCTGGTCGCTGCACACGGCCGCATGGTCGCCGACACCATCGACGCGCTCGCCGAAGCACTTGGCGACCGCACGAGCAAGGTGAGCGGGCACCTGCGTGTCGCCGCACCGCACGGCTTTGGCAGGCTGCACGTGGCGCCGGTCGCGGAGACCTTCGCACGTACGCATGCGGGCGTGAGCATTTCGCTGGAGCTCTCTGATCACCCCGGCGCGCAGCTTATTGAAAGCTGCGATGTGGTGATCCACATCGGGCCGGCGGGCCCGCCGAACCAGATCATGACTACGCTGGCGCCGAACCGGCGCATCTTGTGCGCCAGCCCTGCCTATCTGGAGCACGCCGAGCCGATTGCCGAGCCTGACGACTTGGCCAGACACCGCTGCCTGGTGGTGCGGGAGAACAATGAGGATGTCACGCTCTGGCGCTTCAGTGCCGCCAGGCGCGACCCCGTGACGGTTCGCATCAACCCTGTGATGTCCAGCAACGATGGCGCCGTGGTACGGGACTGGGCCTTGGCCGGCATGGGTATTGCCATCCGCTCGGAATGGAATGTCGCGGATGACATCGCGCAAGGCCGCTTGCGTGCGGTGCTGCCGGGATGGGAACTGCCTGGTGCCGACGTGGTGGCCATGTTGGGCTCGCGGCGCGGCCGCAGTGCGCGGACGACCGCCTTCCTCGCGATGCTGCGTCAAGCGCTCAACCCGGTTCCTTGGCGGCACCATCAGTAGCCAATGATGGCTTTGGTCTCTAGGTATTCCTCCAGGCCGTGGACGCCATATTCGCGTCCATTGCCAGAGCGCTTGTAGCCACCAAACGGTGCGTGTCCGTTCCAGGTGGGGTAGTTGATATGCACCTGTCCGGCGCGGATGCGGCCCGCCACGTGGCGGGCGCGATCCAAGTCGCTCGATTGCAGGTGGGCACCCAGGCCGTAAACTGTGTCGTTGGCTATGGCGATAGCTTCCGCCTCATCCTTGTAGGGCATGATCACCAGTACCGGGCCGAAAATCTCCTCCTGTGCGACCCGCATTCCGGGCGTCACATTGGAAAACACGGTTGGCTGTACGAAGAAGCCGTGCGCCAGTCCGACCGGTCGGCCCTGCCCACCGCAGACTAGCTTGGCGCCTTCGTCCATGCCGGCTGCAACCATGTCCTGCACCCGGGCAAACTGCGCGGCATTGGCGATCGGGCCCATGGCCGTCTTTTCATCGCGCGGATCGCCTACCGCGATGCTGGCCGCGGCCGCTTGCGCCAAGGCTTCCACTTCGGCCAGGCGTGACACCGGCACCAGCATCCGCGTCGGTGCACTGCACGACTGGCCTACGTTGCGCATGCCTGCGAGCACACCCTTGGCAACGCCGCTCTCAAAGTCGGCATCGTCAAGAAACACATTGGGCGACTTGCCGCCCAGCTCCTGCACTACGCGTTTGACCGTCACGGCGGCCGCCTGTGCCACCAGCACACCCGCGCGCGTCGATCCGGTGATGGAAATCATATCGACGTCCGGGTGCGACGCCAGCGCCGCGCCGACAACTTCGCCGGTGCCTCCCACCAGGTTGAACACACCGTCCGGTACGCCGGCGTCGTGCATCACCTGCGCGAAGAGTTGTGCGCTGTAAGGCGAGAGCTCGCTGGGCTTGAGTACCACGGTACAGCCGGCTGCGATAGCGGGCGCCACCTTGGCGGTGATCTGGTACAGCGGCCAGTTCCAGGGCGTGATCAATGCGCAGACGCCGATCGGCTCTTTGGCCAAGGCGGTGCCGCCCTCGTTGGTGAGAAAGGCGTAGCGCTGCAACACCTCCATTTGCACGCGCACATGGGCGATGGCATAGGGCACATGGGATGCCCGGGCGAAGCTGATCGCAGCGCCCATCTCGGTCACGATGGCTTGTGCGAACAGTTCCGCGCGTTCTTCCAGTAGTGCCAGGATGCGGCCTAGCAGGGCCAGTCGCTCCTCTACCGTGCTACGCGAAAAAGTCTCGAATGCGCGCCGGGCTGCAGCCACGGCCATATCGACATCGGTCGATGAACCGGCGGCGACATGCCCCACCACTTGCTCGGTGTATGGATTGACTACGGCGATCTGTGCAGCGCTGGAACGGTCGAGCCATTGGCCGTCGATATAGAGCCGCGCGTCGTTGAGGGTGAGGTTGGGGGCTGCCATGGTCTGGTTTTCTGTGCTTATGGGGTGGTCCGTGCTGTCCGGGGGGCGTTGCTTCAGGCCATGACCCATACCTTGCGCACGGTTTCAATCGTGCGCCAGGTGCCGATGTAGCCGGGCTTCATGATGAAGCAGTCGCCAGCCTTGTAGGTCACCGGTGCTTGCCCGGCCTCGGTGATTTCCACCACGCCAGAAAGGATCAGGCAGAACTCCCAGGTTTCGCCTTTGATGGAGTGGTTGACTCCGACTGTCGACTCGAACACGCCGGCACGCACCTGTCCATCCTTGGCGCTATCAACATCCCAGTTGCGGCAGACGATGTCACCCTCAATAACGCGGTCCGCTGGCGGCCGGTATTCGCGTGGTTCGCCGAGCTGGTCGAGGTTGAAGGAGACGAGAAGTTTTGACATGGAAGAGGCCTTATCCAAAGTTGCTTGCTTGATGCCTCTATGCTAGGGCGCACGTTGCAATATGGGTGCCGAAGCGGGTGCCACCAACAGTGGGAAATTGCCGATTCGCGGTCTCTCGCAGCGCAATCTGCCGGCAGGGTTTGTCGGTAGATTGCGTACGCTTTCAGTAGCCTCGCACGCGGTCCACCAGTCCCACCATGGGCTCGCCGGATTCGAAGCGGCGCAGATTGTCCAGCACCACGCGTGCAGCACTGAGCGGGTGCGTCATGCTCGCGATATGCGGGGTCAACGCGATGTGCGCATGCGACCAAAATGGATGCGACGCGGGCAGAGGTTCAGGCTCTGTTACGTCGAGTATGGCGTCACCGATGTGCCCTGTTTCCAGGGCTGCCAGTAGATCGGCATCAACCAGTTGCGGCCCACGTCCGACATGTACCAGGCCTGCGCCTTTGGGAAGTTGGGCGAAGAGCTTGGCATTGAGAAATCCGCGCGTCGCGTCGGTCAGAGGCAGCAGGCAGACGAGTATGTCGGTGCGTGCCAAAAAGCCAGCCAGGCCTTCGCTGCCCGCGTGGCATTGCACGCCGTCGATATGGTGTTGCGAACGGCTCCAGCCCGCACAATCGAAACCTAGTGCCTTTAGCTGCGCGAGCACGGCCTGCCCGAGCGACCCGAGGCCGAGAACGCCAACGTGCCGGTCGGCGGCTGGCCGGACCTGCAGTGGCCGCCAATCGGCCTGCTGCTGCTGGCGACGGTACTTGGGCATGTCCCGGTGCAGGTCCAGCACGGCATGGGTCACATACTCCACCATGCCACCGACGATGCCTGGTTCCACCATGCGTACCACCGGCAGGTCCGCCGGCAGCGCATGCAAGTCGAATTGGTCCACGCCTGCACCGGAGGAGAACAGCACCTTAAGCTTGGGAAATAGGTGAGTGATGTCATCGGGGGGCACCCAGGCCGCCAGGAATCGCACTTGCTCGGGATCGCCGACATCTGGCCAGATCCGAAAGTCGATATGTGGTGCCTGCGTACGAAATACGTCGGCCCATACGCGACCGCGTACCGGATCGGACTTGTAGACAAAGCTGAATGCGTGCATTCCGGTCCTTAGCCGATGGCCTGGGTTGTGATAGCAAAGAGTACCGGCCCGCCTTTGGTGACTGGTAGTGGTGTGCCGCGCACCATGGTTGTCGGTGCATCGACCTCCGCCAGGCCGATGGCGGTCAGCCAGTCGCCCAGGTCCGCGTTGGCATCCACGTCGATGCGGGTGAAATGGCCGGCGTTTTGTCCGGCCAGGTGGGCGATCAACGCCTTGGCACCTTCCACGTCAGGGGCGACTACCGGCCCGATGACGTGGCCACGACCAAAGCGGCGCAGCATGGCGAAGCCTCGTGGTGTTTGTTCGCAGTCCAGCACCACACAGGCTTCTGCCCGTTCCAGCAGGTCTTCTATCAGTGCGGGGCGGGGCATGCCACGCGCAGTTGCATCCAGCGATTGCAGTGCGGCCAGTTCGTTTTGACCCGCAGGCCTCAGGCGGCAACCCGGGGGTAGCTCGATCAGCGGCGTCGGCTTGGCCAGGCCCTGGTGCTGGCGCACTCCGCCAGTGACCTTGAAGCCCATTTTTTCATACAAGGGGCGGCCGGCTTCGGTCGCTTGTAGCAGCACGCTATGTGCGTCCAGCCCGTCGAGTAGGGCGTCCATCAGTTGGCGGCCTATGCCGCGGCCCTGGCACGCCGGACTCACGATGATCAACCCCAGCGACGCATGTTGCGCGCCCCAGCGCCAGCGCAGTGCGGTGCCCACGATCTTGCCGCCTTGTTCAGCCACCGTGCCTTCAGCATGTTCAAAGACTTGTGCCCAGTCGGTCGGGCGGTGCGGCCAGCGAAGTTCGGCGGACAGCGCGTGGGCCTGCTCGATGTCGTCGTTGGTCATCGCCCTGAAGACCACGCGGTCTTCGGCGATGTCGGAAGGGGAAGATAAGGGCATACGGGAAATCTCTCTTGCAAACATGGGAGTGCACCGATCTTGACCGACATCGATGCACTACGCCAGAGTCAAGATGCATGTTGCTGCAACTCGCAAGCATCTTCTGTGGCGGCCCGGCGCTTTGCAATTCGCTGCCGCTGCAGCCCGGCTTACGCATACATATGCTGCGGCTGTTTGTCTGGTGCCGGGTACGGTGGCGGTGCGATGCAGCAGGCGTACCGCAGCCGGCTATTTAGCAAGTCTGGGTGGCAGGACTAACCTGCTCTAGCCTTGCTTCAAAAGCGTGCCGGGTGGATGCGCCGCAGCACACCACGGTGCATACCGCACGCATGCGGTGCGAACCGCACGCCATGCCGCGCTCCCTACTTCAAACAGCAGCTTGGGATCAAAACGCCAGCCATTTCCATACAACCCTTGTGAGCTTGCGTGATTCAATTACTTCACATCAAGACGTCGCGGAAATCAGTTATGCCGCAACCCGTTTCCGGTCGGACACCGGCACATCAAGGATCAGCAACCATGGCTTTTCGTCCCAAGTACATCACCTTCGACTGCTACGGCACGCTCACGCGCTTCCGTATGACCGAGATGACCCGGGTCATTTTTGCGGACCGTATTCCGGCCGATCGTATGGAGCAGTTCATTGCAGACTTCACCAGCTATCGATTCGATGAGGTTCTGGGTGACTGGAAGCCTTATGAGACCGTGTTGAAGAATGCCGTGCGCCGTCTGTGCAAGGCCTGGAAGATCCAGTACCTGGATAGCGATGCGCAGCAATACTACGACGCCGTTCCGACCTGGGGACCGCATGAAGACGTACCGGCAGGCCTGTCCAAGGTTGCGCACGAGATCCCGCTGGTGATTCTCTCCAATGCCGACGACTCTCAAATTCAGAAGAACGTCGCCATGCTGGGTGCGCCTTTCTACCGTGTCTACACCGCCCAGCAGGCCCAGGCCTACAAGCCACGGCTGCGCGCTTTTGAGTTCATGTTCGACTCGCTGGGCTGCAACCCGGAGGATGTGCTGCACGTTTCGTCCAGCCTGCGCTACGACTTGATGTCGGCCGCAGACATCGGCATTGTGAACAAGGTGTTCGTCAATCGTGGCCATGGCCCCGGCAATCCGGCTTATGGCTACACCGAGATCCAGGACATCGGCGGCCTGGCTGGCGTCGTCGGTCTTTGAGTCATTTACTCCCCCATTCACCGTTCTAGAAGGAGTGCATCCCCATGAGCAATAGCCGCAATCAGTTCGATAGTCTTGTCCATCCCACAGACAGTGTCCGCGTGATGGAGTCCCTGCGCCGCGGAGCTTCGCGCCGCGATGTGCTCACCATGCTGATGGCGGGCGGTATGCAGGCCACCCTGGCTGGTGGTGCAGCCACCTTCGCGATGTCTGCCCATGCGCAGACACCACGCAAGGGTGGGCGTATTCGTGTCTCGGGGGAGCAGACAGCCGCTACCGACACGCTGGATCCGGCCAAGCAATCCAACCAGGCCGACTACTGCCGCAGCACCATGCTTTTCAATGGCTTGACCGTGCTCGACGCCAGCCTCACCCCGCAGCCAGCCCTGGCCGAGTCGTTTACCACCCGCGATGCCAAGACCTGGGTCTTTACGCTGCGCAAGGGGGTGACCTTCCATGACGGCAAGGCGCTCTCGCCAGCGGACGTGGTGTATTCGGTGATGCGCGTCAAGGACCCGGCCACGGCCTCCAAGGCCAAGGTGCTGGCCGACCAGATCGAAAGCGTCAAGGCCACCGGTCCGAACGAGGTCACAATCGTGCTGACGGCGCCGAACGCCGATTTGCCGACCATCGTCGCTACCTTCCACTTCCACATCGTCAAAGACGGCACGACCGACTTCGCCGCGGGCATTGGCACAGGCCCCTACAAGCTCAAGGAGTTCAAGCCTGGCATACGCTCCATCGTGGTCCGTAACGAGTCTTACTGGAAACCCGGTAAACCTTACCTCGATGAGGTCGAATTTGTGGGTATCGGCGACGAGAGTGCCCGGCTCAATGCGCTGCTGTCCGGTGGCATGGATCTCATCAACGGCGTCAATCCGCGCGCTGTCGCACGTGTCAAAGGCACACCGGGTTTCAACATCCTGACGTCGCAGTCCGGTCAATACACCGACCTGATCATGCGCCGCGACCTGGGCCCGGGTACCAACCCTGACTTCGCCATGGCCATGAAGTACATGCTGGACCGCGAGCAGATGAAGAAGACCATTGCACTGGACTATGCAACGGTCGGCAACGACCAGCCTGTGGACCCGACCAACCGCTTTTACTTCGCAGGCCTGCCGCAGCGGACCATGGACCTGGACAAGGCCAAGTTCCATCTGCAGAAATCGGGTGTGAGCGGAAAAATTCCTGTCGTGACCTCGCCTGCGGCCACTTACTCCACCGAGATCGCCTTGCTGATGCAGGAAACGGGTCAGCGCATCGGCCTAGAGCTGGATGTCAAGCGCATGCCGTCCGACGGTTATTGGTCGAACCACTGGCTCAGCAGCCCGATTGGCTTCGGCAATATCAACACCCGGCCCAGCGTCGATACCTTGCTGACACAGTTCTTCCAGTCCGACGCGCAGTGGAACGAGTCGCGCTGGAAGAACCCCAAGTTCGACCAACTGCTGCTGGCATCGCGTGCCGAAACCGACCTGGCCAAGCGCAAACAGCAGTACGCCGACATGCAAACCTTGATCCACCAGGAGTCCGGCATCGGCATTCCCATGTTCATTGCCAGCATTGACGCCTACAGCTCCAAGGTCAAGGGCTTGGAAGCCCGGCCGCTGGGCGGGTTGATGGGTTTCTCCTTTGCCGAGCACGTCTGGCTGGACGCATAAGCGCTGCGTGATGGCCTGAATAGCCACGGACATGACCGCCCGCCACAGTGTGCCCATTTCTTGCAAGTGCTGTGCAGGCGGCAGGTTGCTGTACCTGAAAGATTGATATGAATGCCCTGATTCTCAAGCTGCTCGGCCAGCGCATTGCCATTGGCTTGCTTTCCTTGCTGGCCGTCTCAGCGCTGGTCTTTGCGATCACTGCCGTGTTACCCGGAGACGCCGCGCAGGAGCAGTTGGGTCAGGATGCGACCCCAGCGGCCCTGGCCGCGCTGCGTGCGCAGATGGGTCTGGACGTGCCCGCCCCGTTGCGCTATATCCACTGGCTGGGCGGCGTTCTGCATGGCGATCTTGGTACCTCGGCAACGACCAGCATGCCCGTGGGTGAGCTGGTCGCCAGCCGCCTGCCCAATTCGCTGCTGCTGGCGGCCGTGACCGCCGTTTTCTCGGTTCCCATCGCTCTGGCATTGGGTATCTCTTCGGCGGTATGGCGCAGTTCCTGGTTCGACCGGTTTGCGTCTACCGTGGCCGTCGGCGTGGTGTCGGTGCCTGAGTTTCTGGTTGCCACGTTGGCAGTGCTCGTCTTCGCGGTCAAACTGCATTGGCTACCTGCGCTGTCTTATGCGAGTGATATCGAATCCATAGGGCAGATGCTGCGTGCCTTTGCGATGCCGGTGCTCAGTTTGTGCTGCGTGATCATCGCGCAGATGATGCGTATGACCCGTGCTGCGGTCATCGACCAGCTTGAAGCGCCCTACATCGAAATGGTGCGTTTGAAGGGGGCCTCGCCCTTGCGCACGGTGATGGTCCATGCGCTGCCTAACGCTATCGGTCCGATTGCCAATGCCGTGGCTTTCAGCCTGTCCTATTTGCTGGGCGGCGTGATTATTGTCGAGACCATCTTCAACTACCCCGGCATTGCCAAGCTGATGGTGGACGCAGTCGCCCAGCGTGACATGCCGCTGGTGCAGGCCTGCGCCATGATCTTCTGTGCCGGCTACCTCATCCTGGTGACACTGGCCGATGTGTGCGGCATCGTCGCCAACCCCCGCCTGCGCCACCTCTGAGTAGCCTGTACCTGGCTTGCATCTCTTTGCGATATCCCCTCAACGCCCCCAACACATAAGCGATACCCCATGGAACCTGTTGTGCAAACCTTGACCGCTCCTCCCGTGGCCACCCCGCGCGGCGCTTGTCGACGCTGGCTATCCGGGTTCGGTTTATCTGGTCTGGTGGGCCTGGCGGTGCTGGCCATCTGGATGCTTGCCGCATTGTTCGGCCCAGCGATGTTGTCGCGAGAGCTTGCCGGCTCCGGCAGCAATGCCGTTTTCGCCCCCATCAGTGCCGCGCATTGGCTGGGGACGGACTATCTTGGCCGCGACATGCTGGTGCGCGTGGTCAATGGCGCCCGTTACACCGTGGGCGTAGCCCTGATCGCTACGCTGTTCGCCAGCGGCGTGGGAACCGTGCTGGCCCTGTTGGCCGCCAGCGGCAGCAGGGCGCTGGATGCCATGCTCAGCCGTGGACTGGACACCCTCACTGCCATACCCAGCAAGATGTTTGCGCTCATCATGGTGGCGGGGTTCGGTTCCTCGGTGGCCATGCTGGTGGCCACGGCCGCCATCATCTATATCCCCGGCGCCTTCCGCATTGCCCGCTCGCTGGCAGTCAACATCAATGCGCTGGATTACGTGGTGGTGGCACGCACCCGCGGCGAGGGCTCGCTCTACATCATGCTGCGTGAAATTCTGCCCAACATCCTGGGCCCTATGCTGTCCGACCTGGGGCTGCGTTTCGTCTACGTGGTGCTGTTGTTGGCAGGCCTGAGCTTTCTCGGCCTGGGCATACAGCCGCCAGCCGCCGACTGGGGTTCGTTGGTGCGCGAGAACATCGGTGCGCTGCCCGATGCAGGTGCCTCGGTGATCGCTCCGGCCCTGGCCATCGCCAGCCTGACCATCGCTGTCAACCTGGTTATCGACAACCTGCCGGGCCGTGCGGCCCGCGAACGCCGCCGGGGAGCACACTGATGGGCGCGCCTGTTATTGTCAAAGACCTGCACATCACCGCAGGTGGCCAGACGCTGGTGGACCATCTCAGCTTCTCCATTCAACCGGGCGAAGTGCTGGCACTGATTGGCGAGTCCGGTTCCGGCAAGACAACCACTGCGCTGGCTCTGATGGGCCATGCCCGCAGCGGCTGCACTATTGCAGGCGGTAGCGTGCGCATCGGCGATGTGGACGTGTTGACGCTGGACGCAGCCGGGCAGCGCACCCTGCGCGGGCGCCGCGTGTCCTATATCGCTCAAAGTGCGGCGGCCTCCTTCAACCCTTCGCGCACGCTGCTGGACCAGGTGGTGGAGCCCACGCTCATCCACGGCCTCATGAAGCGGCCTGAAGCCGAAGCCAAGGCCGTGGCGCTGTTTAGAGAGCTTGCGCTGCCCAGTCCCGAAACCATTGGCGCGCGTTATCCGCACCAGGTGTCCGGCGGGCAGCTGCAGCGCGTGATGGCGGCGATGGCACTGATCACCGACCCAGACCTGGTCATACTCGATGAACCAACCACCGCGCTCGACGTCACCACCCAGCTGGAGGTGCTGCGCGCCTTCCGCCGTGTGGTGCGCGAGCGCCGTGCCACGGCGGTCTACGTCAGCCATGACCTGGCCGTCGTGGCCCAGATGGCCGACCATATTCTGGTGCTGCGCAACGGGCAGATGCAGGAAATCAACGCGACCGAAAACATCCTCAGCCAGCCAGCCCAGCCCTATACCCAAAGCCTGCTGGCTGCGGCGCGTCCTGCGCCCCGGGTGTCGCCGCAAGGCTGTGGCAGCGAGCTGCTGCTGGACATCCACGACCTCTCGGCTGGTTATGGCCCCACCGACCTCCAGGGCCAGCCCGAAAAGCTGATCCTGCAGAACATCGACCTCAAGCTGTACCGCGGCCAGGCCATCGGGGTGATTGGCGAATCGGGCTCTGGCAAGACCACGCTGGCGCGCGCTGTGGCCGGGCTGATCAAGCCTTGCGGCGGCGGCATCATCTTCCAGAACCGCGAGCTGGCACCAACGCTCACCGAGCGCAGCAAGGAAGAGCTGCGCCAGATCCAGATCGTCTTCCAGATGGCCGACACGGCACTCAACCCCTCGCAGACCATCGAGACCATCCTGGCGCGGCCTTTGGTGTTCTACAAGGGCCTGCGCGGAGCGGCACTGCAAAAGCGCATCCGCGAGCTGTTGGATCTGGTCAAGCTGCCGCACACCGTGGCTGCGCGTTTGCCCGGTGGGCTCTCGGGCGGGCAGAAGCAGCGCGTGAACCTGGCGCGCGCGCTGGCTGCCGACCCTGACCTCATTCTTTGCGACGAGGTGACCTCGGCGCTGGATACCGTCGTTGGCGCTGCTGTGCTCGACCTGATCGCCGAGCTGCGGCGTGAACTCGGCGTGTCCTACCTGTTCATCAGCCACGATCTGCACACCGTGCGCGCGGTCTGCGATGAAATCGTCGTCATGAAGGACGGCCACAAGCTCGCGCAAGTTGCCCGCGCTGACTACAACCGCGGCCCGCACCATCCGTATTACGAACTGCTGGAACGCTCGGTGCCCGAGCTTCGGCGCGGCTGGCTCGATGAGATGGATCAACGGCGCGCTGTGGCCTGAATGACAAGCCCCACCTTCACAAGGACCTGATAGCCATGGAACCTAGCTTTCGCATCGCACTCATCGCCGGAGACGGCATCGGCAAGGAGGTACTGCCCGAAGGTCTGCGCGTGGTCCAGGCCGCCGCCGAGCGCTTCGGTTTCTCACTGGAGTGCCGCACCATGGACTGGGCCAGCTGCGACTACTACCAGACACACGGCCAGATGATGCCGGACGACTGGAAAGAGCAGCTCAAGGGCGTCGATGCGATCTACTTTGGCGCCGTGGGCTGGCCGGCCACCGTGCCCGACCACGTGTCGCTCTGGGGCTCGCTGCTCAAGTTCCGCCGCGAGTTCGACCAGTACATCAACCTGCGCCCGGTGCGCCTGTTCGAGGGCGTGCCCTGTCCGCTGGCCGGCCGCAAGCCGGGCGATATCGACTACTACGTGGTGCGCGAGAACACCGAGGGTGAATACACCTCGCTGGGCGGCATCATGTTCGAGGGGACCGACCGCGAGATCGTGGTTCAGGAGTCGGTTTACTCGCGCAAGGGGACGGACCGCCTGCTGCGTTTCGCCTTCGATCTGGCGCAAAGCCGGCCCCGCAAGCATGTGACCTTGGCCACCAAGTCCAACGGCATTGCCATCAGCATGCCCTGGTGGGACCAGCGCGCGGAAACGGTGGCCAAGGACTACCCCGAGGTGGTGCTGGACAAGCAGCACATTGACATTTTGACCGCACGCTTCGTGCTGCAGCCCAACCGCTTCGACGTGGTGGCGGCCACCAATCTGTTTGGCGACATCTTGTCCGACCTGGGCCCCGCCACCACCGGCACCATCGGCCTGGCGCCATCGGCCAACCTGAACCCGGAGCGCAGCTTCCCTTCGCTGTTCGAGCCCGTGCACGGCTCGGCCCCTGACATCTACGGCAAGAACATCGCTAACCCGATCGCCATGGTCTGGTCGGGTGCCTTGATGCTGGACTTTTTGACCCATGGCGAAGGTGTGGGCCGCGCCGCGCACGACGCGATCGTGCGTGCCATCGAAGACGTGCTGCGCAGCGGGCCACGTACGCCGGACCTGGGGGGCACGGCCTCGACCACCGAGGTTGGCATCGCCATTGCCGAGCATGTTGCCGCCGCCTGATCTCTTCTTACTTTCACATCCTATACCTCCATGCCACTGACACTTCAACGCCAGGACCTGCTGCCTGGTCGCCAACTCATAGGCACCGAATGGTGCGAAGCCAGCGATGGTCGCCGCCTGGAGGTGAGCGATCCCGCCACCAACCTGGTGTTTGCCAGCGTGCCCGATGGTTCGGCCGCCGACGCCAGGGCTGCAGTTGATGCCGCCCAGGCCGCCTTTCCCGCCTGGCGCGCCGTGCCGGCCAAGCAGCGTGCGCAGGTCATCAAGCGCTGGAACGATCTCATCCTGGCCCACCAGGAAGATCTGGGGCGGCTGATTTCACGCGAGCAGGGCAAGCCCCTGGCCGAAGGTAAGGGCGAGGTGTTGTATGCGGCCAGCTACGTGGAATGGTTTGCCGAAGAGGCCACCCGTGCTGGCGGCGACATCATCCCCGCGCCGGTGCCGGGCCGCCGTATGTTCGCCTTCAGGGAGCCGGTGGGCGTGATTGCGGCCATCACGCCGTGGAACTTTCCGGCGGCCATGATCGCCCGCAAGATCGCGCCCGCCCTGGCGGCGGGCTGCACCGTGGTCTGCAAGCCGGCCGAGGACACGCCGCTGACATCGCTCGCGCTGGTAAAGCTGGCGCAGGAGGCCGGCGTTCCGCCGGGCGTGCTGAACATCGTCACCGCCTCGCGTGAGCGCACCCCCGAGGTTGTCGATGTGTGGCTGGACGACCCGCGTGTGCGCAAGGTCACCTTTACCGGCTCCACCCCGGTGGGCAAACACCTGGCGCGCCGCTCGGCTGACACGCTCAAGAAGCTCTCGCTGGAACTGGGTGGCAACGCACCCTTCATCGTGTTCGACGACGCTGACATCGACGCGGCCATCGAGGGCCTGATGGTGTCCAAGTTCCGCAATGGCGGGCAGACCTGCGTGTGCCCGAACCGCATCTATGTGCAGGCCGGCGTGCACGACGCCTTCGCCCAGAAGCTGGCCGCACGTGTGGCTGCGCTGGTGGTCGGTCCGGCGACCGACGCCGCGTCGCAGATCGGCCCCATGATCAACGCCCGTGCCGTCGAAAAGATCGAGCGCCACGTGCAGAACGCAGTGGCCAATGGTGCCTGTGTGCTGGCTGGCGGTCAACGTCTGGTGACGCTGGGGGCGAACTACTACGCGCCCACCGTGCTGGTGGAAGCGACGGCCAGCATGGACTGCTCGTGCGAGGAAACCTTTGGGCCGGTGGCGCCGATCACCCGCTTTACATCGGAAGCCGAAGTTCTGGCCGCAGCCAATGCCACGCCGTTCGGGCTGGCCGCCTACTTCTATTCCAGCGACGTGCGGCGCATCTGGCGTCTGGCGGAGGCGCTGGAGTGCGGCATCGTCGGTATCAACGAAGGCGCGCTGGCGGCGGAGGCGGCGCCCTTTGGCGGCGTGAAAGAGTCTGGCTACGGCCGCGAGGGTTCGACCCACGGTCTGGCTGAATACATGCACCTGAAGTACGTGTGCCAAGGCAATTTGGCTTGATTTTTCGGGGGGCGTGCCGGGTGGGCAATGGGCTAAAGTGGCTGCTTCAAGCCACCCAGGAACCCCATGCCCATCCAATCCCGCCTGCACCGCCCGTTCGGTGCGCTTACCACCCTGACCAATGGCCGCCACAGCTGGAGCGCCGATGTGGACGCCACCCTGGGCTCCGACGATCTGGGGCCCGACCCGCACGACCTGCTGGACTCGGCCCTGGCCGCCTGCACCAGCCTGACGCTGGAGCTGTACATCCGCCGCCGCAAGCTGGCCGTGACCGACCTGCGCGTGGATATCAGCCACACCGAGAGCAAGACCGAGGACGGCAAGGTCCGCTACGCGCTGCAGCGCAGCTTGCACATTGAAGGCGACATCACGCCCGAGGAGCGTGCCAAGCTGCTGGAGATCGCCAACAAATGCCCCATCCACCGGGTGCTGGAGGGCGAAATCAGCGTCGCTACCAGCCTGGCAGAGTAGTTGCTATATTTTGAATAGCTGCTTGCGCAGGTATTACCTGCGCTGGAGGCTTATTTCATTCGTAAACCAGAGCGGCATCCAGAACCTCCACCCAGTGCTTCACCGGCGTGCTGGTGCCGCTTTGCAGGTGCTGGATGCAGCCGATATTGGCCGAGACGATGGTTTGCGCACCCAGCGGCTCCAGATGGCCCAGCTTGCGGTCGCGCAGCTGGGTGGCCAGCGTGGGCTGCAGCACCGAGTAGGTGCCGGCCGAGCCGCAGCACAGATGGCTTTCGCTTTGCGTCAGCTGCACCTTGAAGCCCAGCGCGCCCAGATGCGTTTCCACCCCGCCGCGTAGTTTTTGCCCGTGCTGCAGTGTGCAGGGCGGGTGGAAGGCCAGTTGTTGTTGGGTGCCGGGCCGCAGCTTGCCTTGAAGTGCAGTCACCAAATCAGGTAGCAGCTCGCTCAGGTCGCGCGTCAGTGCGCTGATGCGTGCAGCCTTGGCCGCATAGGCCGGGTCGGCGGCCAGGGCGTGGCCGTAGTCTTTCACCATCACGCCGCAGCCGGACGCATTCATCACGATGGCCTCCACCGTGTTGGCTTCCACCAGCGGCCACCAGGCGTCGATATTGCGGCGCATATCGGCCAGGCCGCCACCGTGGTCGCCCAGGTGGCTGCGGATGGCCCCGCAGCAGCCGGCGCTGGGCGCCACCAGCGTCTGGATGCCGGCAGCGTCCAGCACGCGAGCGGTGGCGCTGTTGATGTTGGGCATCATCGCCGGCTGCACGCAGCCCGTCAGCACCAGCACCTTGCGCGCGTGTTCGCGTGTGGGCCAGGGCTGGGCCGGTGTGGCCTGGGGCACCTTGTTCTTTAGGGCTTGCGGCAGAAGCGGGCGTAGCGCCTGGCCGGCTTGCATTGCCGGGGCGAACAGCGGGGATGTAAGGCCTTCCCGCAAGATCCAGCGGGCGGCCTTCTCGGTGGCGGGACGCTCCACGCGTTCGTCCACAATGCGCCGGCCTATGTCTACCAGCTGGCCGTATTCCACGCCGCTGGGGCAGGTGGATTCGCAGTTGCGGCAGGTCAGGCAGCGGTCCAGGTGCTGCTGGGTGCTGCGCGTAACTTCCGCGCCCTCCAGCACCTGCTTCATCAGGTAGATGCGGCCGCGCGGGCCGTCCAGCTCGTCACCCAGCAGCTGGTAGGTGGGGCAGGTGGCAGTGCAGAAGCCGCAGTGCACGCATTTGCGCAGAATCGCCTCGGCGGCCTGGCCGTCGGCAGTGTTCTTGAATTCGGGGCTGAGGTGGGTTTGCATTACAAGTTTGGATACAGACGGCCAGGGTTGAAGATGCCGGCCGGGTCCATGGCGGCTTTCAGCGCGCGTTGGATGCGCTGCAGTGGCGCCGACAGCGGGGTGAATACGCCATCGTGCCGGTGGTCGGCATGGAACAAGGTGGCATGGCCGCCGGCCTGGGCTGCGGCGGCGCGTATCTGCTTGGGCGTGGCAAAGCCGCGCAGCCAGCGCAAGGCGCCGCCCCATTCGATGAAGCTCTGCCCCGGCAAGTCCAGCGGCGGCGTGGTGGCGGGTACGGAGATGCGCCACAGCTCCTCGCCACGCGCCAGGTGCGCAGCATCCAGTTGGAAGAAATGGTGGCCTTGGTCGCGCACCAGCTGCCACCAGGTGGCGGCCATTTCGGGCTCCTGCAGCGTGCCGCCCAGGCGCTGGCAGGCCGCGCGCACGGCGGCCTGGGCACCGGCCAGGCGCAGATGCAGGTGGCCCGCATGCCAGCTACTGCCGTTCAATGGCAGGGGCTGACCGGCCCAGGTGTGCAGCTGCTGCAGGGCCGTGGCTTCGTCCATCTCGAACACCAGGGTGGCGCTGGCGGGCGGCGTGGGCAGCACCTTCAGCGATACCTCGCAAATGATGCCCAGCACGCCCATGGAGCCGGCCAGGGCGCGTGACAGGTCGTAGCCGGCCACGTTCTTGATCACCTGGCCGCCAAAGCTGAGCAACTCGCCCTTGCCGTTGAGCACCGTGGCACCCAGCACGTAGTCGCGCACCATGCCCACATGCGGGCGGGCGGGGCCGGACAGGCCGGCGGCCAGCATGCCGCCGACCGTGCCGTGGGCGTTAAAGCGCGGCGGCTCGAAGGGCAGGCACTGGCCTTTGGCGGCCAAAGCGGCCTCCAGCTCGGCCAGCGGGGTGCCGGCGCGCGCGGTGACGACCAGCTCGCTGGGCTCGTAGCTGCTGATGCCCGCCAGGTCGCGCATGCTGAGCGGCTCGCCGTGCGGCTTTTCGCCGTAAAAGGCCTTGCTATTGCCGCCTTGGATGTTGAGGGCTGTCTTGTGTGCGTGGGCGGCTTGCACCCGCTCTATGAGGTGCTGCAGCGCAGTGTCGGTGTGGGCCATCAAAACCTCGGCAAATGGGGGAAGGGCAGCATGCCGCGCAGCACGGTCATCTTGCCGTACTCGGCGCAGCGCTGCAGGCTAGGGATGACCTTGCCGGGGTTTAGCAGCTCCAGCGGGTCGAAGGCGCGCTTCACGGCCAGCATCTGCTCACGCTCGGGCGCGCTGAACTGCACGCACATGGAGTTGAGCTTTTCCACGCCCACGCCGTGCTCGCCCGTCACAGTGCCGCCCAGGCGCACGCTGGTTTCCAGAATATCGGCGCCGAACAGTTCGCAGCGGTGCATCTGGTCGGGGTCGTTCGCGTCGAACAGGATTAGCGGGTGCAGGTTGCCGTCACCGGCGTGGAATACGTTGGCGCAGGCCAGGCCGTATTGCTGTTCCATGGCTTCGATGGCGCGCAGGATCTCGGCCAGCTTCTTGCGCGGAATGGTGGAATCCATGCACATGTAGTCGGGGCTGATGCGGCCCGACGCGGGGAAGGCGTTCTTGCGCCCGCTCCAGAACTTCAGGCGTTGGGCCTCGTCCACACTGACGGTGCAGCGGGTGGCGCCGTTGGCCTGCAGCACGGCTTCCATGCGGGTGATTTCTTCTTCCACCTCTTCGGGTGTGCCGTCGCTCTCGCACAGCAGGATGGCGGCGGCGTCCAGGTCGTAGCCGGCGTGGACGAAGTCTTCCACGGCGGCGGTCATGCGCTTGTCCATCAGTTCCAGCCCGGCGGGGATGATGCCGGCGGCAATCACCGCTGCCACCGCATTGCCGGCCGATTCCACATCGGCAAAGCTGGCCATGACGCAACGCGCCAACTGTGGCTTGGGCACCAGCTTGACGGTGACTTCCAGCGTCACGGCCAGCATGCCTTCGCTGCCAATGACCAGGGGCAACAGGTCCAGGCCGGGTGTGTCCAGCGCCTCGGAGCCGAATATGACTTCTTCGCCCTCCACGGTGTAGCCGCGCACACGCAGTACGTTGTGCAGGGTCAAGCCGTATTTCAGGCAGTGCACTCCGCCCGAGTTCTCGGCCACATTGCCGCCTATGGTGCAGGCGATCTGGCTGCTGGGGTCCGGCGCGTAGTACAGGCCGTGGGGCGCGGCGGCCTCGCTGATGGCCAGGTTGCGCACGCCGCACTGCACGGTGGCGGTGCAGGCCAGTGGGTCCACGGCCAGGATGCGGTTGAACTTGGCCAGCGACAGCGTCACGCCCAGCCGGTGCGGCATGGCCCCGCCGGACAGGCCGGTGCCCGCGCCGCGCGCCACCACCGGCACCTGCAGGCGGTGGCAGATTTGCAGCACGGCCACCACCTGGGCCTCGGTCTCGGGCAGCACCACCAGCAGCGGCGGCGTGCGGTAGGCGGTCAGGCCGTCGCATTCATAAGGCGTGGTGTCTTCCCGGCGCGACAGGATGGCCTGTCGGGGCAGGGCGGCGGCCAGGGCTTGGGCCACTTCGGCGCGGCGGGTCTGCAGCTGGGCGGTGTCTTCTAACGTGGGGGTATTCATGGCAGTGCGGGTGGGCTGTCTGCCACTATAAGCAGATGCGTTGCCTGCCGGGTTGAAATTTCTGGTGCCGACGCGTGCAGAAATTGATGCTTAGGTACGTCTGTACCTGTGCTACGGAATTCGTAGCTGCTAGCGCAGGTGGTTCCTGCGCTAGCGGCCGTTTTTCTTTAAATGCTGTTGCGCGACACCGCGGACCCCATGGGAATACGGGGCTCGAACTTACTGCGCTTCAGGCTGAAGAACGCCTTCACATTGCGCACATTCGCGTCGCTGGTGAACAGGCGCTGCGCCAGGGCTAGGTAGTCCGGCATGTCACGGGCAAACACGATAAGGCAGAAGTCCGGGCCAGGCGACACGCGGTAGCACTGCTGCACGGCCTCGTCTGCCGCTACGCGTACCTCAAAAGCGGCCAGGTGCTCGTCGCCCTGGCGGTCCAGGGTGATTTCCACGATCGCCGTCAGGCCGTGGCCCAGCTGCGTGGCCAGTTTGTCGTTGTCCAGTATTGCGACCTGCCTGGCGATCAGGCCCGAGTCCACCAGGCGCTTGACGCGCCGCAGGCAGGTGGGGGCCGAGACATGGACCAGCTCCGCCAGCGCCAGATTGCTCAGCGAAGCATCCTGCTGCAGCTGTTGCAGTAGGCGCAGATCAATCGCATCGAGTTCTATTTGTTCCATAAATTAAATAAATTTTTACTTTAATTTCTTAATAAATTTAGTAAGAAATATTATTCCATTAAATATGAAATATTGAAACCAATCTTCTCGTGCTCAGGCTTAACATGCCGGCACAAACAAACTGTTGGAGTCTTTTATGTGTGGCATCGTTGGCGCTGTATCTACCCGCAATATCGTCCCCATCCTGGTCCAGGGCCTGCAGCGCCTGGAGTACCGGGGTTATGACTCCTGCGGCGTGGCCGTGCAAGGCATGGGCCCGGATGCACAGCACACCGGCACCCTGCGGCGCGCCCGCAGCACCTCGCGCGTGGCCGAGCTGATAACGCAGGTGAGCGAAGACAAGCTGGAAAGCGGCACCGGCATCGCCCACACCCGCTGGGCTACCCACGGCGCGCCGGCCGTGCACAACGCCCACCCCCACTTCAGCCACGGCCCCGGCGCCGATTCCGCCAGCCGCGCCGGCCGTATTGCCCTGGTGCACAACGGCATTATTGAAAACCATGAGGAGCTGCGCGCCCAGTTGCAGGCCAAGGGCTATGTATTCACCAGCCAGACCGATACCGAGGTCATCGCCCACCTGGTGGACAGCCTGTACAACGGCGATCTGTTTGAAGCCGTCAAGGCTGCGGTGTTGCATCTGCACGGCGGCTACGCCATTGCCGTGTTCTGCAAGGACGAGCCGCACCGTGTCATCGGCGCGCGCGCCGGCTCCCCGCTGATCCTGGGCGTGGGCCAGGGCGAAACCTTTCTGGCCAGCGACGCCATGGCCCTGGCCGGCGTGACCGACCAGATCGTCTACCTGGAAGAGGGCGACGTGGTGGACGTGCAAATGGGCAAGTACTGGATTGTGGACAAGGCCCACAAGCCCGTCACCCGCGTGGTCAAGACCGTGCACGCCCACAGCGGCGCCGCCGAGCTGGGCCCCTACCGCCATTACATGCAGAAGGAAATCTTCGAGCAGCCGCGCGCCATCGGCGACACGCTGGAAGGCGTGACCGCCATCGTGCCGGGGCTGTTTGAAGGCCCTAACGGCGGCGACGCCGAAGCCGTTTTCAAAGACATCGACTCGGTGCTGATCCTGGCCTGTGGCACCAGCTACTACAGCGGCTGCACCGCTAAGTACTGGCTGGAAAGCATCGCCAAGATCCCCACCCAGGTGGAGATCGCCAGTGAGTACCGCTACCGCGACTCGGTGCCCAATCCCAAGACTCTGGTGGTCACCATCACCCAGTCCGGCGAAACCGCCGACACCTTGGCCGCGCTGCGCCATGCCCAAAGCCTGGGCATGCAGCACACGCTGACGGTGTGCAATGTGTCCACCTCGGCCATGGTGCGTGAATGCAAGCTGGCCTACATCACCCGCGCGGGTGTGGAAATCGGCGTGGCCTCCACCAAGGCCTTCACCACTCAACTGGCAGGCCTGTTCCTGCTGACCCTGGCCTTGGCCAAGTCCAAGGGCCGCCTGAGCGAGGAAGAAGAGGCCGGCCACCTGAAAGCCATGCGCCACCTGCCCGCCGCGTTGCAAGCCGTGCTGGCGCTGGAGCCGCAAATCATCGCCTGGGCCGAAGACTTCGCAGTGAAGGAAAACGCGCTGTTCCTGGGCCGTGGCCTGCACTTCCCCATCGCCCTGGAAGGCGCGCTCAAGCTCAAGGAAATCACCTACATCCACGCCGAAGCCTACGCCGCCGGTGAGCTGAAGCACGGCCCGCTGGCCCTGGTCACCAGCGAAATGCCGGTCGTGGCCGTGGCCCCCAACGACGCCCTGCTGGAAAAGCTGAAAAGCAATCTACAAGAAGTGCGTGCCCGTGGCGGCGTGCTCTACGTACTGGCCGACGCCGACTCCCACATCGCCAGCGGTGAAGGCCTGCACGTGATCCGCATGCCGGAGCACTACGGCGCGCTGTCTGCGTTGCTGCATGTGGTGCCACTGCAGCTGCTGGCGTACCACACGGCGTGTGCGCGGGGTACGGATGTCGATAAGCCACGGAACCTGGCTAAGAGTGTGACGGTGGAGTGAGGCTTTATGCTATAAAATTTATAGCACAAACTGAATATTCCATAAGCGATAGAGGTATTTATATACGGGAAAATACAGTTCGTCGAGAGCTTGCAAAAAAAGGGGCTACTGGCCCCTTTTTTGCGACGCTTGTATTCAGTGAGGAACCCACGTTCTACATCCTGAATGTGGCGGCTGGCGGATAGGCTGCATCTGGAGTCGATTGACTATCGGGCGTCATTCCGGCGCTTGGTGGGGTAGCGGCTTCTACGGCGGGTTGCTGCCACTGACCGCGTAGCGAAAGCGAATCTTCTTCAGTGATAGGCCCGACTCCACCGGTGCGGCAGCATTGACCGCCTGCACCTGATGCTGTAGGGCCAGCACCTGCCCTTCGGGTTGGGTCCAGTTGGGGGAAGTCGCCAAGGACCGGTGCAGGGAAATAGGCGGAATACTCATCAATCCTTGAGACTCACACCCAAGGCATCCAGCTTCTTTGCGTAAGAGTCCCTGCGTTTTGCTGCTTTTGTCGCTGCGTCGACGGCAGCTTCGATGGCCTTGGGCCCCTTTTTCGCAGCTGCTTTGATCAATCCGAATTTGTGAGCGGCATCTGCCTCCGCCCGCTTGAAAGTGGTGATGATTTCGGTATGGGCAACAGATGGATTCACAGGTGTACGCTTGCACAACCGGCGAGTATCAACAACAAGGTTGACAGCAGAAGTCTGCTCAGCACTATTTTCATTGGATTCCCCTCATCACCAGATGATCTGTAGACATCCTGTAAGCACAGCTCACTTACACCCACTGTTGCTTTTGTCGCATTGAGTGGGCTCCGGGCCCAGTCCCAACTTCCAAATCTCGTGGCCGTTGGGGCGCAAAAGAGGCCGACCAAGTGGGCATACCGATCGATATGACTGAGCTGCCGCGTGGCGGGACAGAGCTTGCCGGAATGCAAAAATTAAAAACTTTGGAAACGCCTCAACGCCACCTTGTCGACTGACCTCGCTGGCGATGGTTCAACCGCATCGGCTTCGCGGCGTGTTCGAAGTTTTCATGCCGCTTGTAGCTCGAATCCTGGGGCACTCTGGCCTGGCCAGAGCTCGTATTGCACGAAAGCTCCGGCCACACCACCAGACCTGGGACTGGCTGTAATTCCAAGCGCCCGCGCCGCCGCAATGCTAATCTCCCCTATCTTGTTTGTGGGCCCTAGATCAGCGACCACGCAGTCCACGGACTTGCCACGGTAGGTCACCCTTGCGCGGCAGCCGCGCACGATCCCCTTGGTGCGCTGCACGATGATGGGCGGCACCACAATGTAGGAGACAGTTTCGGCGTCTACATAGGCCGTCGGATCGGAGGTCGCCTTGCTACGGTCTCGGTACCAAGTAACCGATGCGATGTTTCCGCCGGGGAAGATCTTGGGCTGGTTGTCGACATCTAGAAGAACCACACTACGAGCCCACCCAAATTTGCACATCACTTTGTTACCAACAATGGTCAGGCCTCCATTTGCTAGTGATTCGCTACCTGTGTCATCGACCCGGTAGGCCCAAGGCTTAGCGTTCTGACCATTTGCGTCATCGGCGTCAATGTCGGCATCAGCTACGAAATGGACTCTTCCGTCGGGATCTTCCATGATGGATGCGACGAAACCATCGGCAGCGATGGTTCCTATCAAGTGCCCCGTTAGCGTCGGCGGCGCATCGGTCGTCGCGTCGACCATGGAGGGCAGATTGACCGTGGTACCTAGTCCTGCTTCATTGAAATCAGCGGCAAGCACATACGATGCCTCTGCGGTCGTATACGCCGGATCCCAGTGCGTGTTCTCCGGAGCCTGGCTGTGTCCATAGTGTCCCCCGTTGTGTTCCACAGCATGGCATCCCTTACGTGGCCGCCAGGATCCTGCCCACCAATCGCTGGCCGTGGTGCTCCACCAGGCCACACCCTTGGAACCCCATGCGTGGCCTCGATCCAGCGACAAAGCCGGGCGACGTGTGCGAGTGATCGCGCATCTTTGGGCTTACCCGCAAACCCGACTAGCTCTATTTGGATAGCAGAGTCTCGATTGGTTTCAACGCCACCCTTTGCATTACGCAGTGCCATCGATCCGAAGTCGGTGTCGACGTGTTGGTAAATCGTCGTGGCATCCACGGTGAAATGCGGGTCGTCTCCATTCTTGCGGAACGTCGACATGGCGCCTGCAGCGTCATTACTTTCCGTGGTGTGGTGAACGATTTTGAACGGGCCACCCAGGTAACAGCCACAGCCCGCTGGGTTGGTGATCGGGTTCCACTTTGCAAACGGACATCTCGCCATGACTTCCCCTTGTTGGTACACCGTTGCGACACCGGAGGCGAGCCGCACCCTCGACGTCACTGTCGTGACTTCGTCAGCCAACGTCAACACGAGATTTCAAGCACTGGAAACTAGTTTCATCAAAACTAAGGAGGATTACGGCGGCAGAGTATGCAGTTCGTTCACGATGGGAATCCGGCGGACCTACTGACACAGCAAGAGGTGTGTTGATCGGCTATTGTTTTCGGAGCGGGGTCACGCTATGCGGTCCGCCGAGGCTCCGTTGGTTAGCTTCAAGACCATCCAAGATTCGCCTCGGGACGGCCACTAAGCGGCTCCTGTGAAGCATCAAGCGACACGAACCACATGGATAACATATGGTTTACTGAACTAGCTATAAACGATAAACTATATGTTATGACAAAAGCATCCTCTGCCCTGACCCAGATGCCGCCATCAACGGTTGCGGCGCTGGCGCAGCTCGGGGCCGACCTGGCTGTGGCGAGGCTTCGCCGCAAGGAGTCGCTCAAGACGTGGGCGAAACGCATTGGAATAAGCGTTCCTACGCTGCTGCGCCTGGAGGCCGGCGAACCCAGCGTGAGCCTGGGCGTGCTTGCCACCGCACTATGGCTCGTTGGCCGCGACTCGGCGCTGGCGACGTTAGCAACGCCACAGGAAGACCGGGGAGCGCTCGAACTGGATGTGCGTCAGGCCGAAGCACTTGGCAAAGCGAGGGTCCGCGCAACGGCAGAGGCAAAAATGAAAAACGCCTTGATGCGGCAGAACAAAGAAGCTGAAACTGCCCCAAAGGGCGCATCCAATAAGCCGAAGATGGCGCAGAGGAAGCAGGGAGCATGAGACACAACGACCTGTATCTGTGGTTCCTCTCCGACCCGGCTGCACCGCGTTACGTGGGCAGGCTCCGGTTGGTCGACGCTGGCAAGGGAGTCTCCCTTCAGTATGGTGCTGATTGGTTGGCCAGTGGATTCCCAATCAGCGAAGATCTATTGCTCGTGGACATCGAACAGCTGCCGCGATGGAAGGGCATGGCGGTGGGTGCCGTGGATGACGCCCGACCTGACCGCTGGGGTGAGCGCGTCATCCAATACCTTGATAAGCCTGCGCGCTTGTCCATCATGGAGTACCTGTTTTATGCTGGCGACGACCGCTTTGGTGCACTTGGAGTGTCGACCTCGGCTGACGCATACGTCCCGCGCCCCAGGAGCCCGTTGCCGCGGCTAGCCCAGGCGCAACAGCTCAGTGAAATCGTCCGAAAGGTCAGCGCCAAGGAACAGGTCAACGACATCGAACGAAAGATGCTGGCCGCTGGTGGCAGTTTCGGGGGAGCAAAACCCAAAGCACTCATCGAAATCGCCGGTGAGCAGTGGGTCATCAAGTTTTTCAACAATGAACCTATCGACGTTCCGCTTATTGAGCACGCGTCGATGACACTTGCCAAGTTGGCCGGTATCACAGTCGCCGAGACAAAAGTTGTATCGCTCGTCGGTGAGCATGCGTTGGCGGTGCGCCGTTACGACCGTAACGGCGTTATGCGCATCCATTGCATCTCGGCTGGTACCGCATTGCGCGCCGAGACCGTTGCGGGGCAAGAGCCGGAGCTGGGCTACCCGGGCCTGGCCCAGCTGCTGCGGCGTGCGGGCGTAGCCGAAGGGAGCCTCAACCTGCTCGACATGCAGGAGCTGTTTCGCCGCATGGTGTTCAACATTCTTATCGACAACACCGATGACCACGAGAAGAACCACGCGCTGATGGTGGTCGCGCCGACCAGGCAGGGAAGATATCGGCTGAGCCCTGCATATGACGTGCTGACCACGAATTCAGGCCAGGGGTACCAGGAGTTCATTGTCGGAATCGACTTGCGTGACTCAACCCTCTCCAATGCCATGTCGCAGTGCGAGCTTTTTGGTTATACACCGGCGCAGGCCGCCGCCGAAGTCGTACGCGTCATTCAGGTGGTAGGCGGGTGGCGCAAGCACTTCGCCGAATGTGGCGTCTCGGACGCCGATCTTGATAGCCTGGCAGAACGCATAGACGGCGACCAGTTGCTTGGCCAAAGGCAGAGCTTCAATCCCGCTGACTATGCGACCCCTGCGCGACTGCGGCGTCGGAGCCCTTTTGCAAAATAGCTGGCCCTTTTGGGTATCGTGTAAAAACGCGCTGTTTTATCCTCGCTCAACTGAGCAATTCAACGACGGTATTAACAGTATCACCCCCAAAAGAGTTCAATATATCTCGCAAACTTTCAACTTGATTGTTAAGGAGGGTAGTTGCACTTGTTGTCTCTTCTACCAATGCTGCATTTGGCTGAGTCAATACATCCAGATGTGAAATAGCGTGGTTGATTTGAGAAATGCCCAGGCCCTGTTCCGCGCTTGCAGACGCTACTTGGTCCATTGCTTCGGCCACATTCTTGATGTCAGCCTCCAGAACGCCGATGACTTCCCCCGCGTCACGAATGGAAGGGCGGATTCAACCGGTCGATGCAACAGTTTCGCTGAACATCTCAGCGGGCGTATGGAAACCATGCGTCTTGCGCGGCCTTTCGTTCAATTGTCTCGCGATTGCGTTGAGTTGAAACTGTGAGAAGCCCGAGATATTCAGGCCCTTTGGCATGTACTGTCGCAGTAGGCCGTTCGTGTTCTCGTGGCTTCCACGTTGCCAGGAGCTTTGCGGACCGCAGAAAAGTAGGCCTGCGTATTAGCGTGCCAGACGCATTCAATCTGTCGCATCAGCATCTCGTCTCTGGTGAGTCCGAGCACAGCGCGTGTGGGGTGCGCGCAGCAACGCCGCATGCCGACGATACGCCGAAGGGGCAATCTACAAAATCTGGCACAGCGGCTCGACCCCATAGGCATCGCAATGCTTATCGACGAAGGCCCTCAAGACTTCAGTCGGCGGTTGAGCTCCGCCTGGGCGAAAGCGAAGCTCCTACAAAACCGCGTTGGCCAGCTTCAGTATCTCGTTGAAGCTGTAAAAAAAACTCCTGGCACGACGTTTGCGATCCATCCGACCAAGGAGATCGCGACCATGGCCCGCTACAAACCCCAAGA